>CBDURU010000134.1:0-8813 GCA_965369865.1 uncultured bacterium | reverse complement strand
GTCCGGACTACGATTCCGGGCTTCCCCAACCGATTTTCAATTACTGGGAAGGAAAGTACGCTTTCGGTGGTTTACCAACCGCGAATATAAACGCTTACCTCGATTTTTATTCCAATGAGGAACGGCACATGCTTGAAAGCGGTGAAACAGTGTCACAAACTTTTCACATTTCGCTGCCATCGGGTCCGTGGAGGGCAGGATACGCTCTCGATGTCAGTTGGGAAATACCGACTGTAATGCCGGTGACGAACCCTGTCGAGGATTTCCCGATCACGGCCAACCAGCCGGAGCTTTTTCACTTTGAGGTGGTTTTCAACAACGGGAATGTGATTACGGACCCATCATGCTGCAACCACTATGCGTCGCCACCTTCTACAATTGATGAGGGTTACGTCGAACTCGATTTATGGTACCTGCTACCCGATGCCATTGAGAAACGAATGGTTGGATTCAGGTGCGAGGCATTTTACTTAAGTTCGTCTCTAACTGGCGATTGTGATTCACCCGATCCCGAACACCTGCGTTGCGCTCCAGGATTTAAATTCTCCAATGTCACCGATGGAATCTACCAGGTTTTAGCGTATGAAATTCATTCTGAAACTCACGCATTTCAGCCGATTCCTTACCCATCGTTTGATGTTTTCGAAGTCGAGATTGACTGTGATTAGTGCAAAATATTTCCACAAAAGGAGAGGAAATCATGAAACAATGCATAATTTTTATCCTTATAGCAACATTATTCCTGGGATGCTCGAAACACGGGCCAATTGACCCGGATACAACCGGGCTTGATCGATCTGCTGAGCAGTTCTTAAATTCCCAACTTAGAATCTTTGGAGATGACGGTATTTATTATGACGCAGACATTAGCGAAATATTACAGGGACCTGGCTTATTAAATGAAAGTGATTGGGGCGAACTCTGGCAGTCTGATGACTACACATGGGCTGTCGCGGTCGCGTTAAAGGAAGAGGATGCGATTACCAACACCAGCAGGATCTGCTATAGATTTTTAGCTAACAACGGTACAGCATTTTCAATGAGCCAGTTATTTTATGCAAAGCATGAAGTTGATGAAGGGGGGATTGGGGAGATTATCCAAGGAAATATCAGCCTTCCCAGGATTGCCGCATGTTATTTCTTCACCGATGACGGTGGTGAATACGGTACACTCAGTACATATGTTGAAGTAGCCATCATATACCAGATAATGGAAGAACCCGGCGGACAATGGGACATAAGAATCGTTCGGTCAGGATTTGACCCGGATGATATACAATTCCCTGCCGATAACTGGAATTTAGATGACCCGGAATGGATCCAAGAAATAGATATGGATGAAGCTTTTCCATTTGGTTGGACGGCTCTCAATGAGGAATTTGGTGAGGGTAAGCTTATGGCGGATATCGCATATGATCCAAGGTCAGATCATCCTGGGGCCTTCTTCGGCAAAGGAGACCTGTATTTTGTCTGGACATGGTACCATCAGACTTCAGTTGAAGCTCCCAAAGGCCCCCGCGTCTACTTCTCGAAATTGGTACGAATTTATGATACGCCGTATAATCTACTTCCTATCGTCCCGATGTTGATACAGAAGGTAAAAGCAGAATACACCGATGAAATATGCCACGGTTTCCAGCCGCGAATTGACATAGGCTTGTGGGGATTTACGGCGTTGGATCAGGAATGGACTGTATCGGTAATCTTATGCGGAGATGATTTCACGCTGTTTCCCCATTTCGTTTACTGGCCCGCGGGTTCAGTTACCGGCCTTCCAGCGAATATCGTAGATCTCCGGCTGGAGTGGTTTTTTCAAGATCATAGTCTACCTGAATCTGAGCAACCTGTATATGCGGGTTTTATGCCGTCAATCGATGTCGGACTGCCTGGTTCTAATCTCTGCGCTTTGACATGGACGCAGGTCAGGACCAATGGTTACTTTTTTAATGATACAACTGTCAGTTATCTCGATACTTATCTCGGCTTCGACAGTTTTTCAACAGATACAGAGGAAGAAGTAATGAAATCCTGGTCCTCTCCATCCGTCTGTGTCTTTCCGTTTGAGAACCCTCCCATAATTCACGCATCTTACATATCCTACCTGCAATCGGATAATCCAAATTCTTTAAGATGGAGACCCATGGCTCGTATGGCAGTAACTAGCTTATTACATGACGTGGGTGAAAGATTATCTTTTGCGGATGAATTTGAATTACTTAATGGAGATTTGGGTCTTCATTTTGGTGATTATGATTTCGGATCGCAATATTCTAACTGGTATGGAATGAGTTCATCATGTGTTTTAGGCGACAATTACTGGGTCTTGTGGTCAAGTCCAAGTAATGATGGAGATGAATGCCACCTGACATCGGTGTACGGCATCTGGGGATGTCCAATCGATTAGCCTGGGATTATTTAAAAAATAGATTTCCAAGCCGGGAGACATTTTCCCGGCTTTTTCAATACCGGCGTTGGGTGAAACTGGACCTAAGTATTTGGTCCTGAAAAACTATAGAAATCCTTTATTAACGGGGTTTAAAGTGACATAATATGCTACTAAAATTGCACATGGTATGAGAATTTGATGTTTTATTCAGAGAAAACCTTTAAAACATCCCTGAACATCCCATCTTCCACCTCTTCCATCTTTAACCGATCCTCATCATTCTCATGATCCCAGCCTAAAAGGTGCAATACCCCATGAATAAAGCATTCCGTAAACCTTTCGATAAAATCAATCCCGCCTTCCTCAGCCTGCTTACTTACCGTCTCAACGCTGATCACGATATCTCCGAGTAATCTCGGCGGATCACCATCGCTAATTTTCAAAGGAATTTCACCCCGTTCATACATCGGGAAACTCAGCACATCGGTCGGTTGATCGATCCCGCGATGTTTTAAGTTGATTTTCCGGATTCCGAAGTCATCGATTAAAGCAAGCCCGAGCATGGTATTCCAGGGATCGTCAAACATTCCCATATTATCCAGGATTACACCAAACGCTGTCTCGATTGAGTCGATCCTGGTTTCACCGAGTGGACCGAGATCCGTCCATGGTGTTCCCGAAACTGCGATCCTTGGGGTTTTAGTTTTACCAGTCATCCGGGAAGGTACTATCAATCATCATCCGATGGTGGGATGCCGTTCTTTGGAGCCTTTTCGCCCTCGGCACGCTTGAGCTGGAACTGCCTTCTTAATTCCTCTTCCTCTGGATATTCAATCCGCGCGTGGTAGGAGCCGATAAGCCGGTCGATTATCGTATCTTTTATCTTTTCAAGATCGCTAAGCGCAAGCCCGCATTCCTCAAACTGGCCATCGAGCAGCCTGTCCTCGTATATTTTATTTATCAGGGATTCTATACGGTGAGGCGTAGGGTCGTCGAGCGATCGGGTCGATGATTCCGCCGCATCGGCAATATTGAGACATGCCGTTTCAAGAGTCTGGGGTTTCGGACCCGGATACCTGTAATCGTACTCGTTTACATAACCGTCCTCCGACATCGCCAGCGCCTTGCGGAAAAAATACTGGATCAGGCTGGTGCCGTGGTGCTGAGGTATGAAATCGATCAGTTCCTTCGGGAGTCCGTGGGCCTCGGCAAGCGCAATGCCGTCCTTTACATGGCTTTCAACAATAATCTTTGAAAGCCATGGTGAGTATTTATCGTGGACATTCATCCCGCCGTGCTGGTTCTCGATAAAAAATTCCGGCCTCCGGACCTTGCCAATGTCGTGGTACATGCAGGCGACCCTGACCAGGTATGAATTCCCGCCCACAGCCTGGCATGCCGCCTCGGCAATCAGGCCGACCATCATTGAATGGTGCCATGTGCCCGGAGCTTCGAGCTGTAACTTCCTGAGTAACGGATGATCCTGGTTGTCGAACTCGGCAAGACGGCTCGCGGTGGGAATATTAAACGCTGAATCGAGCACATAGTTCGCCAGGAACATCGCGACAAGGACCGGGGTTACGGCGAAAAATAGAATCCACGGCCTTGCCTGAAGACCGGCGGTATCCATCCCGGATGTGAATATCTGTGCCAGGAACGATGCAGCCCAGATCAGGGTCAGGAGAATTATTGCCCTTGCCATCATGGCCCGTGGGCTGTCCCTCCAGACAATCAAAGATGCCGCGAGCGATGGGAAAAGCGCCGGGAGAAGCACCGACGGTTCCCCGGAAGCGAGTGTGACGATGACAGCCAGGAATCCGGATACCGTCGCGGCCAGTAACCGCCTGAAATAATGCGCGAGAAGCACTGCGGCACCGACCACCGGAAGCGAAACCAGCATTAGAAGCACCGGGGCATCGTTTCCACTCGCTACAGCGGATATTCTCTGGATCAGGAAGAAACTCGCCAGGTATGCGATCGTCAGGATCGTGAAGAAAAGCATGTAGTATCGTAAATCCTCAAGCTGGTTGGTTCCCCATCTCACCAGGTACTGCGAACCCAGCGTGAATGCGGTTGCCAGCATCAATGTAAACAAGAGGATTGAAAGCCAGGAGTTCGACTGGTCATCATCGTCGGTCAGACGGAGAGCTTCCATGATATCGATATGTTCCCGGTCGACGACATCTCTGGACCTGAGGAATACCTGCCCGGCACGTACTTCCTTCTGAACAGGTAGCGTGGATTCTCTCGCGATACGTTTTGCTTCCGAGGTCGCCGGAACGTCGAGAATCGCATTGGGACGAACATAATAACTTGCGATTTGATATGCCAAAGTACCCTGCTCCTGCGTAAATCCGGATTCAATCGACCTTTCAACAATGGTTTCTCGGAGTTCATCGAGTACCCGGGCGAGATCGGACTGGAAGATCGTGTCGATAGCTCGTTCTCTTATCGCTCGCTCGATCATCCCATGAAATTCGTTCCTTGTATCCGCGTCCTTGTTAAATAAATCCCGGATGTCTTCATTGGTCACCCTTTCAACAAGGTAGCTTTCGATCTCGATTGACTCGTCCAGGATCCCGATCAGTGTTGTGACTGATACGGTTTCAAGGTTATCAATATCTTCCTGGGTTATGAATGGCGGAGGGTCGACAGGTTCGGATTCCACACCGTCCGGCGCCGGTTGATCGTCCAATGCAGCCTGGCTTTCGAAAGCGGCTCTAAGGTCGATAAGTCCGGTGACATAATCATCGAGCTGAAGGAAAAACGTGCCAAGGTCCGCGTTGATAGCCGGGAAAACCTTGTTATCAATCGTGTATACCGGATCGACATCGTTTGCCGCCGCCTCCCTCGCCGCTTCGGTTTCCTCCGTGTCGGTGTAGATCGATGAGAAAGGCGCGACATAATCCATGCGCGCCACATCGCCTTCCACCGGTGTTAACGATCTTGGATTTGCAAGCTGGGTGATCGTGACCGCCAGGATCAGGATAAAGCACCCCAGGGCGATTCCGATCCTTGGGGTCATTGGGCTGGTCAGCAGCTTCCGCCACTGGCTTACAATAAATGAATTTCCGTCTCCAGACGTCACCATAAGCAATCAGATACTTACATGCACAGTCCCGTGAAAGGTGCAGACTAAACCGATCTGCCCGGCCACGGTTTAATTTAGTAAATCAATAATCTAATAGGATATACAATCTAGTATCGCTAAATCCATCAAAATCGGATTTAATTTTATTTAATAAAGGTTAATAAATATGGGCTGGAATCCCAACGCCACCCCCCTGTTGGATTTTTAAGTGCCGCCTCCACAATCGCGAAATCCGGTGGCGCCTTCAAGCGAGTTTGGAGGTGCATTACCTTATTTGGTATACTTATTCAGCGCATGACAGTCAATTGGAGGTTAGGTTATGGCTAACATTATCAAGTTCAGTCTTATAGTAACTTGTGTGGTATTGGTTCTTACGGGATGTTCCGGAAGCAGCGGACCGTCCACCCCCGGCACAGAATCCGATCCATCCGATACTTCAATTCCGATATCGGATCGAAACGCGACCGAGTCGGCAAATAACCATTATTGCCTTCTCTATAACCTGATCTATATCGACGCAACCGACCCAGACTCGATCGAGTACGAAATCGTACCGTTACGTGCAACCTCGATGCATCTGAATATTTTGAAATTACTCGAAGTCGGCCCATGTACGGACTGCTTCAAGATTGTCGGGTTCAATTTCCCGGAGCCAGGCATTTTGGATGTTGATATCGAGATCACGCATCCATTTGATGACCTGAATTTCACGATATTCGATGTCCGGGGAATCATGATGTTCAACGGCAGTCACCTGTTCCCTGAATCCGGCCTGACAATGTCCGATTCATCAATGGGAGACGGCGAACTCCTCAACGCTGAAGGCTTCACGCGGTTATATAATGGTTCGACTCTCGGCATGGCGGGGGATTTCTTCACTTACTATGAGGGCAAATTTGCTACACCAACCGTCCCGAATGCCGATCTTAACGGCTTTATTCGTCACATTACCTATGGTGCCGCGAACACCCGCAACGTTTTGTATCCGGCTGACTCAGAAAAACAAACCTACAGCCTTGCGTTACCGTCGGGAGAGTTTGTACTGGGCTACGCGGTAGATGCATCGTGGGACATACCGGATGTTGATCCGGTTACTGACCCCATGACAGATTTCCCAATCACAGCGAATTGTATCGAGCCCTGGAGGATTGAGGTATCCAGTGACCCAATCAACGGAGATGGCTCAACTACTTTAACAATTGATGTATTTGATTGGCAGGGGAAAGAATCACATGCCGCACCAATAATCGAATGCTCGGAGTTGTTCCATGGATATATTACCGCATCTTTTACTGAAAATGGTTCAGGCTATTCCACATGGGAAGCGATAATCGTAAACAATAATTCAGCTCCTAATGGAAAATATCTTTGCCTGGTCAGTGTTGAGGATAATGCCAATGCATCATCTCCTGACTACATTGATTTGACAGCATATGAGTTATACAAAGTCCATATAAATCCATCCAATGACTATGGAAATCTCATCTGGGCGAAACGCGCAGGAGGAACGTCTTATACTGAAAACGGTTATGGAATTACCACACTTTCGGACAAATCGACTGTTGTGACTGGATGTTTCGAGGCATCAGCGATATTCGGGGAGGGTGAAGCAAATGAGACTGTTCTGATTTCGGATGGGTTTAGGGATATCTTCATAGCCCGGTACAATCCAGATGGAACGCTCGCATGGGCAAAATCGGCAGGTGGAACGTCATTTAGTGATAGAGGCTTTGGAATCACATCGCTTTCGGACGACTCGACAGTTTTGACAGGACAAATCAGAGGTTCAGCGACATTCGGGAAGGGTGAACCAAACGAGACTGTTCTGGTTTCGGCTGGACAAAAGAATAGACCTGAGATCTTCGTAGCCCGGTACAATCCCGATGGCACTCTCGCATGGGCGGTACGTGCAGGCGGAACATGGGATGATACAGGCTTTGGAATCACAACGCTTTCGGACGACTCAACTGTTGTGACTGGGATTTTTTCTGAGTCAGCCACATTCGGGGAAGGTGAACCCAACGAGACTGTTCTGGTAGCAGGATATTTTGACCATCTTAATATCTTCATAGCCCGTTATAATCCTGACAGCACTCTTGCATGGGCTAAATGGGCAGGCGGAGATTTTGATGATCGGGCCAATGGAATCACAACGCTTTCGGACGATTCCACAGTTGTGACAGGACGTTTCTTATATTTTATGATATTCGGGAAGGGTGAACCAAACGAGACTGTCCTGGACTGCAAACAGTGGGACGAGGATTTGTCTGATATCTTCATAGCCCGGTATAATCCCGATGGTACTCTAGCATGGGCTAAACAGGCGGGCGGAAAGGGTGATGATAGGGCTCGTGGAATCACAACGCTCTCGGACAATTCGACAGTCGTGATAGGATCATTCGGCAGACCAGCGACATTCGGGAAGGGCGAAGCAAACGAGACTGTTCTGGAAGCAACCGAAGGTTTAGGTTTCTTCTTGGCTCGGTACAATCATGATGGCACTCTCGCATGGGCTAAACGGGCGGGCGGAACGTCATCTGATTATGGCAATGGATTTACAACGCTGTCGGATAACTCAACTGTTATAACTGGGTCTTTTTGGGGAACAGCCATCTTCGGGGAAGGTGAACCGAACGAAACTGTCCTGGTCCCGGATGGAGATGGCGATATCTTCGTGGCCCGGTACAATCCAGATGGCACTTTTGCATGGGCAAATCGCGCAGGTGGTTTAAATCAAGATTTAGGTTCTGGAATAACAACGCTTTCGGACAACTCATTTGTTGTAACTGGATATTTTGAAGGCACAGCCACTTTCGGGGAGGGTGAACCGAACGAAACTGTCCTGGAATCGGATGGGGGGCGTGATATTTTCATCGCACGGTTTGCACCATAACTAAGGCCCAGTGATGCCTCCAAACGAGCTTGCGAGTTTGGAGGTGTTTAATATCGCAGCAAAAACCTGGTGGCGCCTCCACAATCCATCCTGGATTTTGGAGGTGTTTAAACTTATGGTGACTTTTAGAATATGGTCAAAGAACAGGTGCGCCATATCCCCTCTAACTTGTCCTATTAGTTAGTAGAGATGGCCATCTGCACACCCATTACCCGTATCCGGATACACATGGACACCCCAAATCCGAAAATCGCGGATTTGCCCTGATACGGGTAAATTGCCGCCTCAGCCCGGTCATAACGCGGATTTCGCCTGATCAGGGGATACAAAAAAATCGGAAAAAAACAGGGGAGATACGGATACACCCGATACACTTTCGATAGGTGCGCCGGCAATACAGTCGGGAAACCACAAAAAAAGCCGCCACGAAATTAGGGGCCCCC
>CBDURU010000133.1:0-9063 GCA_965369865.1 uncultured bacterium | reverse complement strand
TTTGCTTGTCAACGGCACCCGGTTTTTGTTGTTATTGGAGAAATCGTCGACAAGCGTATTTTAGAATTGAGGGGGACACCTGCTTGTCGACGAGCGAAAAGAGATGTCCCCTATATTAGCACGTTCGGAATTCAATAAAAAAAACGGGGACTTCTCATTTGAGATGTCCCCGGTTTATTTTGATGTAATTTTCTCTAAACAACCGCTGGCTGGAAGGGATTTTTACTTGCCCTTACTATCCACAGGAAGGGATATTTACTTGCCCTTACTATCCACAGGCAGGGATTTTTACTTGCCCTTACCCTTCGATGGATCGGTCCAGCCTTCATCCTGGGCATCGTATAAACCTTTCTTGATTGCGGGGATATTCTTGATGAGCGTTTCCATATCGATACCCGTCAGGCCTTCGATGACCGGAGGAATCTGAGCGATGATATCGGTTACATCCTTAGTGATTTTGCTGGCTCCGGCGCCGCCCTGGCCATCACCCCCACCACTGTTATTGATGACGACTATCCTGTCGGTCCTGGATAACGGTTCAGCGATGGCCCTGGCGATCTCGGGAATCTTGTCAATAAACATCTGCACGATAGCCGCCTCGTTGTACTGCTTCCACGCCGCGGCTTTCTTTTCCATGGCTTCCGCGGTTGCGAAACCCTGTGCCTTGATAACATCCGCCTGAGCGACACCCCGCGCCTTGTTAGCCGCGGCTTCCGATTCACCGACCTTCTGGATAACGTCCGCTTCAGCGAAACCTTTCAGCTTGACAGCAGACGCAACACCGTCCGCTTCTGTCTGCAACTTGTATCTTTCGGCGTCCGCGAGAGTGCTGACCTTGAATTTTTCAGCAGATGCGGGTTTCTCGATAGTCGCTGTCAGTTCACGCTGCCTCCTCTGGATCTCCTTCTCCTGGACCATGATGCGTTTAGTACGCTCAACGACATCAACTTCAATTTCCCGCTCCTTGACAGCCTGAGCGGTCTCAAATTTCTGGAGGTCGTACGCGAGGTCGGCAATCGCTTTTTCCTTGTTAACCGACGCCGTATACTCCGCGACCCTCATCTGGTAATCCCGCTCGGCCTGTGCGATACCAGTATCGGCGACAAATTTCGCTTCCTGTCCTTCCTGGAAAGCCTGTGCGCTTTTGATAGTCGCGTCCCTGTCGGCTTCCGCCTGACCGATAGTCGCGTCTCTTTTAACCTGCGCGGTACGGGGTTTACCGAGAGCGTCGAGGTATCCCTGGTTGTCGCGGATGTCGCGGATCGTGAATGAGACGATAGTGAGACCCATGTTCGCGAGGTCGGAGCTTGCGACCTCCTGGACCTTCTGCGCGAACATATCGCGGTTCGAGTAGATCTCCTCGACCGTCAACGTACCGAGGATGGCGCGGAGGTGTCCCTCAACAGTCTGGAGTGCGACGTTAGCGATCTTATCGATTCCCATCGAAAGGAACTGCTCCGCAGCGGTCGAAATGGAGACCGAATCACCCTTGATTTTAATCTGCGCGACACCATCGACAATGACCGGAACACCCTTGATGGTGTAGACCTCGGGAGTGCGGACTTCGAGAGTCATCAACTCAAGGGATAAACGGTCGACTTTTTCAAGAATTGGAATAACGAAAGTCATACCACCTTTTACTAACCTGAACCCAACCTTGACCCTGGTCCCGTCTTCCAGTTTCGTTATGCGACGCATACCGGATATGACAAGGACCTCGTTTGGGCCTGCTTTTTTAATTCTAAATGCAACAACAAAGAAGAGAAAAAAGATTGCAGCCAGAATTCCAACAACTGGTCCTGCTATTCCCATGGTAAACTCCTTATTAATAATATTTTAAATCAGAATTTATAGATTAATCTTTTATGTTTTCGATGAATCGTCATGTAACTCGACCGGTGGATGGTCCGCTTCCTCCGGTGGAATTTCCTTTACATAGGCTGTACTCCCGACAAGGCGCCAGATTTTAACCACGCTTCCCCTTGAAATGCTTTTACCGTCAAGAGACCGTGCGGGGCTGTTGTATCGGCTTCCCCTGGAGACATAAGCGATCTCCCCGGAACCATCCTCAACGATAGGGGTTATAATTTCCGCGGTGGTCCCAATTACTTCTGATGCCCGGGCCTCCGATGAAGCGCTCAGACTGCTGAGTTTGAACATCAGCCAGTAAACAATACCGCCACTGAAAATTCCTACAGGAAGCGCAATTAAGATTGTTCCCCATGCTTCAAAACCGATTGCGTTTCCGATCAGGCCTCCTCCGCCAAATCCGCAAAGAAACGATGCGATTGTCGATGGCGATACCGGGCTAAGCGCGATCTCACCTTCACCATGATAGAAGTCACCCGATTCAAGCCCCATATCTCCGGCGCCGTCCCCGAAACTAACTGTGTCAACTCCACCGCCAAGGTCAACATCATGAGCTCCGGAAAAGTCGACATCATGACCGCCCATAGCGGCCCCGAACCCGACGAAGACCGCGCTAATGACAGCGAACCCGAGTCCGACGAAAAATAAAATCCAATAGACGGTAACGATATCCATAGTGTGCTCTCCGGTAGGAATTGCTTGAAACGATTTCCTGAAAATTAAATTTTATTAGATACGATTGGAGGCGCTATTATAACACCTAAGTACGTTTCATGAAAAGGACGAGGGGGGATAATGGAAGTTGCGTAGTAAATCCGGATTATTAGTATAATCAGGCTGATTTGGAGTGCTGAATTCAACCGGGTTAGGAAAATCAGCGGTTCGAATCGAAAAGCAACCTCATCATGCTATGATTACCCCATGACTGAGCGTCGTACCGGCACATTCGATATTTTTCGGCTTCTGCTTGTTTTATTGCCATGTGTCTTCTTCCTGCCAGTGCTGCTGGGTGTCTGGCAGTTCGCGGGATGGGACGTCACCCGTCTCAATCTCCCGCTGAAATGGTACGATGTACAATCTTTAGGGGATGGGGTCCTGCCTCTCTGGAACCATTACCTTTTCGCTGGGATGCCGCAGCTTGCCGAGAGTGAATCGGGTCTGTTTTATCCTGGAAACCTCCTTCTCCATCTGCCCGGCAATTTTTTCTACTACGCCGGATTGACCTATATCCTGCATTTTATTATGGCCGGGCTGTTCATGGATCTGTGGCTCAGGGGCAGGGGAGTACGACCGTTATACAGTTTCATGGGCGGGGTGCTGTTCCAGACCGCGCCGTTTCTCCTGTTCCATATCACATCGATGGCGTTGCTCCAGTCGGTTGTATGGTTTCCACTGCTGTTATGGCTTGTGGATCGATACCTTGCGGAACCGTATCCGGGACGAAGGAGATTATTGGCTGGGTTTCTTATGCTTACAGGCGGACTGCTGGTTACGATCGGCAGCGGGCAGATGGCGTTTTACCAGGGACTGCTATTGTTTTTCTACCTTCTCGGGCACGTGTTCTCAAGTAAACAAGGTTTTAAAAAGACATCAATCAGTTCGGCCTTGATACTTATCTCGCTATTCATTGGTGCGTTAATTATCGGAGCGGTAATCTGGATGCCGACCGGGGAATTCGCCGCGACGACTGTACGTGAAATGTCGGATAAGGCTTTTTATAAAACCGGAAGCAACTGGCTGCATCCGCTGAGGCTTGTGTCCGCTTTTTATTTTCCGGCTTACGGGAAGCAGACAGAAGTGGTCGGATGGGCGTCGAGCATTTTTTACATTGGACTCCTCCCGACAATTTTCGCGATCCTTCGCCTGCTTGGAATAAGGACAAACTGGCAGAAGGACGCCCCATTAATAATGATGGGCGGGCTGGCATTGTTTCTCGCGTTCGGGATGCTGAATCCGTTAAATCATTTGCTTATTGAAATTTCTCCGTTCTCGATGTTCAGGTACCAGGGTCGGATCGCACTTGGGGTACTGGTCGCCCTTATCGCGCTGGCGGGTCATTTCCTTTCCAATGTTCCCGGAAACGATGAGGTTAAGGTGGAGGTTGATAAAGGTCTGGTAAGGCAACGACTGGTGGTAACGATAGCGATTATTTTTATATTGCTTGTGGCTTTTCTACTCATCGCGAATCGATCGACTGCGATTTTGATCGGCGGCGGGATTTTTATTATTGATTTAATGCTAGCGTGGTGGGGGATTAAATGGGTGATGAAGAGGGACACCAAACGGGTGCCTGTCTGGCTGGTCGCATATCTTATATTTCACCTGATAGTGGTTTGGCCCATCGGATGGCTGTTCACGATGGATTCCGGGAAATTCAATAACGCGATGAAATTCCTGGATCACGTACAAAGGCCAGATGGCCGGCCCGCGAGACTGCTGGCGGTTGATATCGGCCGTTTCGCAGAACGCGACCTTCTTGAAATGACGCCCCTCCACGGCTTTCCGAATCTCTCGGGGGGGAACACGGGTGTATTCCAGGAAATCCAGATCATGGATGCCTACACGCCGCTTCGTCCGGTTGAGTGGGACCGCCTCGTTGGGAATGAAATCTGGAAAGAGTTCCAGGAATCCGGAACAATGCTTGGTTACGAAACGGCGGCAAAACTTGAGTTCCTGGGAGTTGATTATGTAATTACATCGGGGGATGTAATTACAATCCCCGGTTACAGCGAGATAACCGACGTTGACCTCTCAATATCGTGGGGAGAGAACGCAAGGCTTTACCGGACTGAGCATCCACAGCCAAGAGTATGGGCATTAAATTTAAATGGAGCCGGAAAGGATGAAGTGGGGATCCTGGAACTCAGTCGTAACGGCGCGCAAACTGAAATCGATACCACTGCGGATGCTGTGATAGTTGAAATTTCATATGATAAAAATTGGGAAGTAACGGTCGATGGCGAACGGGTTGGGATCGGGCCGTATCGCGGAATCTTCTGCGAGGTTAATACCGGTCCGGGTGAGCATGTGATCGAATTTAAATATTTCCCGGCTTCCGTGAAAAAGGGATCGGCGATAAGTTTTATCGGGTTAATCCTGGTCCTTGCCTGGATAATTTCATCAATTTTTCGGAAACCCGAAGCATCCCCATTGCCCTGACAGCCTACTAATGATAATCTCATCGGGTACTCAACAGGTGTTACGCATTGTCTGAATTCTCGAAAAAACTTAAAACCGACCTCAATCCTGCCCAGCGACGTGCGGTTGAAACGATAAAAGGCCCGGTACTTGTTCTTGCAGGAGCGGGCAGCGGGAAAACCCGTGTTATCGCGTACCGGATCGCGAACCTTATTTTCAGTAAAGTATGCAAGCCATGGGAAATTATGGCGGTGACCTTCACGAATAAGGCCGCCGATGAGATGCGTGATCGGGTACACGGACTTGTCGGAGCGGAGGGACATGATGTGGTTCTTGCGACATTCCACCGTACATGCGCACAGATATTGAGACAATGGGGACAGGAAATCGGTGTACCGCAGGAGTATGTGATCCTCGACGATACCGAGAGCAAGGTTTTAGTTAAGCGAGTGATGAAAGGTCTCGGGATCGATATTAAGCATTTTGATCCAAAGGCTGTGCATAATCGAATATCGGGAGCGAAAAGTAATCTCATTGATTGGAGGACTTACCAGGAGCAGGCGTTTGACACGTACGAGAAACTTGTCGGCGAAACCTACGAGGCATACGAAGCGGGGTTGAAACATAACAAGTCACTCGATTTCGACGACCTGATCATGAAATCGGTCGACCTGATGGAAGAGAGCCCGAAAACACTGGAGCGTTTGAGGAATCGCTACAAATATATACTTGTCGATGAGTACCAGGATATCAACAAGGCCCAGTATGTTTTCACGAGGACACTTGCCGAGAGGGACATGAAAATATGCGTGGTTGGGGATGACGACCAGTCAATTTACGCATTTCGCGGAGCCGATTCGAAATACATCCTGAATTTCGAGGAGGATTTTCCCGGCGCGGAAATTATCAAGCTCGAGGAAAATTACCGTTCCACGTCGTACATACTTGATGCAGCCAATGCGCTAGTGAAAAACAATCCCAAGCGCCATTACAAGGAATTATTTACAAAGCGCGGCGAGGGATATCCCGCTGTATTCAAATTCTCAAGGACAGATGAAGCCGAAGCAATCGACATCGCTGAAAATATCGAGACGTACATGAAAAGCGAGGGTCGGACCTACAACGATTTCGCGGTGCTGTATCGCACAAATGCATTGTCGAGGGTTTTTGAGGAAGTGTTCACGCAGTACGCGATACCGTATCAGATTATCGGTGGTTTTCGATTCTACGACAGGAAGGAAGTCAAGGATGTGCTTGCGTATCTGAAGCTGGTGCAGAATCCGTGGGATACGGTAAGCATGCAGAGGATCATCAACACACCATCGCGCGGGATAGGGGAGAAGAGTTTTACAAAACTGATCCAGGTATTGACCGAATACAATATCGGGCTTCACGAGCTTCCGGAGAGGGAAGAACTGTGGGTGCGACTTGGCACTTATGCGGGGAATCGTGTCATTCGTTTTGCCGAGATGATTAGGAATTTCAATGAGGATAAAGATTCGTATTCGGTACATGAGCTTGCCGGGATGATACTCGACCAGTCGGGTTACCAGAGGAAACTCGAGAAATCGGACACGATCGAGTCGGAAACAAGGCTGGAGAACATCGATGAATTGCTTGGTGCGATCGGGAGATTCGATGAAGCATACCCGACCGAGGGCCTTCCGGTTTTTCTCGAACATGTCGCGCTTATCCAGTCGGTGGATGATCTCGATCGCGACGCCGACAGTGTGAAATGCCTGACCTCTCATTCCGCAAAAGGGCTGGAATTTTCAATCGTGTTTATAGCCGGACTTGAGGATGGACTTTTTCCGCATTCAAGAAGTTATAACGATCCGGCAGGACTGGAAGAGGAACGGCGTTTGTTGTATGTGAGCATTACTCGTGCAATGGATCGGTTATTTTTAACGGCGGCGTATAACAGGTCGAGTACGTTCTGGCGAAGCAGGAATTCACTCGCCGGAGGCGCGATGCCGTCTAGGTTTCTCGCGGAGATTCCCGATCACCTGATAGAGACCAACGATCCGGAGAGCGAGAGGGCGTTAAAGGGCGATGTGTTGCCATCGACAGATGTCCCCGCTCATTACCGGAAAAAAGTCGATCGTGAATATTCGGAGAAGGGAAAGGACTGGGTGGTACTTCCCGGCGCATATAAATACGCTGAGGCCCAGGGCGGGCTTGCAAAGGCGAGGGTGAATGGCAGGATAAGACGCCCGGAAGATGATATGCCAAGGGAACCGAGCAAATATGCGGTCGGTCAACATGTGAAGCATGTGAAATTCGGGACAGGGGAGATCGTGAAAATCCAGCCCGCGGGCGGCGGCGATTATTTTCTGCAGATAAATTTCGAGGGGGAAGGCGCAAAACTTCTGTCAGAACAAAAAGCCCCACTCGAGAGGGTGGAGGAACAGTAGGCCGGGGGCGAGGGAGTGAACCAACTTATTATGCTGGCCCTAGTCCGAATAATGCGGGATAAAGTGGCATTTAAATATTTCTGTGTGATAAGATAGTAAGTTAATATCAATATGTTAAGGAGGAAGCTGTAATGGCCAGGAAAAAATTAGATAAGGAAACCCGGAAAGCCTTAAGAGAAGCACGGAAGATGGTCGAGGAGGTAGCCAAGGCAGACGGCAACGAGGCTCAAACCCGCAGACGGGTGGACCGAATGTTTGAGTCGCTCATGGGATATGATGTGTTCAAACATATCACGCGAGAACATGCGGTGAAAGGAAGCGGATTAACGGAGTACTGTGATTTCGCAATTCAGATCGAGCAGGGAGAAAAGGCCAATCCTGTAATAATGGTAGAACTCAAGAGGGTGAATATCGACCTCGCACCGAAACACCTCAAACAAGTCTCGTCTTATGCCATCAATCAGGGGTGTGAATGGATACTCTTGACCAATAGCAAAGATTGGCGATTGTATCATGTTTCCTTCGGCCAGCCTCCTCGGACAAAGCTCATAGAATCATGGGATCTCTTAAACGATGACCCGGCAGATTTGGCGGATAAGTTTGCACTAGTTGGTTATCGAAACGTTAAGAAGGACGGTTTGGACGAGCTCTGGCAAAAAGCTAATGTTTTGACCCCTCAGAACGTTCTCGGGGCTATAGTTACCGAGGACACATTAAAAGTAATTCGTCGAGAGCTTAGGAAGTCGACTGATGTTCTCGTGTCCCCTGAGGAAATAGTTGGGGCTATCAGGCGACTCCTGAATGAAGCGGCTCTAACTGAGATGGAAAATATAAAAATCTCACTTCCCGATCGAAAACGCCACCGACGGACAAAAAAAACTAAGCCTATAGAAGAACAGAAGAAACAAGGGACTGGCCTGTCGGAACAAAAAGCCCCACTCGAGAGGGTGGGGGAACAGTAGGGCGAGGGTGAGGGAGTGAACCAACTCATTCATTCGCATAAACCTCCATCGGATCACCTTGCCCATAAACGACGTACTTCATCACATCAGCTACACCTTGATCGTCCCAAATGTACACGGTGCTACCATGCCGTGTACATCTTTTTCTGTCCTTATTTTCGAATCCCATATTATTCAACTTCCTGCTCGCATAAGCTTTGAAATCATTCATCATTTTTTCAGGGGTGTTATAACCATTGACAATAATATGGACGTGACTTGACCTGATATGAGCAGCAAGTAATCTCCACTTTCTGTACTTACAAACTTCGATTATTGCTTCCAGCACAGCTTTTCTTCGATTTTTATCCATCGTATAAAGCGGTTGCTTCATCCTGGTATGTTTAAGTCTCAATAGTTGTTCAGAGTGTTTGATTTTCGGAGTATTGTATATGTTTTTGAGGGTGCTTACTGTTAATGATGGATCGCCATGGAGTCTAGTTCCATAACAGGTGAATGTTATTAGGTATGCAAGCGGGGTAGTTGTTAGTGTTTCAGTCATCATAGTCACCTCAGGGATGCAATTCACTGGATCGGTGCACTCCCTTACGGTCGTGGCTCTGAAATTAGAACCATCAGTGAAATTCACTCCCTTACGGTCGTGGCTCTGAAATTAGAACCATCAGTGAAATTCACTCCCT
>CBDURU010000132.1:0-9276 GCA_965369865.1 uncultured bacterium | reverse complement strand
CATTATCAATATCCTTAATATGATTCCGCCACAAGCTACGCTTTCGCTCCGCTTGAGACGGCCACCCGGTCACTCGGGCACATTATCAATATCCTTAATATGATTCCGCCACAAGCCTTCGCTGAAGCTTCGGCTTGTGACGGCCACCCGATCACTCGGGCATGGCAATCACATTTTAGCCCATATTTACAAAATAGAAACCCTAAATTGGCAAAAATAAATTCCCGCCTTTACTACATAGCTTCACGCAGTAAATGGCGAGAATTGTTTGCGTTTTTAAATTCCATCCTCCCGGAATCTTATCTTTTCTTCTTACCGACCTTTGCTTCGCGGCTTCGCTTGATATCAAGAAGCCTTTCTTCGGACTGCTTCTTGTATCGACGGAGTTTTTCTTCGTTCGTTAAGGGACGGTCACCGCGTCCACCGCGGTCGCGTCCACCTCGATATCCCCCATCGCGCCTTCCATAGTCGCGACCGCCGCGATCGTCCCGATGCTGCCGACCGGAAGTTTCGCTCGATGCAGGCTTCTCCTGGGTTTTATCTTTTGGCGCATCGGCCGGTGTCCCTTCCGCTTTTACTTCCGGTTTACCCTCAGTTGCCGGTTCAGCCTTAGCTTCGGGATCCTTAGGAGTATCGGGGGTTTCGGGAGTTGATTCAGTTGCCGATGTCCCTTCCGCTTTTACTTCCGGTTCACTCTCAGTCGCCGGTTCTGCCTTAGCTTCGGGATCCTTAGGAGTATCGGGGATTTCGGGAGTTGATTCAGTTTCCGATGTCCCTTCCGCTTTTACTTCCGGTTCACTCTCAGTTATCGGTTCAGCCTTAGCTTTGAGATCCTTCGGAGTATCGGGGATTTCGGGAGTTGATTCTGTTGCTGTTGTCTCTTCAGACCTTGTTTCTTTTTCTTCGGTCAAGCTTATTCCACCACCTAAAAATTTTCGGAGGTTAACAAAATACTCTAACATTACCGATTATAGGTGTCAAGCAGGTTTGGAACATGGGATATTTAACAAAGGATGCTAAAAAAACGGAAATATCAACCGATCCTTTCTATTTCTTAAACGATAGTGACTTACTGTATGGTATTATTCCGGCATGGAAGAGACAATCGAGCGCGTGCTTGTAGTGAAAGCCGACTGGGTTCATTCCCTTTATGATAAAAGAGGTTTCATCCCCGATATTCATCCTGAGTTTATAAGCGAACTCCCTGAGAGGGCATTTTTTATGGAACGCCCGGATGCCGAAATCGATCCGTCGTTCCGGCAGGTGATTCCATATACGCTTGTACGCTTTAATGCGAAATACCTGACTGTGACCCGGCATGACACCCAGGGCGAAGCCAGGCTTCATAACAAGATGAGCTTCGGAATCGGTGGCCATATCAACCCGGTGGATGAAATAGAAACAAACATTCTCGATACCGGCCTGAAGCGGGAACTTTCCGAGGAGCTGAACGTGGATGCCCCGCCGGGGTTTAACGATCTTGAGATCCTGGGTCTGATCTGCTCGGATGCGAACGAGGTCAGCAGGGTACATCTCGGTGTGGTGCTCAGATGGGACGTGAATGAACCGGTCGAAATACGCGAAACAGATAAAATGCACGGCGAATACCTGACGCCTGACGAAATCGGCCGGCAACACGATCGTCTTGAAAACTGGTCGCAGCTTGTCTATGATGGCCTGATCAGACGGTCGGCATGTCCGGGCATATCCGGATAAAGCAATTTTTATCCCTGTTCAATGAGGTTTTATCAATGGACTCCGAAGTATCGTCCCAACCTGAAAATCCTGACACAAAACCCAGGCCGGACTTTAAGGACTATAAAGACCTTGCCCGTCCGTTCACACTCCTCGCGCCTTTTATTGGAACCCTGTCGGGCGCACTGATTGCATGCGGTGATTTAAACGGCGAAATGGGAGGTTACTCGCTGATCTGGAAAGGGCTACTCGCCGGGTTGATCGGGGCTTTACTGAACGCAGCATCAAACGCCATCAACCAGTACTACGACCTGGAAATCGATGCGATTAACAAACCCGAAAGGCCGCTTCCATCGGGGCGAATGACAGTCCGGCAGGCGATGAATTTCGCGTGGATCCTGTATGGTATTTGCTTGATTCTCAGCCTTTTCGTAAATGTCCATTTTCTTATCGTTGTGTTGATCGGTGCGGCATTCACATGGGGATATTCCGCTCCCCCGGTCAGGTTTAAGAACCATGGGATATTAGCCAATATCGCGATGGCGGTTCCGAGGGGATTTTTAATGATCGTCGGAGGATGGGTGGCGGTTCGTCCTCAGGACTGGATGAACCCGACCCCTTGGCTTATCGGTACGCTGATCTTCTTGTTTGTAGTCGGTGCCGCGAGCACGAAAGATTTCGCGGATGTCAAGGGGGATAAGGAAGGGGGCGCATTTACAGTTGTCGTAAGATACGGGTTTAAAAAAGCCGCCTGGATTATTGCACCGTTCCTGGTCCTTCCATATCTCGTCCTGCCTGTTATCGCTATTCTCGCCGGACCCGATCATTTGAAACCCCAGGTAATGTGGTTGTCCGTTCTGGCAATCTGGGGGATTTACACTGCATGGTTGATTGTCAGGGACCCCGATTCCCTGGCGCTCGAAGGGAATCACCCGTCATGGAAGCATATGTACTTGCTCATGATGGCAACTCAGCTTGGATTTGCGGTTATCTACGCCCTTCCACAATAACGCTGCATGTTTTATATTTAAAGTTGTAAGAGAGGTTTGCCAATGAAGACACTTAAAGGCCTTTTTTTTATCCTGGTCATAATCGTAATAGCGGGCATACTTACCCCGATGGATATCAGAATTGCGTACTGGAACTATGGCTTCGCATCAATCCTCGAAAGGACTGGCGATCCGGGCGAGGCGGTCGACCATTACAAACTCGCCTTTGAGGCTATTCCCGGCGACGTTAAGTTCATTCGGGCTTATGCAAGAATGTTGAATGATAACGGTGATGATCTCAGCGACACCAATTCGTTCGAGACTGCTTACACCGTCTCGAATAACTGGATCACAGATTATGAGCACCATCACCAGGTCTGGCAAATATACATCGAGAGGGCGCGCGCCAACTGGGGACGAGGACGTAAACCTGCCGCGAAAGGCGATATAGATATAGCCGTAGACCTCAGGCCGACAGATTACACCGCTCTGGTCTACCAGGGAATTATCTGGCGGGATTTGCAAACAAACAGGGATAGGATCAGGGAATCGATACCGGTGTTCGAGCAGGCGATCAGGTTACGAAACCAGAACAACTGGTGGGCACACTTTGAACTCGCCAAAGCATGGTACATGGTGAATGATGAGGTTCGTGCATTGAATGAAATAAACCAGGCATTAAGCCAGTATCCCCCAAGGTGGCTCAGGGAAGAGGCTGAACGGTTACGACACGATATTCAGTCATCGGGAAGGTCAAACAGGTAAAAGCTGGATACATTCCGGTTTACTGCATTCCAGGTTCAAGACTGATAATCTCCCAGCCGGATTCCGTTTCCCGATCAGTCCCGTTACCCCCGTTTATATCCTTCCTGAGAATTACAGTATACGACACGCTGTTTGGAACCAACGGGTTATCCGCCACCGATGGGAATCCCACAAGTGCATCGGTGGCTACAAAAACAAGGTGGATTTTCGCGCTGTCTTCACTTTCCTCCATAAGAGTTACACGGTAAAAAAGCCCGATGAATTGGTCGATGTTTGCCTCATTCTCCGCTGTCGGGGGAGTCTCGCGATCTGGAAAGAAAAAGAGCCGTGCCCAGGATTCAATTTGATCCCGGGATTCAACACCAACCCACTCGCCTGCGGATTCGTAATTACCCTTTCCCACTTCTTTCAGAAAATTTATTACCGTTCTCTCAGGCGTCATCTCCGGCGCCAGCATTCCCCGGCAACTCAAAATGCCGATAAAAGTAAGTACGAGCGTTAAAGCCAGATGGATTTGACTATTCGAATGGAAACTCAAATTACTCCTCCTTTAATAGGGGCATAAAGAATTATGCAGGAAGAATACTCCAGCGACTTAAGGCGTCAATTGAGCCTTTGAAATATCGTCGGTAGCGATTGGAGTTTGATTACCCGCGATAAAATCATCTGGTTCAGCTTCCCGGCTCACTTCCCCATCATCATCGGACACCTTGTAGATATAAACCCGACGGTCGATACCATCCCCGAATGACCGCGACCTGAAGCCCGGGAAATCCTTAATGATCTGGTGGACCTGCTTCCGGTCGCGTTGTTTCATAACTGGAAGGCTGACTTTATCACCCGCGGCAACCGTCTCGCAGGCTCGTTTCACAAGGCTTTTCAACGCTTTCCTCTTGTTTTCCCTGTACCCGCCAGGATTGATTACTACCGGTTTGAAACCGACATGACCGCGATTATGAATCGCGCTTATGATCGTTTCAAGGGCTTCCAGTGTCGATCCGCCTTTCCCGATTATCAACCCAAGGTATGGGCCTGTGACATTAATAAGAATTTTGTCGTACGATTCAATGTAAAAGAGTTCTGTCTTCACCCCAAGGTTCTCAAAGAAATAATTCAGAAGTTCGATGACCTCCTGTCCCCGACTCCTGACAGCCTCGACCCGGACCTTTACTCCTCCCGGTACTTCAACGACGCTCCTGACAATGGAATCTTTTTTATCCAGGCGCATCTTCCTCAAGGCAATTTCGATCGCCTCTTCCTCGGTTTTTGCAACCGCGTCACAGTAAAGCATAGTACTTCCCACCATCCTTTACAGCCTTTACCCTTGGGGTCGTGCTGCACCAGGGTTTGGGCTATTTCTTTTTTTTCTTTCCCTTGGAAGATTTGCCTTTGTTGGGCTTTCCGGAACCTGTTCCCGCCTGGGAAACGGCCATCTTGTTGGATGCCGGTGCCGGTTTATCCTCCAGGGATATTTCCTCCGTTATACCCTCCTCTAGTGCTATCTCTCGCTGGATCCGCCAGTACTGTCCCATCTGGAGTATGTTGGAAGTTATAAAATAGACGAGAAGGCCTGTCGGGAACAGGAATCCGAAAATTATGAACATCGGCATCATGAATAACATCATGTTGGGCTGTCCCGAAGTCTGGGCCTGTGACTGGGCGGACATCATCTTCGATTGGATGATGGTTGACGCAATATAAAGCGCCACAAGGGGCAGGGTATAAAGATAGAGGAATCGGTCAGCGAGTAACGGGAGTTGCATGACACTGAATAGATCGAACACACCCGCTTTCAACGCAATTTCGGGATATGGGTGTGAAACAAGCGGTGGGATAGTTAAGTGTATCCCGAAAAGCGTAGCATGCTCGAATCCGGGCAGCCTGAGAAAATACCTCGGGTCCCTCAGCGCCCAGAATAATGCGATGAATATCGGCATCTGCAAAAGCATCGGAAAACAGGAGGCTAATGGATTAACCTTGTACTTCTTGTATAACGCCATCATCTCCTTTTGGGATTTTTCCGGCTGATCCTTGAACTTTTCCTGAATTTCCTTCATCACAGGCTGAAGCTTCTGCATCTGCTTCATGCTCCTGTTCATGTTTCTGTTCAGGGGATAGAGCACTACCCGTACAAGGACTGTGAGGAGGATTATGTCGAACGCCCAATAATGACTTACCTTATTGGTCATACTCATAATCCATAATAAAATGTCGATAATCCAGTCAAGCATTAGTAAAACCCTTCAGCACCCGCCCATACGCTGATCGAATGTTAGTAACATCATGCGGCTTGTTGACCGCATACACGACACACATACCGCAAATAGGCGGTAAGTGCAAGTTTACTAGAAATCTCTTTTCAGTAACCGAACTGGCTCGCCTCACAAGCAGTATTAAAATAATAACGCATCAAGCGGGTTCTGTCTATGCCGCCTTATAGCAATTCTTATTTTTTTCATTCATTTGATTGATCCGGATTGAGTTCGCTTTCATTCTCATCATGCTCCTGGACATAAAATGATTCGTCGTCCTCTGTTTCCCCTCTTACAGGGGGTACAGGATCCCATCCGCCCGGATTGAATGGATTACACCTGAGAATTCTCCAGACCGTAAGCCAGATGCCTCTTACGAAACCATGCCGTAAAAATGTTATCCTCGAATACTCGCTGCAGACTGGGTAAAACCTGCACGATGGCGGGGTCAGGGGACTTATGAATACCTGGTAACCCCTGACGAGACTCGAAGCAATTTTCCCAAGAAATGAATTCATTCCCTTTAAACGCTGTCCATTACCCCGGTATATTCGGCCGGCATTGAATTGATGCGTTCCCGGGCTTTTAATTTTCCCTCATCGATCAGACGTCCGGATTCAATCAGCAGTTGCAGAAATACCGTCTCAGCATACCACGCATGGTCGAATTCTGGATATTCAAGCGCCCTGAATACGATATCGGTGCCGGGTTGGATATACTTCCACCAATGCCTGACCGCCTCTTTCAGAATCCTGCGTATCCTGTTACGCCTCGTAGCTTTCTTCACCAGTTTGGCGGTAATCACAAATCCGATTCGTCCCTCGTTTTTACTCCCCGAAGGGCAGATCACGATCTGGAGGAATGATCTTCGGTATCGCTTTCCGTTTCTGAATACACGGTCAAATTCCGCTTTCCGGGTAAATCGGGCGGGAAGACGGTTTCCGGCTTTTGATTCCTTGGCTGGCATCGCTCACGATAATAATACCTCAGAAATGTCCAGGACGCTTCCTGGTCCTTATGCTATTTCCTTCATTGCGACATGAAAAAACCCGCGCTCATTGCACACGGGATCGAAGTGGTCTCTTGACAGCTTTTTTACTTGCTTCTAACCTGTACCGTCAGGCGTTTTCTGCCCCTTGCACGGCGTCTGCTGATAACCTTTCGGCCACCGGGTGAACTCATCCTGTGGCGAAAGCCGTGCTTCCTGGCTCGTTTACGTTTTTTCGGCTGCCATGTACGTTTCATAATTAATCACCATCCAGCCCCGAAGGGCACATTAAAACAACCCTCAAGGGCCAACATGGAATTTTAACATAGTTGATTACATATGGCAAGATACGGACAAGCTCATAAAAATATCAGGCCCGGCAAGGTTTCTGAACTTTTTTTGCTCTCATAATTATTACTTATTTCCCGAAATTTCAGAAAAAATCCTGATTATCACCTGATTTTGAATAAAATATTCCATTGGGAAACCCTGGAGGGTTTTCAAACCTGGTTTTTTAGTGGATAATCTCTTTGATTATTTAACTGTTTGAGATGAAAATTATACAGTTCATGGCTTCTGATGAATGGGGGGGAGCGGAGCAGGTCTTCGTTGAGCTGACAAATGTGCTTTCTGAATCCCATGAAGTCACCGTGCTGGTGATGAGGAACTGTAAGTTCAAAGACCGGTTCCGTCAATCCGTGCAAGTCGAGACATTGAAATCATTTGGGGCCAGGCACAATCCGTTACTCCATATAGAAATCGAAAGGCTCATCGAAAGGATCCAACCCGATGTCATTCACACTCACGCCGCGAAAGCCTCGGAGATAATTTTCCGGATAGGTAAATTTTCCCGGCTTAATCATGTAGCGACAAAACATAACCCGCGTCCCGGACCGGTCTTTAACAGGATCAAAAAGGTCACAGCAGTTTCAAAGATGGTCGCGTCTTCAGTTAAGCATAGGGATAATCGGAACGTCAGGGTGATCTATAATGGCATCAATCCTATCAACATTGAGCCGGTTGACAAGGAAGGTAAATTTACCATTATCGCTGCCGGACGCCTGGAGCCTTTGAAGGGGTTTGATATTTTAATCAAAGCTGTCCACAAATTACCTTTTGATTACAGGTTGAAAATTTTTGGGGAAGGGTTTGAAAGAAATAATCTGAAGGCGCTCATTCACGCCCTTGGCCTGGATAAGAGGGTTTTACTGGAGGGCTTCACTGATAACATTCCCTGGTTTATGAAGAAATCTCACCTTGTCGTGATCTGTTCTCATTCCGAGGGTTTCAGCCGCATGATAGCTGAAGGCTTACTATTTGCCGATGTAGTTCTTTCGACGAGAGTCGGCATGGCCGCTGAAATCCTGAATGAAGAGTTTTTAGTTACACACGAAACATTGGCCGGGAAAATCAATGACGTATTTCTAAACTTTGAAAAATATAAAAATGATTTCAATATTTTAAGCCGCAAAATATCCCCGAGATTCAATATGTCGGACATTGCAGACGAGTATGTCGATTTCTACAAGGAATAATTGCCCGATTTATAAACACTGCTCGTCCGGTTTTTTCAGGGGAGGAATTCTCACAACTCAATGGCGAATGAAAATATCGTTTACGGACCCCATGCAGTAGCCGATGCGCTCGAAGCGAATCGTGCTCGCCGTCTCTGGATTCTTAAAACCTCCGACAAGGGCAAGGCCGCACAAGCGCGCGAAGCACTCGCCATACGCGCCGCGGAATCCGGGATCACCGTCGAATGGGTGGAGCGATCCTACCTCGACAGCCGTATGGGTCGCGCGAATCACCAGGGCATTATCGCGAAAGTTTCACCGTTTCCTTATACCGATTTTTCAGATTGGCTTGATGAAAATCCTCCACCACAAGCTTGTCTCGTGGTAATTCTCGATGGAATCCAGGACCCGGGTAATCTGGGGCATATTCTCCGTATGGCCGCCGGATTCAGGGCGGACGGTGTGATCATTCCCGAGCGGCGGGCATGCGGGGTGACCCCGACAGTCGAGAAAACATCGGCGGGGAACGCTGGCAAGGTCCCGGTCATTAAGGTCAATAACCTGACACGAACGATTGAAAAGCTGAAGGGTGCGGATATCTGGTGCTACGCCGCGGATCCGTCAGGGAAAACGTCGCTGGCTCAGGCCGAATTTCCTGCGCGAATGGCATGGATCATCGGCGGGGAGCACGATGGGGTATCGAGGCTGGTGCTTGAAAAATCGGATGACATAATTTCAATCCCGATGCCGGGTCCGATCGAGAGTTTCAACGTAGCGACATCCGCCGCCGTGGGGCTGTATGAATATCGAAGGCAGATCCCGGGATGATTGGAAAAATTCACAATTAACAACAAATTTGAATAACACAGGTGGCCCCTCAAAACGAGTTCCACGAGTTTGGAGGGTTGTACAATTGTATCAGTACCACGACCTTTCAGAGCCACGACCGTAAGGGAGTGCACCGCTCAGAGCCACGACCGTAAGGGAGTGCACGTCTGTTTCAGTAAGGGAGTGCATGTCTGTATCAGTACCGCGAACGTTAGTGAGTGGTCTGGATGGTAGATATTTGGATT
>CBDURU010000131.1:0-9294 GCA_965369865.1 uncultured bacterium | reverse complement strand
GGTGGCGGCGGCGGTGTAGGTTTAGGAATCTGATTAAACTTCGAATAAACAGCCTTGATAAAATAGATTATAAAAGTAGTATGGAGATCAAGCGATGAAAACCAGGATAATTTTACTAATAGCAGCTATTTTGCTGGTGCTTGGTTTCGCCGTAATGGCGGGAGCCACATCATCCGGTGACAACGAAACCCCATCAGATAACGATTCTATCATCCTCCAGGATGATGCTGATGACAGCTCGGGTGAAGAAGGGACCGGAGACGATTCTGACTCCGACGAGGAAGAGCCCTCAGATGAGGAACCCGCTGAGGATGAATCCGGAGAAGAGGAAGGAACAGAAGAAGCACCGGCTGAGGAAACGCCTGAAGTTGTTGGAATGGGTGATTTCCTTGCGACTCCGGGAATGGAAGCCCCAACGGTTGATACTAACTTACAGGACGCGCTCGGTGGGTACGCTGATTATGAGGTTAGTTATGACACCTCCGTATCCCATGCGGACAATACACCCAGGGAGCTTAGAGAGCTTGATGTTGAATATCTCGAAAGGGACGATCCAGCAAGCGAAGCTGGTAAGGTGGCGTTAGCACTGGCGGATTTCGACCTGCTTTCTGTGCTCGAAAACCGTTATGAAAAGGTCGAGGATGAATACGCAGCCGATCCTGATGAAGATTTCGCTCCAGATGATCCCGATCGGGACTTGAACTATTTCCAGCCTCGATTCGATCCATTCGTTCTTACTCATCTTATTCCAGAGGAACTCAGACCTGAGATGGAAGGCACCGGGCTTGATGGCGCGGTCGATCCTGAACTTCTGGAGCAACTGGGTGAAGCGGTCGCTGAAGCCAACCTGCGCTGGATTCCCATACAGGTTATCGGTGTTATCCAGGTTGGCCCGATGAGGGCTTGCATGTATTCGCTGGCTGGGAGGGGAACCAGGACGATAGCAGTAGGTGACCGTCCTCATAACTATGGGAGTTTCTCAATCGGTTGCAGCCAGGTTAGTGAGGATTTTGTAGTTCTTGTACTGAGGAGCGGCAGTGCTTTGGTTTACAGAACATTCCATATCAGTCGTTAGAGTTAATAATGACATAATATTGCTGATCCAGCCTGTCCCCTGAAAGGACAGGCTTTTTTTTGTTCTTCGCATTTTTTGTGGAGTTGATATTGTCAATGCTTGTTCTCTATCGGGGCAGGCGGGACTGACTGCGCTACGGGACAATAAGGGGAAATTCCAGCTCCACGCTATTCTGCGAAGGTCCTTTGTAATTAATGTTAGATTATTGTTGACAGTTACCCCGCTCATCGGTAAAATGCACGCTTAGTACCCGTCGAAAGGTGTGTTCTATGACGGGCTTTGCGTATTTAAATACCTTGTTTCTTTTGCAATAAATGGACCAGGTCCCAAATCCAGAAAACCATAACGGGCCACGTTTATATAAAGCGGGGAACTGGTATCCCTATGTTGTGATGGGCATTTTTATCTTCGGCAGCTTCATCACAATTTTATATTTTGATACAATCATAAACGAGTTTTATCTCCCATTTATTTCCAACCCGCTCGAGATTTTCGCTGCCACATACAGGGCTTATTTTCTTCTTCTACCCGAAATGCTGGACCTGGCCGGTGGTATTCTGATTCTAACCCTGGACATGATCCGTCCGAACAAGAATCGACTCCGTGCGCCACTGATTGCACAGACTGTATTGATCCTGAGTTACTTTCCTGTTATCTTCACGATGTACCTGACAACCCGCTACTTCAACGCGGCGCTCGGACAGTACTGGGGCGGCCTTGAAACGATCGACCCGTTCAGTCTTTTCCTCAAGAGTATCGCCCTGATCACTGTTAATTATGTTGTTGTGATCGCGATGCGGTCGAAGGAACTCCCAGAGAAATTCTCCGGGGAATTTTACGCGTTCCTTATGTTCGCGACAGTAGCAATTGAGTGTGTAGTTTCCTCGTCGGATATTATGGCTATCTTTCTGCTGACTGAATTTGTCGCGATCACGTCATATATCCTTGTCGGGTGGCTGAAATCGAAGCCGACCAGCACAGAGGCGGCACTGAAATATTTCCTTCTAGGTTCGATGAGCTCGGCGTTCATGGTATTTGGATTCGCGATTATGTACGGGTTATCGGGCACCACCAATCTATACGAGATGAAGATAGCACTTCACCAGGTCAGGATGGAAGACCCGTCAATGGTTCCTGTACTGCTTCTCAGCGTCCTGTTCTTCATGGTGGGGATCGGGTTTAAGCTCGCAATAGCTCCGTTCCATATGTACTTCCCGGACGTCCTTGAGGGCGCGCCCACGGCTATCTCGACGTTCCTTTCAGTTACCCCTAAAATAGCTACGGTCGCAGTATTTATACGTGTTTTTCTACTGGGTTTGTCGACCGTATCGGATCTCTGGATACCCATGATGCAAATATGCGCGGTGTTGTCGATGACGATAGGGAACCTGTTTGCCCTGCGTCAAACCAACATGAAACGCTTCCTCGCGTACTCCAGTATCGCGCATATGGGCTATCTCCTGCTCGGATTATGTGCGGCGGGCGTTACCGCTGAGACGAATGCCAACGCGGCCATACAATCGCTTGGCTACATGGGCATGCTTCATTACATGGTCGTCTACGCCATCATGAATACCGGAGCCTTCCTTATCGTGAGCGTTGTAGAATACCATACCGGTGGATGCAATATCGAAAATTTCAAGGGTCTCGTACATCGTGCTCCACCATCCGCATACACGATGCTCGTTGTTTTCATGAGTCTGGCGGGGATTCCACCGCTGGCGGGTTTCGCAGCGAAGTTTTTCGTTCTAATGCCGGTCCTGGAATCCAATGTAGGCCTGTATGCCCTGGCGATTATTGCAATTCTGAACATGGTCGTTTCGGCCTATATCTACCTGCGCTTCATCAAGTTTATGTTCATCGATAAGCCGCTTGTAGAAGAAAGATTCTACCCGGATGAAACATACCGCTACGCGATGATCCCGCCAATTGCGTTTCTCACCTTATACTTTATAGGCGGTTTCCTGGTCAGGCATATATACGCCTACGCATCTTCAAGCTACTTCCTGACTATAAACGTCTACTTTGGGTCGGGACCAGGCGGTTAGGGGTGAAATGTTCTTAGGGTAATTTTCCAGGTTTATCTGACAGCGGACTTGGTTCAATAAAAAAACCAGCCACGAAATGGCTGGGTTATTTATCTATAAAAAGTTTGCTATATACTAAAAACTGATTCTCAGGCTAATACCGTCGTTCCGATAATATGCATTTCCCCAGGAGTCCCAGGTACTTCGGCCTCGTCCATGATGCCAGGATCCACCGAACGACCCGTACCATCCGTTCCTCCAGTAGTAATCGTTGTATGGGTTGTACCAATCATCACCGTAATAACGATGCCTGTGAGAGTAGTTGTGGTTATAAATCACGTACCTGCCATTGTTCCAGTAACCGCGGTTGTTATTGTAATACCTTGGATAATAATACCCCCCCCCATATGGGTATGGATTCCTGATGTAAACCGGGGGTTGGTACACCGTGACTCCAAGGTTCCCTGGATAGTAGCCATCATAGTAGGATTGACTGTACTGTGGGCCTTCCCAGTAAACATTGGGATCTGACCGGTAGTTCAGCGGATTATAGCCGGTGCTCGGGTGGAATCCCGAACCTCCAGCCCGATTCGGATGACTGGACGTATCCCCAATTTCATTATCCTCGTTGTCCACAATATACTCGGTACTGTAGTCCGGGTGGAATGAGAGGACGTATTCCAACAGGACTGGATCGAGTTCCGCATCGAGCAGGTATGAAAGCCCTTCATCATCCAGCACATCGTCCAGGCCTGTCGCCTCAATAACCTCGATTATCACCTCGGCTGGAATACCGGCATCGCTCATGATGACAATTTCCTCGAATGTAGCGGCATCGACAGGAGCCGCGAGCAGGAGGGTGGAAACTAATGCGGCAATAACAGCAACTATAATGAAGTCGCGTTGTGTGTAACCTGACCTGATCATGACTTAGTTCTCCTTACTTTATAAAGAGGCAAGGTAAACTTTACTTAACCGTAAATCGCCGCACCTGCATTGTTACCTTGCCAGGATGGTTTTCAGTCTCAAATTGTACTTCAATATAATTTACACTAATACTGGGGTCACAGCCAAGTGCGATAACGGTACCGCGCATCTCAACGGTTTTTGAATTGTTGTTCCAATCCCGGACCTTCTTGAAAATTACATCGTCGCCAAGCTGGTAACTCGATAATCGTGATCGGACCGTGTAAAGCCTTGCCCTTCTTCGCTTGCCTTCTTGCTCTTTTGCAGCTTTCAATTTTTTCTTAATGGTTTTTTTGGTTTTTTTTGATTTCGCAGCCTTTGTTTTAATCGCAGTTTTCCTTGTGGTTTTTTGTGCAGTGACAGACTTCCTGGGAGATTTGGCCTTTTTAGTTGTAGTCTTCTTTTTTTTCGATTTTGCTTTTACGGTTTTTTTCACCACAGGTGCAACCCTCTTGGAGCCTGACTTTTTTCTGATTTTTTTAGTTGTCCTGTTTTTTTTAGTTATCGTTTTAGCTTTTTTGGATTTCTTGGTTTTTTTAGTTGTCCTGGTTTTTTTAATTGTCGTTTTAGCTTTTTTGGGCACCTTTGTTTTTTTAGGTACTGCAGCGGATTTTTTCCTGGTTTTTGTAGCCGACCTGGCTGCCAGACCTCCCGTAAGGCCTGGAATTGCACCGGATCTGTCGCTGGATGATGCGATCCTTGCAGTGCCATCGTTTTTTACTGGGCTGTTCATTGTCCGCTCCATGGTCCTTTTTTCTAATCTGGTAACCTGGTTAATTATCTCTTATTTCAAGCGGTTGAAATAAAGAATTATTTTCTTCACCGCATTGATTACATCATCAACGTCACTATCGGAAAGGTATGGTGTTAATGGTATTGAAAATACATTCAGGCCGATCCGGGAAGCATTCGGAAAGTCACCGGGCCCATAATGATATTTATCCCTGTAATATGAGTAATGGTGTACGGGTGTGAAATGGATTCCTGTGCCGATATTTTCCTGTGCCAGTGCATCGACCATCGAATCCCTGTCGAGACCGGCTTCATCTGGGTTAATAAGACACGCAAACAGGTGCCTTGCGTGCCTGGTCCCCAAATCCGGCTCCCCTGGAAACTCAAGCCCTGGAAGCCCGGATAAACCATCGATATAGCGATTCCAGATATGAACGCGTCTCAGGTGTCTTTCATCCACCCTTTTAAGTCCCTCAAGGCCAAGCGACGCCAGAATATCAGGCATATTGAACTTGTAACCAGGGACAGTAAGATCGTAAGCCGTCCTGCCCCCTGCCGAATATCGATCATAGGCCGTTTTATCCAGGCCATGAAGAGCGAGTACCCGAATCCTGTCAGCCCATTCCTGATTATCGGTCACCACCATGCCGCCTTCGCCGGTTGTTATGTTCTTGGTGGCGTAGAAGCTGTAACAAGCGAGATCCCCGAAAGTGGCGACGTTACGGTCGTTCAGTTCGCACTCGATCGCATGCGCGCAGTCCTGGACCACAGGAAATCCGTTCCGATCGGCAATTGAACGAAGCGCTTCCATATCGCAGGGCCGGCCATACAGGTGTACCGGTATTAACGCCCTGGTCCGTTCTGTAATTTTTGACTCGACTTCCTTTGGGTCAATGCATCCGGTTACTGGATGAACATCGGCGAGTACCGGCGTCGCGTCGAGATGCTCAATGACATTGACACTCGCAGGGAAAGTCAGGGGAGTTGTGATTACCTCATCGCCAGGTTTGATATCAAGGATTTTCAGTGACAGGAAAAGCCCGGCAGTGCACGAGTTAAGCCCAACAGCATGTGCTGATCCGACATAGCTTGCGAAATCAGTCTCGAACCGGTGGGTTTTCCCGGCGGTGGTGAGCCAGCCGGATTTAAGGGTATCGACTACAGAGTCGATTTCCTCGTTTGTAAGCCTGGGCTGTGAGAAGGACAGAAAATCATCACGCACAGGATTCCCACCAGCTACAGCGGGGAGGTCAACCTGTCGCTGCGATGTGACCATATGAGGATTATACATCAACATTAATGGTTTTTCATTAGGAAGGCACCAATATCTAAGAAAATTCAGGTAAATAGGACATTTTGACTAAGGCATATTTATACAAGAATAGCTATAAAACTTATACAATCAGTGAAAGTTTTGGGGAAAACTTATACAATTGGCAACAGTTTCTAACACTTCTTCCACGGATAATTCACACATGCATTTGAGATGTGTGCAGCTCTTACGGTAACATTTGATACAATCCAAATTCATTTGAACGGGGTTAAATATAGTCTGCCAGGGTCCGCATCTCAACGGATCGGTCGGGCCGAAGATCGAAACCACCCTGGTTCCCACCGCTTGGGCTATATGCATTGGACCGCTGTCGTTGGTTACGAGAACTTCAATTTTAGATAAAAGGGCTGCCAGTTCAGGAAGTGTTGTTTCACCTGTCAGATTGATCGGTTTGGATTTCATGAGTGAAGCCACATGGTCGCATAAAGGTTTCTCATTTGGACTGCCGATCAAAATCGGCGTTAAACCATGGTCCGCCAGGAAGTCGCCCACTGCCGCGTAACCCTCCGGAGTCCACCTTTTAGTATGCCAGCTCGCATTCGGATTGATCCCCGCCCAGGGACCGGAAGGCAGAAGATTCGCAAGCATTCCCTCAACCGCGTGGATCGCGTCCGGATCAAGCTCCAACGAGGTTGGTGTGTTGAAATCAATTCCTATCGGGAGGGTTTTATCAAGGAGGTTAAGGTGGTTCCATGCGCGATGTCTGGATATCTGAAAAGGAACTCCGGCAGTGGTGAAGAACCATCGGCCGCCGTGTGTGAATCCTATACGGTTTCGAATCCGGGCAAGCATCAGCATTAACAGCGACCCATGCGCGCGGTGGAAACATATCGCGAGATCGTATCCCCGTTCAGCCATCCTCGACGCTTCTTTCTTTACTGCTGTCCAGCCCTTTCTTTTATAATGTGCCGTGAGAATTTCGTCGAAGATTTTATTATGCTCGATAACCGGGCGGCTAGCGGGCGACACAAGAAGATCGATTACGGCGTCCGGATATCCTTTCCGAATATTGGTAAAGGCTGGTGTGGACATCAAGAGGTCGCCGATAAAAGCAAGGTCGACAACAAGGATTCTCGCGTCGGGTTTTATTTTTATACGGGAAGCCATGATCTGTGCAGTGCAAGTAGAATAATGGATAGAATTATGAATAAAAGAGTGGAGGTTAACTCACCGCTTTTATATACAAGGGATTTATCGAGCGTACCCGGAATCCCGCCGATTTTACTTAAATCGGGTGTAAACTTAGGTGCTGATTTCAAATACTCCGGGTAAGATCCAGGGAACAGTTGCGCCAGGTATTTTTCCTCGATTGAGATCATTCGTATGTACAATGGCATGAGAACGAATATACAGGCTGCCAGGATCCAAAGCGATGAGGCCATTGATGCAAAACCCAGCGCAATGAGCGAGCTTCCAAGGTAGAGTGGGTTTCGGGTCATATTGTAAATTCCATGAGTAACGAGTTCTTTATCCTTTATTAATGTAGCACTGGCGATCAGTCTGACTGATACACCTAAGAGTACCAGTATAAACCCGGCGATTGCCCAGCCTGTAACCGGCTTCGCAAAAATAATGGCGCACAGGATATATAGATAACCCGTCCACAGGCGTATTTTCGCCCATCTTTTTACAGGGGCACGATCAGGAACAGGAATGGATTTTTCTTGAGCCACAGAACGGAGTTTAGTTTCCATGAGACTGACAGTCAACCCTGGAATTAACTATATAAATCGCGGTCACACACTTGACTTATCCGTCAAGGTGTCTATTATGACAATGTTAAATCCGCAAGGTCCCTGCACCGTCATATGACGCAGGGCTTTTTTGTATATTTTCAGTGGCCAAAGGAGCAAAGTTATGTGTCCGGAAATTGGATTGGGCCGTGAAGGGCGATACTCATACGGATTTGACGAAGTGGCGCTGGTGCCGTCCACCCGAACTATCGATCCCGCCGATGTCGATTCAACATTTGAGATAGGTAAGTTCAAATTCGAAATCCCGATACTCGCATCGGCAATGGATTCATCGATCGGAATTGAGACCGCTGGCGTTTTTACAAAACTCGGTGGATTACCAATACTGAACCTGCTTGGGATAGTATGCAGGTACGACGATCCATCGGACGCGCTCGAAAGGATCAGGTCGGCGTCGGATGAGGATGCCACAACCGTATTACAGGACGTTTACTCGGCGCCTCTCAAGGAAGAACTTGTGGGGAAACGGATCGAAGAACTCAAGGCTTCTGGTGCAATTGCCGCCGCGAGTGTGACTCCCCAATACGGCGCGACATTTGGAAAGGTTGCAGTAGACGCCGGTCTGGACATACTGGTTATCCAGTCAACTGTCACCAGCAACGAACACAAATCATCGAAAGCCAAACCCCTTCGAATCGATAAGCTCTGCGAAAATGTGGATATTCCTGTAATTGTAGGGAACTCGGTCGGCTACCAGGTTGCGCTGGATCTCATGCGAGCCGGCGCCAGCGGGATTCTCGTTGGCATAGGGCCGGGCGCGGCGTGTACAACAAGGGGAGTGCTTGGTCTGGGCGCCGGGCAGATTACCGCAACCGCTGATACCGCGAAAGCAAGGGAAGATTATTTGAAGGAAAGCGGACGCCGGGTAGCGGTCATTACAGATGGAGGAATGAGCAAGGGCGGGGAGGTTGTTAAAGCGCTTGCCGCGGGCGCCGACGCGGTTATGATAGGAAGCGCATTTGCCAGGGCGACTGAGAGTCCGGGACGCGGATATCACTGGGGCATGGCTACCGGTGATCCTCTTCTCCCGCGCGGAAGCCGTATCACTGTGGACGAACTAGGGTCGCTTGAACAGATTATCAAGGGTCCGGCGACCGGACGTAATGACGGCAGCCTGAATCTGCTTGGCGCGATCCGTACAGCGCAGGGGGTTCTTGGATGCAAGACCATCCGCGATTTGCACAGCGTAGAGATGGTTGTCATGCCGTCGTTCGGAACCGAAGGCAAGGGATTCCAGATCCAGCAAAGGGTAGGGATGGGAAGTTAGGGAAAAAACATGTGGAGATGTAACAACAGTAGCCTGACCGTGAGGGGCTGTTGAAAAAGCACTAAATCCCGTAGCGCAGGACGCTGGCCTGCAGTACCGCGGACGGCCCGTCCGCATGGGGAGCGGTATCGAAAGTTTTG
>CBDURU010000130.1:0-9501 GCA_965369865.1 uncultured bacterium | reverse complement strand
ATTTTTCTCCAGTGATAAACCTGACTTTACCATTGCATATCAAGGGAAAAATGCCGTGTCCCCGATGTACTTTTATTAGTTTTACAGTTGCGCGATGGATATGTAGTGGTTAATGTTGCCAGGAGGCCCAAAAATGATGCACTACATTTCAAAAGACAATCTGGACACTAAAACCGACGAGTGGCTCGATGGCCTGAAACCCTACAACACTCATGATTTTAAACCCGATCCACAAAAATCCGCTCTTCTGGTTATCGACTGTCAGAATTTCTTCATTAGTGATCCGGAACCGGACGGCGCGGCCATTCTCCCTCGTATCAATAACCTGATCGGGAAATTTCGCGATGTAAATCGCCCGATCATTTTCACACGGCACATGCACAAGGCCGATCTTTCTGACTTAGGTGTGCTCGACTTATGGTGGGATGAACACGTAATCGAAAATACTCCCGAGAGCGAGATCCACCCTGCCCTCGATGTCCGGCCCATTGATACCATTCTCAGGAAAAACCGCTACAACGCGTTTCACGGCACCGGCCTCGACGAAATTCTCCGCAATCATTTTGTAAAGGACGTCGTCATAACCGGTGTCATGACTAACATCTGCTGCGAGACAACCGCGCGCGACGCGTTCGTTCGGGATTACAGGGTCTTTTTCCCGGCCGATACTTCGGGGACAGCGTCGGAGGGACTGCACTTCGCGACGCTGATGAATATCGCGTATGGATTCGGTGTGATTATGAAGTCGGAAGATGTTTTTGCGGAATGATCGAGCACTCCGTATAATCAAAATACAGGAGAAAAAAATGACCACACCTGATGAATTAAAAGCCAAAGCACTGAACCTTGCCGATCTTGTCGATTACCAGGACGGGTCGGTCGTTTCAAAACAGATAATCAAGAAAGACATCGGGACCGTTACAGTCTTCGCGTTCGATAAGGGTGAAGGCCTGAGTGAACATACCGCCCCATTCGATGCCCTGGTTTACATCAATGACGGCAGCGCTGAAATTTCGATATCCGGGACAGCGCATACCGTAAAAGCTGGCGAATTTATTGTCATGCCCGCAAATGAACCGCATGCGTTACAAGCGGAAGAGAGATTCAAAATGATGCTTGTAATGATCCGGGGTTAAAAAAAATAGAACCAGGCAAGATGCCTGTTCCCGGTCTTGAATCAATAAGCACCTAATGTGAGTATGGATCACTAAACCAAGCCCAATCTGGAGGTGTTGGCCCAGGAAGATATGCAGGATATGAAAAATCTACAATATAATCAATGCCTTTGGTTGAAGTAATTACTGCTTTAAGAAAAAAAATACTCTCCGGTCCTGTCGGACTTAAGTCATGATACCTAATTCTGCCTGGTCCAACAGTTTCAATGGAATTTCCACATAAATCCATGTTTGCTTCAGATAATTTCTCAGCGACTTCATACCAGGTTGTTTCTCCAGTTAGATCTTTTAAAATTTCATAAATTTCAGGTTTCAAAACTAATCCAATCTGCCAGGTAAATCTCAATGTGTGACCAGGCTCGATCGGTGAATCAAGATTCAGCCTATCACCAGTCTCAGCGTTAAATAATCCTGCATCTAAGCCAATATACTCATTTGGATACTCTTGTGATAATTGTTGTATATTATGGTCATAAATACTAAAAGGCACATTCCCAATGTTAGTAACTCTGAAATTCCAATTTGTTTGGATAATTGCAGGAAAATCAGATTGGTGTGTTTCAATAATATTTAAATCATAATTAAATAGATTAGGATATACGTCAGATAACAACATTTCACGATTCTGCTGGGAATTAAACCACATTGTGTAAAGAAAACCACCTAAAGCAACCAGCAATGAAAAACCTGCAATTAATAGTGATAATTTTGAGTAAGCTAATGATTTATTAGATTTCTGAGACATAATAACCTCCAAAAATTGAAACCCTACTCCTCGCCCGACATCCGTACCCGATCAAGCTCGTGATCGAGTTCCGTCACGAGTTCCGAGTAAACATCCGCCCCGATTGTCCCCGCGTGCATCAGGCTAAGCAAATCGCTTTTACTTGCCTTGAGGATCTCCCTGCGAGCCATACGCATCTGCTCATCGACCAGCGGCCCATGTTCTACCTGTAATTGCTCGACCTCTTCCTCCCATACCAGAATCTGTTCCTTGAGTTCGCGCCTGAGACGTACTTCAACCTCCGGCAGAATAGAACGTTCCTGGTGAAGCCTGGCGAGTTCCTCAAGCGCGCCATAGAGCATTGTAAGGCGTCCGGTCGCGAGTTCCACCTTCCTCTGGGCAGGGTCATGGGTTGTTAAACCGAGTTTCTTTACAAGATTCCCGACAGTCAGTCCCTGCACGAGAAGTGAGAAAATCGCGACGCCGAAAGTCATGGCGAGGATTTCCTGCCTCAGCCCGGGATCGATATAATCCGTGAGCGAGAGTGCAAGCGCCATCGATAGTGCACCCCTCAGCCCGCCCCAGACAAGAATATGCTGGTACTTTGCCGAGATTTTCCTATCAAGCCATCCGATCAGAGGCGCAAGCCCATAGATTACAATCGACCTGCTCACGAGTACCGCGACAATCGCGATTAATACGGCCAGCCAGTATTTGGCGAGGACACTGAATTTGACCTGGATTCCAACAAGCAGGAATACGAGCGAGTTGATCAGGAAAGCGGAGTATTCCCAGAACGACTGCATCGAGAGGCGGGTGGTCGGGCTCATGCCGGTCTCGAATGCGATGTGGCCGATCGTAATCCCCGCGGCTACTACCGCGATTACACCGGATACATGAAAATATTCCGCAACTAGAAATGTCCCGTACGCGACTATGGTCGAAAGTGTGATTTCAATCAGGTGATCGTTGATTTTCCGGGTAATTTTGCTCGCCACATATCCAATACCGAACCCCAGCGCGCCACCCACTACGACCATTTTTATAAATGTCCAGACCATCATCAGCCAGTTGCTGCTCAAGGTTCCGATGTCCTCGCCCTGGGCTATTGCCTTAGCGATTGAATGGATGATCGTGAAAAATACCACCGCGGTACCGTCATTAAACAGGCTCTCACCTTCAAGGAGAATCGACAGGCGTTTGGGTACCCCGGTCTTTTTTATTATCGACAGCACACTTACCGGATCGGTGGCTGATATCAATGACCCGAACAAGAGGCACAGGACAATTGATAAATTCAACCCCGCGATCTCGCTTGTGGCATAAACTAATCCCCCGGTGAGAAGAATCGCGAATGCGACCCCGATAGTGGCGTAGATTATAATCGGGATCATGTTCTTCCTGAGATGATGGAAGCGCAGGTTGATGGCGCCCTCGAATAACAACGGGGGAAGGAACAGGAAGAACACAAGGTCATGCGATAAAGCGGTGTCCTTGAGAATCGGCAGCGACCCCGCCAGCAAACCGGCAAGGACCAGCACAATGGTGTAGGGAAGCTTCAATCGCTCGGCGATTACCGCCATTATGAAAATAACAATCAGCAGCCAGACAAATGTCTCGATTACCGGTTCGAGGTCCTCGAGGATACTTTTCGCTTTAGGGTTGTCGGTTACGGCCGGTGGATCGGTATCCTCAGGGCTGGAAGTCAGGATTTCATTCCCCGATCCGGTTATTTCATCTTCGTACCCCGATTCCTGTGCGAACACACCGGAGTAACTGCCGATCGCGATCGATAGAATAACGGCAGCAAGCAGAGAAAATATCAGGGGTTTTTTGATGCTGGCTAAGTCAGGCATTATCCCCGTGGCCCATCCTGTCGGGTTGAAATTAACGAGAGGATTATATCATCCCTTCCCTGATTTCGGATACAAAATCAGCAATATAAGAACCGATCCGGCTATCAGACCCACATTTATCCATTCCCTTGGAGATAGATCGCGTCTTAGGAGGCTGAAAATAAATACCGCGAGTGTGCCGATTGAAACTATCAGGATCATGTCGAGCACAGGTCTGAATCTCACGGGATCATGCGATACGCGCCATATCGTAATCGCGAATCCAATGTTCAGGACTCCCATCAGGTTCGCCGACCAGACATCGTAGGTGTTCGACGGATCGTACTCGGTGATACCCATCAACGTCACGAGGTACCATTCCGGGTAAATAAAATGCGTGAGTCCCCAGTAGAAGAACAGGATAAGGGCGAGAATTTTCAGGTAAGGAGGTAAGAATGGATGGAATTCATTTTCCTGATTTTCATTTCCGGCTTTCATCCCCATGAAATCGTCCTCGGCCCGGGAATAATACCATTGATCGTCCGCACAGGATCTCCCTGATGTTTACACCGCGATCCTGACGAGGAACGAATAGAAACTCCTGATCTCCCGGATGAAATCATCCGCATCGACCATTTCTCCCGAACCACCCCTGAGAGACAGGGTCGCGTCGAGTGATCCGGCGTTCGCGAACGGTTCCCAGCCGTATACGCTCGTGCCGTAATGTCTCAGGGCGTTCATGCCGGTCGGCCATGGCGACATTCCCACCACGAGTTTCGCTCCCTGATCGGCATCCTGAAGGGACGCGCGGACAAGTGCATGGATATCGGGAGTCAGCATGCTATCACTCGGTTCTACAACCGTTTTCTCCGCGAGGTATACGCCATCGGATTTCAGAACCTCAAGGACCCGTATGGCAATTGCTTCCACATCCTCACCCGGTGGGTAGCAGTATGTCACTTCCGCTTCGGCACTCGAGGGTTTCAAACCGTCGGATGCGGATGAATCGAGCCTGAGAACAAAACGTTCGGTCCTCAGGGATGCCCTCAGCAATGCTTTAAGCCCCGCATCGACCGCTCCCTCCGCCTCGATGAACTCCATCGCGTGGTTGACGGTCGATTCCTTGTTAAGCTCCTCGAAAATTGTCCTTAGCCGTATATCCGGTATTATCTCGGAAACGGAATTTATAAATTCCCTGGATTTTTCGGACGGCTTCAGATCGAACTCGATTTCACCCAGTTTATCGAGGGCTTTTACTATCCGGCTGACCGGGTCCTTCCCGATCTGTACACCGGCCTGTCCACCGGAGGCTTCCGAGCGAAGTTTCAGGTTGAGGGAACCTTTTTCGGATGATGCGAGCAACGAGCATGGCGTGTTGTCCGGACCGATCCAACTGAACGCGCCCCAGCCCAGCGCGAGGTCGGATGAGATATGTTCGAGATGGTTTTCAGCAAGGGATTTCAGTCCCACGCCCTTTCCGCCTGCGCCTTCGGTCGTTGCTGCGAAACGGACGGTTCTCCTGAGAGGTTGTTCGCTTCTTGCGAGAAGAATGAGCGCCATGGCATGGGCTACCGACAGATGTGTGCCAAGGAGCGCACCAGGGCCGTAGATCGAGTGGCCGGTGTCCTTTGGCGGGATATCGATTTCGTAGAGTGAACGGGGCGCGCTGTCAAGATGGCTCATCAACAGGACCGGTTCCTCCGCCCCGGATCCTGGCAGGTGTGCCACGATGTTTGGTCTCGATGAGCTTAAACCATGCGATTTCAGTCCCGTTGATTCATCGGCTCCCGTTACACCGGGTAGAAGAATCGATGGAATTCCTTCGGATTCGAAAAGGTTCAGAAGGTACTTTGCCGCCGGGAGCTCAAACGCTGGCGGGGAAGATGTGCCATAGGAAAGAATATGGCTGAGATGGCTGCCAGCCTCCCTGATTACGTCGGTCCATGAAATGCTGTACGATGTAGTCACACCCACCACAATATTGAAAGGATTTTCAAAAGCCGGTACGGATCAAAATCAGTAGAGCTAACCATACTCCCGTTTATTTTAATTGTCTTATGATTTTCAGGCAAGGAAATAATCGCTGTGAGTGGAGTTTGTTCATTTTTTTCCCTGTGGCCACAGGCCGGGTAATTGGGTTAACGTTCGACTAATGTGATCACCTTGTCGCCAGGATTGAAATTAACCGTGCTGGATTTAACCGGGTTTACGACGACACCATATGCCCTGGATGCGTCGTTCATAAGCGCCTTTACGCGGTAGCCGATCGCCGCCTCTCCACGCTGCCGTGCGGCTTCAACAACAGTGTAGAAATTCACATCCACACCCGGCTTCACGTAATTTTCAGCAGGATCGAGGTAAATTTCCGATCCCCTGATATCAAAGAGAGTTTGATAAACTTCATTCAAATATTTATTTTCCGACAATTGTGTCAGCATCAGGCTGATGAGAGAATCGCTCACGACAAAATCATCCGCGCGGGTTGCCTCGGCCAGTTCACGGTTACGGATATCCAGCATCTCGGAGACGATTGAGAAGTTGTGTCCGGTGGTATCCTCGATCTCTCGAAGGTGAAGAAGCGTGACAATGGTCCGCGCGTCGGCAGCCTGTGTGTCGAGGTGGTCGGAGTAACACATGATCACCACGTACTCAAAATCCTGCAATCTGAAAGTTTCGAGTATTCTGCGATCGGTTGTATCTCCCTTTTTAAACGAGACCGACTCATGCTGCATCCCGGGCAGGCTCATTACTTCTTCAACTTCATCGTTCAGCAGATCGGCAACTACCTGGATCGTGGACCCTTCGGAAAAATATTTTTGAATTTCCTTTATGACAATCGGAGTACGCCAGTTCCATCCAAGGATAACGATCCGTTCCGGTTCACTGACGATTTCAGTCGGGCTGTTTATCAAATCATGGGCAATATTGTAATCATCAGTCCCGGAAAGCCTTACAGTATTATCGTCCCTTGAAATCGCGATAACCTGCGTGCCTGCCTCAATGACCGTATCCATCAGCGGGTTCAAAATGGGAGTTGAATCCTTCTTTCTGAGCCCGATAACCGTAGAATCCTCGTACATCATCAGTGCCTCACCGAAAGTTACTCCGATAAGTTTAGGTTCCTCGTGGAAATAAATTTCATCCCCGTGGAAGTTGAGAATTTCCATGTATACGGTGGACAATCCGGACTGAAGGCAGGTCTGAGCCATGATCCTTGCGACCAGGTCTCCTCCGAGAAGGAACTGCACCTCGTTTTTGCCGATCATTTTCGCGACCTCGAGATTTCCCGGATCATGGATTTCAGCGACAATATGGTACGGCTCCTCGCGACGGCTGGGATTGTTCATTATCGCCAGAAGTGTCTTGATTACCCAGGAATCGGGATCGGGGGAATCCGGTGAGAGGATAATTATCGAACGTGCCGTGTTAAGGCTGACAAGGTCAAGGTCGGCCATCTCGACAGGTTTGCCGCTCCTGCATATGATTTTTGTCCTGCCGGTAGACCCCGCCTTATCGGGGATTTCATCATCCATCTCCACCTTGTCCTTATTACCGAGAATCACTATGCACGGGGATGGCCGGTTCCGGTTGGCTATCACCAGTTCCGAAATAATTGTAAAAATCTGGGGCGACCATCCAAGAATCACCACATGGTTTTCCTCAATTACCGTGGACCGTCCTTTGCGTAATTCATCGAGCTTCGCTTCAAGACCGGATGAAAGGATGCTGATCAATGCGCTGAAAATAAAAATCCCGCCGAATGTAACGAGCAGCATCAACAGTAAAAACGGCCAGCCCCCCTCGTCATCGGCCATAGTGCCCGCGTCCATCGTGCGCATCAGGCACAGCCACGCGATTTCAAAGAATCCGGCGTTTTCAGGGTAGCTTTCACCCTGGGGCAGGAATTTCCCGATAAGGGCTATGGCTGTGAAAATCATAATCAGACCTGCTGTTATGATCACAAGCCATATAATCAGCGCCCCCGTGCCTTTCGACATCGTGTTGTCGAACGCATAAAGAAGCCTGTCCTTGAAGGTGATCTTCTTCATGATTGCATTCCCATGGCAGTCGCTGTCAAATTATCAAACAAGGGATTTATCATATGGGGAATTGTAAACCGCATCGGTATTAATTCAAAGCCGGATTGGAGCGGCATCGAAAATTCAGCATTTTGATTCCGGATCGATGTTTACCTTTATTCCGAGCTGTTCATCGAGCCATACCTTGATCCTGCCTCCGATCTCATCCCTCGCGTCCCGGTAGGCCCTGAGCTCTTTCGCAGGATAATTGAACGCGGACATCGGATCGGAGATCGACCAGTGCAGGCGTTTAGCTTCGCCGGTTACGCTTTTGAATACCGGGCAGAAATCCCTGGCATAATCGCAAAGCGTGATTACCCAGTCAAAATTTTCATTAATGTAATCATCGAAGGAATTGGTTACCTGGCGGGAAATATCGATACCAACCTCATCCATAACCTGTATGGCGAGACGCGCGACTCCCGAGGCCGGATGGGATCCAGCGGACCTGACCTCGATTTTCGCGTCTGTCCAGTGGCGCAGGAACCCTTCCGCCATCTGGGACCGGCACGAATTACCGGTACATACAAAAATAACCGGTATCTTCCCTGGTTCATTTATCATACTTAAACTGTACTTTGTGATCGCGAGATGTGCAAGTCGGGGGTTTATCGTATAATATTGCCTTGATTCATATGGAGCGGGAAAAGAGAAAACCATCCAAAATGTTTCTAAGGTTCGCTATCGGAGTCCCGTTTGGTGCGATAGCTATCTGCATTATTGCTTTCGGGAATATTTCTCTTTTCCTTCTTGTAACCATAAGTGCCATCCTTGCCCTCCGCGAATTCTGGAGGGTAACGGGTGTCGATCATCCGGGATCGAAATTCCCGATTTCATATCTCGGCTACATTGCATGCATTCTCCTGCTTTACGGGTCCTGGGCTTTTCCAACCGGATCATTCACAGTTCTGCTCGCGTTTATGCTCCCGGTATTCTTTATCGCACAGTTAGTCGCAAAAGCACGCGGGGCAAAGGAATTTTTAAAGGAAGTGGCGACAGTCTTCCTCGGTGTGATTTACATCGGCGGTCTCTTGAGTTTTATTTTCAAGCTGAGACATCTTCAGATCATTCATGTCGATGAAGGAACCCTTGAATTTTCACGAGCGGTGTTCAATACGGAGGGAATGATCCACCTGACTATCTACCCCGTTCTCGCCGGGTGGGGGTGCGATTTTGCCGCTTTATTTTCGGGCAAATTTTTCGGACGGTCAAAACTTGTGCCCACGATATCCCCGAAGAAAACCCTTATGGGTCTCTGGGGCGGGATGATCGGGAGTGCGGTAACGGTAATAATATATTCTTATTCGATCGGGCTTGTCGGGCAGGTGGAACTCTGGGAGCTTATCCTGTTCGGTGTGATGGTGGCGGCGATCTCACAGCTCGGCGACCTTTCTGTAAGCGCCCTGAAACGTGAGGCCCAGGTGAAGGATGCCGGGAAATTACTTGGTGCTCATGGTGGAATGCTTGACCGTATTGACGGTTTCCTTTTTGCCCTGCCGGCTACCTACCTGTTTTTCCTGTATGTCCTTTGATAGTGATATCAACCGCTGCCATCCTGGATTTACAGGCAGCGTTTAATCTGTAAAAAGAGACCGTTGCATAAGTACTGATCCATAAGAGGGCGCAGCAAAAATACTGATCCATAAGAGGGCGCAGCAAAAATACTGATCCATAAGAGGGCGCAGCAA
>CBDURU010000129.1:0-9701 GCA_965369865.1 uncultured bacterium | reverse complement strand
GTGATAATGCGATCCTGGAACCCCACTATTTTCAACTATAAAAGGGACAACCTCATTAAACCTGCAGCGGTGGTGTGTTGGGGTTGGTAATACCCGCTTCGTCGCATGCGTTTGAATGCATTTATTCCCAGGTTCCGAGTCAGCATCAATCTTAAAATTTAATCCCCCGATTTACCGGGGGATTTAAACAACTGAGTCGAGTTATTTTTTTAATCCGCTACGGATAATCTCTGAACACGCTGACATATGTCATCGTGCCCAGTTTTGAGAGAACATGCAATTCAATCGGATCGTCAGCAGCGTCCATCGAGTAAGCTTCGCCGAAGTATGGTTCCGATAGCCAGATATCATTAACCACATTTGGATCCGGGGACGTGTCGAGATCGAACACCCATATCCGCCATTCGAGTAAACCTGTCTTGCAAAGTGCGGCCACGTAATTCCTCGGTTCACCAATGGTTTTTGTCGCTACAACCTCAATGTCGGCGATCCCGGTCACTTCAGGAGGCCAGATGTCGGGCATAATTGTTGAGATCGACCAGGACCCGTCAAATTCACCGAGTGAGAAATTACAGTCAACCACTTCGATTTCCTGGTTGGAGTCGAGAATATAAAACCGGTCCAGCACAGGTGAATCGTCTACCGCGAGCCTGTGATCGTACGGCCTGTCGCGGTCGACATATCCCTCGCCATAGCCGTTGGGCGGCACATTGAACGGCCGCTGCCATGTGGCGGAAAATTCATCGTATGGCGGCGCCCACCTTAATATGATATATCGCTGGGGATCGACACCGGGATCGCCACTCGCCATTCCGGTTACATCGTATATAAAAATGTTGTAGATAAAGTCGGTGCCCACCTTCACCCCGTTGCTAGGATCGGTGCTCCAGAACCGGGGATAATCTCCCTGTGAAAAGGAAACGGTGAAATAAAATTCCGCCGGCATGTTCCCGAGGTATGTATGCGACAGCCACGTGAGGTATGAGTACAGCGGGTCGGATTCCCCGTCTGCGAATTCATTACTGGTACTGGTGGATGTAAAGAAGAACTTGGTGCTGCTGTCTGAAACACAGATACGGCCGACATCGTTCCACAGGCCGGTCATGCCAAGCATGCCGGTCGGCATGTGGTAATGCTCCGGAAGTGAGTACTTGGTGTAATTACTGGACCACTCGTTGATGCTGTCGGGATTGGTGTCGTGTGTTCCATTAATATCCGGATTGATCTGGTCGACCATGGCCGCTCGAATTATGCTTGACTTCTTGTAAACCGCAATATCAGGAGGATTCTGGCCCTGGTTTGGATATTCGGGATACAGAATTTTTGTGTATTTGTATGTCCATCCGTTGTATACGGTCCCATCGAATGTTGGTGCCTGGTGAAGGAAAAACGCCTGCAGCGGATCGCCTGTCAGGAACCCGGTTAATCCGTTCTGGTAATCGCCTTCCGAACTTGTAGCCGTTACTATCAGGTCGATATTTTCAAGATAATCCGGTGTCGATCCGGTAATTGAGGCTGTGTAAGTCGACATATGTCCGCCGGCTCCACTCCCTGGTACCGGTGTGGCAATTACAGGCGGACTCCCGAACACCGGGGCTTCGACCTGTACCACGCTGACTTCGATCGGGACAGTTGACAACGGATCGAGCGCCTGCCAGTCGAAAATATCGATGTTAATATTAACCGTTCCGCTCGTTCCACTGGAAACAATCCTGGTGAGGGAGTTCATGCTTTCAGTCACCCGCATCCGGTATGGCTCAGGGGAGTTCGAGGTATACGGGAAATCATCGGGTATAACGGGGGGGTCATCGCCGGGAGTCCAACCTGGTATTGGCCCCCAGCATACATCAAAGCCATAATTTACTATCATCCAGTTATCCGGGAAATCCCCGAAATCGATCAGGAACCGCCGTGTGTTGGTACTAGTCGGTCGGAAAACCCCACGGTCCGCAGTGTTCATATTATGTATGGATTCAACCGCACCGAGACTGTCGGCATAGTACTTGTAGCCATAAATCGTAGCCTGGAAGTTGGCGATTGCGGCAGGGGTTCCATACAGGCCGTCAACATACGAGAGCAGGAGCGGGCCATTCATGAACTCCACCGGGTTCCACCACCTGGTATACCCGTCGGCGTTAGCCAGTCTGGGTTCGAGCGGCCCGGACATGATTACATTACCGGCTGCAATATTATACATGCCACCCCGTGTATAAATTATTCCACGGACATCGAACCCAGGGACATTCACCGCATCCGGGAACGGGTGTGTCATGGAGATATCAATCTGGAACTGATGGTTGGATGCATCCCATTGGATGTTTGAGAAACCGAGTTTGGTGTTAGGGGTGCCCTCGAAAAATACCGGGATGAGGTTGAAATGGAAATCCGCGGTTCGAAGCGGGATAGCCTCAACGGTTTCATTTTCGGTGTCGAGGCCAAGTTGCCATAAACCCCCGAGCCAGCGCGATTGCTGATTCACAGTTTTGCCGGGTGAAGTTAATGGTGCAAAAATATTATCAGATGGTATTACTGGTGTGTTATTGGCGCAACCAATTATCGCCACAATGGATACGAGCACCAGGAAAAGGGACGTCCGGTGCTGGAACATAAGGCAGCCTCCAAATAATATGCAATAGGATTTTATACACATAGTATACGTCAAGACCCGGAGCCGGTCAATGATTATTAACCTTGTATTTGCCCACGTCAGGGATGGTGAGCGGTAAGTTCACGATGTTCACTTTGCTCGTAATGTTTCAAGAGCTGCCTGATTCCCGATTCAGTGATCGTCAGTAAATCGGTATCGGCATTGAGAATACACGGTACATGTTTTCCGCCCGGGTTTTGACCTTGCGAATTCGTTACCCATATCACCCTGACATATCCGCAATCCAGAAGATAGTCCAGGGCTTCGGAGAATTGGGGGTCTGTCCTTACCAGGCCGGGCTTTGGAATCAGTTCGGGACGGTCCCTCTCTTCACATGAATGAATGATTCGCAGCAGCTCAATTGCGAAAAAGTCCATTTAATCTAACCTCACTTGTTTTAATATAATTTTGTCTTTATGAATTAATAACGTGTGGGAGACGGGAAAGCTGACATATAAAAAGATGAAAATTATAAAATTTTCATGAATAAATTATATAAAAGTATAATAGATTTAATATATCTTAATAGGAATTAGTAATGGCGCAAAGAATGTAACGGCAGGTGTGGTTAATTTGTGGATTTAATGCGGATTGCGAAAAAATACCCACCGCAAAGGTGAGTTCTATTATTCCCTGATTCGACAGTACTCAAACCGATAATTGCTTGCTCTTCCCAACACTGGTTTTTATTGCATTTTTTAATTTATCAATGAATATTTCATTCTGATGCCGATTTCCAATGCTTACCCTCGCGCAGGTAGGCGATCCAAAAATCCAGCCTGGACGGATGATCACTCCCTCATGAAGGAGAGATTCGCTGATTTCCTTCGCGTCATAACCGAAATCGACCCAGATGTAATTTCCCTGGGTTTCGTTGTAACTCAAACCGAGTTGATCGAACTGCCCGTACAAATATTCCCGCCCGTCGAGAACGAGTTGCCGGCTTTTCACCATGTGTTCCTTGTCCTTTATCGCGGCAAGAACGGCAACCTGGGCGAGCGAATTAACGGAGAAATTGATCCTTAGCGTGTCGAGCATTAATGCAAGTTCAGGATGCATGATTCCATAACCGCACCGTATCCCGGCAAGTCCAATTACTTTTGAGAACGTCCGCAGCGTGATTATATTTTCGTGCCCGGATTTAAAAAGCTCGATACCGTCGCACGGGTCGGGATGATCCACAAAGTGCTGGTACGCTTCATCGATAACAACAAGGCATTTACCATCTACTAGTTCAATGAATTCAAGGACTTCGGTTTTCGAACAGTACGATCCCGTGGGATTGTTCGGGTTGTCGATCCAGGCGATTTTTGTCCTGTCCGACACATGCTCCGCGAAAGCCTTGAGGTCGTTCCTGTAATCCGGATGGCCGATCGCGATCCTGGTAGCATCATGCATCTGCGCCATGATCTCGTAGATCATGAATGCGGGCTGCCCCATGATAATTTCATCGCCAGGATTCAGGGTTGCCTGCGCGAGGAGATAAATAACTTCTACCGCCCCGTTTCCAACAACAATGGTTTCCACCGGAACGCCATGCAGTTCTGCAAGTTCCTTTTTCAGGTAATATACCGAATCAGCGGGATAGAGCCAGATATTCGGGAGTTCATTTTTAATCGCTTCGAGCGCAAGTGGGGATGGTCCCAGGGTGTTTTCATTTGAGGCTAATTTTAAAATCTCGCCGACATAGCCTAGTTCGCGTTGTACCTCGGCTATCGGTTTTCCGGGTACATACGGTCTGACCTTTTTCAGGTGCGGCCTGAAAAAGCTGGTAACATCAACCATCTTAAGAACCTCCCTACCTGTGGTATGCATACTTTATTGTAACACTCAATAGGGCTTCAGGGAAAGCTTTAATTGATCGTATTCATATGTTGACCTGCATTAGATATAAGAAATAAGGGAATTTTCAGGATTTCCACACAATTTAGTTAATATTTACGCCTGGTTCCCTGATCGTCCGATATATCTGGTAATTTAATCCGGGATTTCAAGAATCGCGCCGTGATTCCGGTCATGTGCCAGGAGTTCGAAACCGGACGGATTAGTCATCAGCCATTGAAGGGCTTCAGAGCCGGGTGGAATATATACCGCATCAGCCCCTTTTTCATGCAGCTCCCGTACCCACTCTTCGCCGTTGCCGACCCATTCGACCCAGATCACCCTGTTAGTGTAATCAGGGTTCCATGCCGCCAGGTTCATAAATTTCGGAAGGCTGTCTGACAGTGCGAGAGTGGTTCCCGATTCCTGGACTTGGGCAAGTGCATCGAAAAATACAGGCTCGATGAAATCACTCGATAATACCCCACGGTAATTTTCGCTGTATGGAACTTCCCTCGCCCTGGCAATATCGCGCGGCATAAGAATCCCCTGTTTTTTCGCACCGGCAAGGAAAACAGTAAGAACTGTCAGGACCAGCGCGATTCCAAGCAGCAAACGTCTCTGACGGGTGGTCATGAGGTTTGTTAATAAATACCCAAATGCTACTGTTCCAATGGCGAGAATCTGAAGGTGGTAACGAACGAAAGTGTGGTTATACCGGAAAAGAAAATAGGGAAGGATCGCAATGACCATAAACGCGAGGAATTTCCAGTTACGCTTTATCACACATTGAACAAGGACAATTGGTATTGCGGGAAGCAGAAGTACTGTCCATGTCGAGCCCCATCCGCCGATATTCCCGCCGGCCATGTAAGTCTGCGGATCGAAAAATCCATCGAAGACAATCGGCCACTCCGATCCCGAATGGATCGCTTCATAGAGCACTGGCCCCGCATTGACTGGATTGAAAATTACGTCCTGCCAGACCTTCTCACCGGAAAACAATTTGAGCCCGAAAATTTCTACATCGAACGAACCTGTCGGATTTCCTGTCGTAACCCAGTTTCTGAGGTAGAAGTATGAACCGAGTATTAAAGTCAGCCCGCAGAAAATCGCGACGGATGAAATGATTTGTTTTAGTCTTTTGGATCTCTCATTTTCCCAATCCATTTCTCCCTGCATTGCAAGTCGAGTAACCAGGTACAGAAAGAGCGAAATGAAGAGGTAAATACCTGACCCTTTCGAGCCGGCTATAAATCCCGACGCCAGCCCCGCGATCAGTACAGAAACCAGATCCAGGTTTTTCCTCGATAGAAACGCAAACGCTGTAAGTACCATGCCCATAATGGCGACATCAACCATCGCGGTCCACATCTGATCGTGGACTGTCGGAACGAAAATTATGAATGTCCCCACTATAGCCGCATCGACCCTGTTCGCATCGAATCGTCGCGCGAGAAGATATGACGCCAGCATCCCTGCGATCGCGAATGGAACCTGCGCTATATTGGCCCATCTTTCCGTGCCGCATCCAAGCACCGACCAGAGGAAAAGGATATCGGTATTCATGGGAAAGTGATTGATGGCGATCTTTGGAACATCAAACGGCCCGATGTGCCCTTCCTGGTTCGCGAATGCGGCCCATGGAAGGTGATAAGCCCATGAGTCCCAGGTCATTGGCGGCAGAAGCTGGCCAAGATATGTGTACCAGCCTAAAACGAACAGGACAAGAAGAAACAGGATGGCGAACGCGTTGGATGCCCGGATGATATTCCAGAGAGATTTAAACAAGAGAGGAATATCTCCCGGTAACAGTGACGATTTTTTGGTCCTCAATGCCAGAACGAAAATGATTGTTGTGATTATCACGTTGATTAAGAACAGCGGCCACCATGACAGGTGATGTGCTATTCCGATGATAAGCGTTGTCAAAACTATTTGAGTTACCGTTAATGTGAAAGCTGCGAGGATTCGTTCCGGAAGGTTGAGTGTTTGACGGAACCGGGCATGGAAGTAGAACCACCAGGCGAAGAAAATGGCGATCGTGAGAACCAGCCAGACTGTTTGCTGGACTTGGTTAACTGATTGAGGGATATTTCCAGCGGCGGATTCCATTAGAGAATATCAGGGTTTACTGCCACCTTTCATCTTCGGGGACGGGAAATTCGTACACGTCCGCGATCCCGATCCACCATCGGTAGGCATTATTGAACTGGTCCGCGCGCACCGGACGCGACCAGTACCAGTAACCTGAAAGCAGTACGAGCACCATGTAAATAATAATCAGCGCCATCGTAATCGGAGTTTTTACAACCCTGGTGCCGTTGCCTGTCGATCCGGTGTCCTTTGACATTTCAGTTTTATTTTTATCTGCCATTATTTATTCACTCCGATTTTTAATTCTGAAAATTCCCCCGTCGCCTTCGTCATAATAAACCAGTTCGAAAATTCCAGGATGTTCGTACGCCCAAAGTCCCTGCTCGCTCTCAGGTCCGACATAAACGGCACCCGCGCCCTTTTCATGTAGTTCCGCTTCCCACTGCCGGCCATCCCCGTCCCACTCTACCCACACAACCCGGTTGGTAAAGGTTGGATTCCAGGCGCCGAGATTCATTCCGTAGCTGACGATGTCGCTCAGGGCGATAGTCGATCCGGGTTCCTGGACCGATTCCATCGCCCGCTGAAACTCCGGATTGACGAGGTTCCTGAAAAACGTGTACCGGTAGCTCTCCTGGTATGGGGCTGATCGGGCGACCGCCAGGTCCTCCGCGACAGTCTGGCTTGGTTTCGGCGCGCTGGCGATATACAGACCGAACAGCATTGATAATGCCGCTATCACGAGAATCGGACGCTGGAATCGTGTCCCGCGCAGTTCTGTAAGAATGAAAGCGAACGCTGTTGTTCCCGCGGCAAGGACATGGAGGTGGAACCGGATTGAAATGTGGTTGTAATGGAACAGAAAATACGGCAGGAGCAGCATCGCCAGAATAACAAGGACATCCCACCTGCGTTTGATAATTGCCAAGAGCAGGGCTATCGGTATCGCGGGAAGCAGTAAAATTGTCCATGCGGCGCCCCATCCGCCGATTTTGTCGGTGTGAATGAACGGTGCCGGATCGTAAAACCCGTCAAGAACAATCGGCCATTCAGTCCCGATTTCCTGAAGGCGGTCGTAGATTTCAGGCCCGACATTATCCCTGAAGAAAATACTCTCCTCAACAGTGTGCTCCCCCTGAAAAATCGTAACACCGGCGATTTCGACCGTGAAATCACCTGTAGGATTACCGGCAAGAACCCAGTTCCGGATGTAAAAATAGCTCCCGAAAATAAAGGCGAGTCCAAAGAAAATCAGCATCGACGCAATAATCTTTTTAGACCTTCCACGGCCACCTATTTTTTCTTCACCGGTATTTTTATCAATAAACAGCCTGTAGAGAAGAAGAAGCGCCATCGGGACAAAGACATAAATGCCCGAACCTTTTCCGCCAACCACAAATCCCGCCGCGAGTCCGGCTATCACGATCGCCACAGGGGAGATTTTCTTTCTGGTCAGGAAAGCGAACGCGATATATCCCATTCCCATGACCGCGACATCCACAAGCGCGCGGCTCATCATATGGAGAACCGTCGGTACACTCAAAATCAGGAGTCCCGCGATCGCCGCTTCATACCTTTTTGCGCCGATATTACGCGCGAGCATATAGCACGCGAGAACACCGGCAATCGCGAATGGAATCTGGGTGATCTTCGCCCACCGCTCTGTCCCTGAGCCAACTAATGACCATGAGAACAGCATCTCGGTGTTCATCGGGTAGTAATTTATAACCGACGATGGAAGGTCGAACGGCCCGAGATTCCCTTCCTGGTTTACAAACGCGGCCCATGGAATGTGATACGCCCACGCGTCCGATGACATCGGCGGCATCAGTTGCCCGAAATAAATATGCCAGAGAACCGAGAGTAAAGCGATCGCCGCTATTATCATTAATGGAACGGACGAGTAGAGTATGTTCCAGACCGACCTGAAAATATTGTAGACAGGCCCGCCCCGGTAAGATATCACGGTGATGATTACCCAGACGATGAAATTCAGGATGAACAGCGGCCACCATCGAATCAACCCGACAAAACCAAGGATATAAATTGTCGCGAGAATCTGGGAGACAGTCACCACAAATCCCGAAAGGATGCTTTCGGGGAGATTTAAATCGTGCCTGAATTTTACCGCGAAGAACCTGAGCCATCCGAGGAATATCGCGAGAGTCAGTGCTCCCCAGAGTAACTGCTGCCAGGGTTGGACGAAAGGCGTGGGATTTGGTAGGACGGTGTTCATTTCATCTCAGTAACAAATAATGTTAAATCTACCCGAAAAGAACGAAAAGAGTCAAGAACCTGAGAAATTAGAGAATGTAACGAAAATAACCCTGGTTGATCTGTGTTTTGATAATACACAGGTCATGAAAATTAAATATTGAGTGTAATCGGGATTGAAAGACAGTGTTTTATAATATATTGTAAAAGGCTGTTGACAGAATATATCCAATATGTTAGACTCATCGATTGTCGCTTTGAGCGGCTTCGGGATATTGGTATGTCCCAATATTTTTGTATGCTTTCAGTTTTAATGGGGGGAAATTGAACCTTGCAAATTTTAGAGCGCATGAGCTGAGAACAGACAAGGCTGTCCGATTCGCCTGCCGGCGTAGCTCAGTTGGTAGAGCAGCTGATTTGTAATCAGCCGGTCACCCGTTCGAATCGGGTCGTCGGCTTTCCCGCATGGGGAGATGCCCGAGTGGTTAAAGGGATCAGACTGTAAATCTGACGGCGGACGCCTACGGTGGTTCGAATCCACCTCTCCCCACCAGCCGTGCGGGAGTAACTCAATTGGTAGAGTATCAGCCTTCCAAGCTGGTTGTTGCGGGTTCGAGTCCCGTCTCCCGCTCCAGGTTTCAGATCGTACGCTGACATGCCCATGTAGCTCAGGAGGTTAGAGCACCTCCTTGGTAAGGAGGAGGTCAGCGGTTCGAGTCCGCTCATGGGCTTTCTGTTGATATACACGAGACCCCGGACTATTTCGGAAGTTCAGGGTCGTTACAAGCGCCGGTATTCCGGCACTGATTGGAAAATTTACATTAATCCATCATCGTCGCGGGCCATGAGGCCCGGAGGAAGATAGAAATGGCTAAGAAAAAATTTGAGAGAACGAAGCCGCATGTAAACATCGGGACGATCG
>CBDURU010000128.1:0-9808 GCA_965369865.1 uncultured bacterium | reverse complement strand
GTAGGGGCGCCGCTTGCTGCGCCCTGGTCCAAATTCAGGCTTTTGCAACGGTCTCCTAAAAGACAAAATGGAGGACAAAAATCCTCCATCAGAGTTTTCAAGATCGGGTTATCCAGTTTATTTACTTGTGTGTCTCGATGAAATTCACTACATCGGAGACTTTCGCAAGCGCTTCCGCTTCCTCATCCGTCACCTGGATGTTGAATTCCTCCTCAACAGCCATGATCATCTCGACAATATCGAGGCTGTCAGCCCCAAGGTCATCGGCAAAATGTGCTTCGAGGGAAATTTCAGATTCCTTAACCCCAAGCTGCTCGACAATTATACCTTTGAGCTTATTATAGGTCTCTTCGTTCATGATGTCTCCTTGGTAGTTACTCTTCCTTCTTCTCACGCCGCCTTGGGCTGAATTGGCGACCCTTATAAAATCCACAGTGAGGGCAAATGGTGTGGGACTGTCGTGCTTTACCACAGGACGGGCAAGTGCCAAGCTCAGGAGCTTTCGCTTTCCACGAACTCTTTCTGGTCTTGGTATTTGATTTTGATTGTTTCCACTTAGGTAATGCCATAGCGTTACACCTCTGTTAAAGGCTGGCGTAGTATAATAAGCTATTTAACTATTGTCAAGTGTGAAATCGGAATCATCCCTGTCTGGAGCTTGTTTTCTCCCACTGTCAACCGCCCGGATTCCACCCCGGACCTCCGCAAGCAGGCGTGTAAGCTCTTCCTCAAGGCGGCTGAGCCGCTCGTTAATATACTCGTCCGTGTCGTCCCTGATTTTTTCGGACAACTTGCCTGCTTCTATAGTTATGTTGTCAGCGTCGACCAAACGCTCGGCACGCAAGACAGCCTCATCGACAATTTCACCCGCTTTCCGCCTTGCATCCTCTATGAGTTCATCATTCCGTCCGACAAGTTCGCGAGCCTGGTTAACTTCCACTGGCAGCGATTCAGCCAGCATTTCGATCATTTCCAGTGCCCTGTTACGCTGAACAAGCGAACGGTCAAAGTATCCCCAAAAATTCGACCCATCCTCGATAAGTTTTCTGAGTCGTTCGATAATATCGGGTGATTCGATCATTTTACCTTTCCGTCTGTCTTTCCCTGCCAGTTTGAATAAAGTGTTTTAATACGGATTCCGGCACAAATTTGCTGATATCGCCCCCAAAATGCGCAATTTCCTTAATTAACGAACTGGATATGAAGGAATACTCCTTGCTTGCAACCAGGATTATCGTATCGATATCAGGGTCGAGGGTGCGATTCATGATAGCCATCTGAACCTCAAGTTCGTAATCACTTATTGCCCTGAGTCCCCTGATGATAACATTAGCCCCATGCTCTTTCGCAGCGTCGACCAGGAGGGACTGAAAACTGACAACTTCTACATTAGGACAGTCCTGAACACTGTCCCTGATCATCTGGATCCGGGTTTCGATGTCAAAAGTACGGACCTTCTCAGTGTTATATCCTACCGCGACCACAAGGTTGTCCACAATCCTCGTGGCTCGCTTGATTATATCAAGGTGACCGTTTGTGATCGGGTCGAATGTTCCGGGATATATTCCTCTCATAAGTAAAACTCCAGCGCACAGATTATATTACTTACAACCGATTTTTTCAGCATTCCGCCACCGAAAAATCAACAATGCAGTCCCCCCGTGGTCCCGCTCCCGGACCGGATATATCTCCTGCGGGGCATTTTCCAGGATATCCCTGACATCGTTTCGGGCGGTTTCATAGATTAACAGCCCATCCTCAGCAAGGACTCTCGAAGTAACAATATTACCAAGGATACGCTGTGGAGCCGTTTCATCGTATGGTGGATCGGCATAAATAAAGTCGAAATTCTGTTCCCTGCCCCTGAGTTTTGTAAGTGCATACGAATAATCCATCGGCAGGATTTCGACTGATTTCCTGTCAATATCGAGTTTACTCATGTTCCTTTCCAGGGTTTTAATCCTCGAAAGGTCATTTTCTATAAATGTTACGAAAGAAGCTCCACGGCTAAGGGCTTCGATCCCGACTCCGCCAGCACCGGCAAACAGGTCGAGAAATCTGCTCCCCTCAATCTCTACCCCGATTGAGTCGAACAGGCTCTTTTTTACAAGCGCAGTAGTCGGCCTGTAACCCTTAGAGAAGGTGGATATCTTCCTGCCCTTCCAGGTTCCGCCGCCGATTCTTATCTCCGGGCTCAACTGTCATTCTCCTTAACCAGTTTTTTAATTAATCCCGAACTTACTCCTTCAATTTCAATTATTTTTCGCGATGATGTTTCACCTGATACAATTTTTATCGAGTTTTTTGGAATTTTGAGCAACCTCGATAGCAATTTTACAATCGCCTTGTTTGCTTTACCTTTTTCCGGGGCTGCGGTTATTGCTATTTTAAGGGCACCGTTATGGACGCCAATTATCGCATTTCTGCTGGCTTTCGGTTTAACCAGTACATCGAATCTCACACCATCCGGTATTTCCGACAGGTTCAGCCGGTTCACTGTATCCCCTCGTCCCACCTGGACTCTGTTTCGGATTTCCATTTATTAAAATTTTGCCCGGAAATAGCATCGCGGGCGTCAGTTACGAGATTTTTATAGTATGCCAGGTTATGGACTGATAATAATCCAAGCACCCCAGGATCGCCAACCTTATTGAGGTGTGATAGATAACCCCGGGAATAACGCTTACAAGTCCCGCACGTACATCTGGGATCGAGTGGTTTGTCATCCGTTATGAATCTTGAATTTCTTAGGTTCAATCTACCCTCCGATGTAAATAAAGTCCCATTGCGAGCCATGCGGGTCGGCAGGACACAATCGAACATATCGATCCCGGATGCTATCCCATCAAGGATCTGTCCGGGAAGTCCGACACCCATTAAGTACCGCGGCTTTTGAGAAGGCATCAGGGGAGTAATTTCACGGACAATCTCCTCTCCCTCTTCACGGTCCTCCCCTACACTGATCCCACCCATCGCGTAGCCCGGAAGATCGAGTTCAACAGACTGCTCCAGGTAATCTTTCCTAAGATCGGTATGTGTTCCGCCCTGGAATATTCCAAAAAGCGCCTGGGTTTCATCACCGATTTCATTAAAACGATTTTTTGCTTTTCCAAGCCAATCGACTGTTCGTTCGCCTGCCTGTTTTATCTTTTCCCTGGATGCATCTCCCGGCGCACAGTGATCGAGAGGCATGATGATGTCCGATCCAAGGCGAACCTGGCTATCAACCACGGATTCCGGGGAAAACCGGTGCTTCGATCCATCATATGGCGATTGAAAACTCACACCCGAATCGTCGATATCATAAAGCCCTTTCAGGCTGAAGAACTGGTAACCGCCTGAATCGGTTAAGATCGATCCATTCCAGGTTGAAAACCCATGCACCTTTCCAAAATCCGATACCGTCTCAATCCCGGGACGAAGATAAAGGTGCAGCGCGTTCATCAACACCAGCCTGTAGCCAATTTCCTCAAGTTCACTCCACCTGACTCCCTTAACCGCGCCGGTAGTGCCACATGGCATGTAAACGGGGGTCTCGATTTTGGAGTGCGATGTTTCGAGAATCCCCGCCCTGGCGTTCCCATCGGTATTTTCAACATCAAACCGCATTACCGGCCTCCTCATGGGGAAGGGTTTCGAGGAGGTTCATGACATCCAGAAATTTCCGATGCGGTTCCGCTTTAAACGACAGTGATTCTCCTGTTTCCGGATGAGGGAAGCTGAGTTTCGCCGCATGCAGGAGATGAACATTATCCGATGTAATAATCCCTGCGATTTTTTTAAGTGAATTTTCAATTTTCTGATATCCCGCCATTTTCTTCGACATACCTTTAAGGATTTTATCAACCCGCTCCTGTGCTTTCCGACCCCCATATTTTGGATCCCCTGCGACAGGATATCCGATATATTTCAAGTGTACACGTATCTGGTGCGTTCTGCCGGTATCAAGTTTACATGAAATCAATGAGAATCCGGGATACCTTGTAATAACCCTGTAATGTGTTCTCGCGGGTCTTCCACGGTTAGCGGCACGCATCACCGCCATTTTCTTACGATCCCTCTCATGGCGTCCAATCGGGAGATCGATTTTACCCGAATCCAACGGGGGATTCCCGAATACAATCGCCAGGTAATTCCGTTCCACTTTCCTCAGTTTGATCATCTCAATAATGTTTGACATCGACCTGTCGGTCTTTGCGACGATCATAAGTCCGGAAGTGTTTTTATCCAGGCGGTGAACGATTCCGGGACGAAGCGGATGCGATCCGGGTGGAAGTTTCATTTTCCGGTAATACAGGAAATTGACAACGGAACCGGTCAATGCATTGTAAGTGGGATGGCTCGTGATACCCGGAGGTTTATCGATCACCATAATAAAATCATCTTCAAAAACCACCGGGATATTAAGATTTTCGGGAGGCGGGGTTTCAATGTCGGTATCAATCGGGAACTCAACCCCCACCCTGTCGCCAGCCTTCAGCTTGTATGACTTACTCGTGACAGTTTCACCGTTAACCATCACCGAGCCAAGTGAAATCCATTTCTGGATTCTACTCCTCGACGGCGCAAATGACTCATCGAATTCTTCGTATGGAAAATCAGTGAGAAATGTATCGAGCCGAATTCCCGAATGAGATTCATCTACATCTGCAAAGTGACGGAAGATGTTGTCCATGTCGTGGGGAACTTACTTGTCCTGTTCCGGACGTCTTGAGAGGTCATGCAACTTTTTCTTTTCAGGATCGGTCGCCGGACCTGAATCTGGTTTAACAGTGTCATCTTTGGGTTGCGCTTTGCTTCCCAGCAAGCCTTCAATTTCCTCGGGATGTGCCTTGTCGCGATCCTCAAACGGGACCAGTTTCTCACCGTCCTCATCGATCGGAATCTCGATCAGGGCTTCCTCCATCTCGACATTTCCGGGGTGAGTCATTTCGACCTCGGCGTCCTTGAATTTATCTTCCGATGGATGGACGGTCAGGCTGGCACCACCTGCGACTGCCATTGCCGGTGCACCTGCAACCGGTGCGGGTTCTTCCCTTAAAAAAATCAGCACAATAACAAGGACAATCGTACCCACAACAACAAAGCTGTCGGCCAGGTTGAATATCGGCCAGTCGTACGGAAGGTTGAATTCGAAACCCTTGTTGAAAAGTGTCCAGGAATAATGGACATTCGCGTTCGGAAAGAGTGTGACGTCCAGGAAATCCGTGACTTTTTTATACAACAGCCTGTCCGCCATGTTGCCGATAGCGCCTGCCATCTGAAACGACAGGGCGATCTTGAACCAGACTTCGTCCTTGTCAAGTTTCCTCAAAATCCAGAGGATAACGAAAACCATCAGGATTGCGAAACCGGTAAAATACTCACTCCATTCCGGCAGCATACCCCATGCAATTCCCTTGTTGAAATTCAGTGTCAGGTAGAAGAAATCGGGGATTATTTCGTTACGAACGGCTCCGATTTCACCGGCTGCGAGGAGTTCCAGATCCATCGGGTCTACAAGGCTTTTCGCGAGGAACTTGGTGTATTGATCGAGCCCCGCAAGTATCACGGAAAGGAGTATGAAGTACCTTGTTGCCATTAAACTAAATCTCCCCGGCCAGTTGCGCCCAGGAATCGATAAAATTCAGCCCTGGAAAGCATGTTACAGTGTTCTTTATTAATTTCAAGCCTGTTTCTTCGGTTACCCACCCTTTTAGCTCCACAAGCTTATGCATGGTTTCCATTACATACATCGGTTCGTTTCGACGGACCTTACGGTTTTTCGCTTTCTGGGGAATCAGGAACGGGCTGTCGGTTTCGATCAGCACCCTGTCTTCCGGGACTTTTCTTGCGGCCTTGTGTAATTCCTCAGCTTTTGAATATGTCAGGTTACCAGCAAATGAAACATAAAAACCCATACCCAGAACCACATCAAGTTCGTCAGGACCGTAACCATAGCAATGAAACACACCCGGATGTTCCGCCAGTTTAAATTCCTTCAGAATCGATATCGTTTCAGTAAATGCCGCGCGCGAATGAATAATCAACGGGTACCCGGTTTCGGCTGCGATCCCTGCCTGTGCCCGAAAAAGTTCCTTCTGTTTGTCACGATCCGCATAGTCCCTGAAAAAATCAAGTCCTGTTTCACCGATAGCGACAATTTCATTCTTTCCAAGTTCGTCCGCGAAGTCCTTTAAGTCCCCGGACGTATATTTATCCGCCTCGTGAGGATGAATCCCGATCGTACCGGCAAGGGCTGGCAGCGATCCGCCACCCGTTCCGTACGATTGAAGGATATTCAACACGCCTTTGTAGTTTCCTGGATCGTACCCGACCAGTAAAATTCCCCGTACGCCCGCATCGAAGGCGCGGGACAGTATCCCTGAAATTTCACGGGCATCGAATCGAAGCGTCAGATGGCAGTGTGTATCAACAGACATAAATATAAGCTCTTAATTTAAAAGACCACCGGCGGACCGGCGGTCGGATCGTTTCTTAACAGGCTTAATTGCCTGGAGGTCATCAATGCAAGGTTGCTGTTGACCCACCATCTCCCGGAGGAGGTGGTGGTGGAGGTTCATCACCATCGCCATTTCCGTCACCATCTCCGTCGCCATCTCCGTCGCCATCACCATCGCCTTCGCCGTCGCCATCACCACCATCTGTTCCACCCTCTTCATCACCGAATATACCCTCTTCAATAATAAACCCGTCTGCTGGTTCTTCACCCGGGATGGTAACGATTTCCCCTGGTTGTTCAATATTTGCAGGCTGACCGAAAATTAATTCGAGCTTGTTTACATCGAACAGCATTACGATCTCGCTGAGTGTGCGGATACTGCCTGTGCTCAGTTCTAAACCGGATGAATCAGACGCGATAAATGCCGATCCTGTAAGTTCGTTAACCGTTACATTATCAATTATTATGTTACCAGCCTCATTTGACTGGCCCGAAGCTTCACCGACTTTGATATTGATATTCTGAGCCTTGGACATCTGCTCGTTGTACACAACCAGCGACATACGCCCGGATTTGTTAAAAACCCCGGGATCCTGAAGGCCTTCCCGATAGAAACCCGACCAGGTCGGATCACCGCTCCAGACCCCGTTTTCATCGGTAATTACCGTCCCTTCAACGGCATCAAAAGATGGAAGGACGCTACGTATATTCAGCACCGGATTGGTGTAAAGGGCATCGAAGACAACAACAGCTTCCAGAATTTCATTTCCGCTGGCAATTTTAATAGCTGTGCCGGATGAAGAGCTTTCCGCGATGTCTCTTAAGAGGCCGTTCCAGTCTTCAATCAGAACGAAATTGCGATGGAAACTCGACAGGTAGAAAACCTCTTTATTCTCAGGATCTCCCGCCTGGACCAGGGTAGCCTCATCCAGAAGCGGCTGCATATCGATATTGATCTGGTTCAGTACTGTAACAAATTCAACCAACAGTGGTGCCAGTGAATCACGCAAATTGCCCGGCAGTGTCCCAAACGGTGCGGCAGGGAGGTATTCGTCAGGTGATATCACTGCGTCCTCATCTTTGTCCTCAATTGTTTCAGTTGGCAATTCAAACGGAACGATGTAATTGTAAGAAACTGTATATTTAAGAATGACATCGAGGAGCTTGTAGTAATCAAGAATTAAATTATAGTCATCAACATCGAACATCATTGACATTTTCTGTGCACCATCCAGAACATTGAACGGGAGGATAAGGCTATATCCTTCTGTTTCGATAGATGACCGCACCGATTCAAGGTTCTGGATATGCTCTTGTATTTCTTCATGGAGCATCTGGACATTATTGTAAAACGGGCCGGAAAGGAAAATATCAGCGCCGTCACGCGAAGCACTGTCCCGGTACTCACGGATCAGGTTTTCCCATTCGACCTCGGTTATCGGTTCTTCCCGTTCAAGCAGTGCCCCTGCCGGTGGGATGGGAGTATCCATTCGCCCGGTATCATGCATCATCATTCCATCCTCACCCATCAGTTCCTCAATATCCTCCGGATGGAAACCATCGTCAGCCCCGCCTTTCGAATCATTAGGCTTGTCGACGCCCATTTGCTGCTCACCCTCGTCCGGCTCATCTTCAGGTATTTCATCTTCAGGGGGAACATTCCCATCGCCCTCATTTGGTGTGACATCATCCGGGGATGGTTGCGGACCTCCCCTTTCCCCTCTGGGTGGAGTCGTAACGGTAACCACCTCACCACCTTCGTTAATTCCCTCTACCGTGTCTCCCGCCTCATTAAATTGCGCCAGGAATTCCGGACTGAAAATCATCTCGGTATCCACCGGGGCAATCACCGGGTACTGTTCGAATTGAACAAGTTTCCTGGTTCGGTTCCCAAGTGACGCGAGACGGAGAAAATATGAATCTTCGGCAAGAAACGGATTTGGGTAAACTTCGGCTACTCCAATAAGCGGCGTATTCATGAAAAGCTTATCAATGCCAGGATGCAGGAAAAGAGAGTACCGTCTGTGGTCTTTCATTAAATCCACAATAGCAAAAGCGAGTGCGGCATCCGCTGAGTCCGGCTGTGATGATAAAGCGCTCTTGAAGTACTGGGATGCCTGCAGAAGGAGGCCACTCTCCAATGCGTTCATACCCTCCGGCCAGAGAGTTTCAAACGTCCCCTGGATTATTTCCTCACCTGCCTGTGCCCCCTCCCCGGATAACTGATCCTGGAGATCCTCAATCGAAGGAACTCCCTGCTGACCCTGGCCGGGTTGGCCGGGCTGGCCCTGTCCACCGGGCTGACCAGGCTGGTTGCCGAAGTTTGGACTGGTCGGATTATTCGCTACACCACCGCAGGAAATTAAAACTGCGGCAGCCATTGTGATAGCGATTAAGGTAAGTAAAAGGCTTTTCATTTGGTTCACCATTTTCATCGATGTTAACCAGGCACTAAATTAATTATAACGTGCCCTTTATATTCTCCACAACTATCCCCCTGTTATTGATAAAGGGGAGCCGACAGTAAGCCGAGTTCTGTAACCCTTCGACAAGCTCAGGGTGGCGATCATCCATCTGGGACCGACGTTACCGGCGGCCTCTAGCGTCTACCGCGGGATAGGACGGGCAATCCTGTATATCCCGGTTTGACTTGCACCAGACGGGGTTTACTTGACACGGAACTGTCTCCAGCCCGCCGGTGAGCTCTTACCTCACCCTCACACCCTTACTCGCCGAGGCGAGCGGTCTGGTTTCTTTGCACTTTCCATCGGCTCGCGCCGCCTGGGTATTACCCAGCGTCTCTGCCCTGTGGTGCTCGGACTTTCCTCCCCCGCCTTAGCACAAAGTGCAAAGGCAGGGGCGATCGCCTTGTCTGCTCCACTAAACTATTCAAGTATATAAGATCATCTTACTTTTTCAAGGCTAATTTGCTCATGCGATCCGCTTCTTCGTTCTCGTCCCGTCCAACATGTCGAACTTTCCATCCCTTAAATTCTACCAGCAAATGCTTTAGTTTCATGTACAACTCGGCAATCCCGGGATTTTTCACCTTGTACCGCCCCTTCAACTGTCGTTCCAGTAACTGGCTGTCAGTAACCAGTTCCAGCCTTTCGACGCCCCATTTTTTCGCTATTTCCGCCGCCCTTATTGCAGCCAGATATTCAGCCTGGTTATTTGTACGGTCGCCTACCGCTTCAGCCAGTCTGCCAATTTCCAGGCCAGACGGGGTTTCAAATATAATTCCGATTCCCGACGGACCTGGATTTCCCTCCGTAGCTCCATCGGTTCTCGCAAGTACAGCCTTAAATTCACCCGGCTTCACATCGGGAAGCGGCGGGGGCAACTCATCGCTGGATTCTTTTTTCT
>CBDURU010000127.1:0-9896 GCA_965369865.1 uncultured bacterium | reverse complement strand
AATTTTCGCGAGGTCAATCGCACTACCAACCTGGCTCACACAGGGTCCGGTGCCGGTCATCATGGCAATCGCGTTTGGAGTGGTCGTTTTACTGGTTTACGCTCATTTTCATATTAAGCGTGTTCAACGTAATCTCCATGAACTGGGTAAGGGATATTACGAAAAGGAGAGGATTATTTTTAACGATTTTAAATCAGGGCTTACAACCAGGAATGAATACCGGAGAAAACACGAACAGTTAGTAAATTCGATGCGCGAAGAGAGCAGGAAATTTACAGACTGACCATTGCCGTGACACATGAAAATGAAAATTTCAAACCATTGAGACTCGGTTTTATTACGATAGGATGCCGTGCGAACCAGGCCGATTCAGCAAGAATGGTGTCCGGGATGCCGGAGAATTCAATCGAGGTCGACCCCTGGACGGATTCATGCGACCTGGTCATTATCAACACGTGCGCTGTCACCGCTCGTGCCGAAGCCGATGCCCGTAAGCTGATCAGAAGGGCGAAACGTGTAAATCCCGGCTCGAAAATCCTTGTCACCGGTTGTGCCGTTCAGGTTGAAAGTAAAAAATGGTCGGACATGCCAGAGGTCGACCTGGTGATAGGCCTCAGGGATCGCGATGAAATTAAAAAATATATTACGAAAAATGTGGGAGATATCGAGGTTGAGATCGGCAAACCATCGGGTGGTGTCGATGGTCCGACACCATTAAAAGGCCACAGGTCGAGACCATTTTTGAAAATCCAGGACGGCTGCACAAGGGGATGCGCATACTGCATAGTACCATTCGCGAGAGGGCCGGAACGATCGAGACATCCGGACCTTATCCGGGAAGATATTCACAATCTTTACAACGCGGGTTTCCGCGAAATTGTCCTCACCGGCGTTCACCTTGGGAGATGGGGTATCGATCTTGGCATGAATCTATCCGACCTTCTCGATCTGATCGATGAGATCGACCTTGATATACGGTTCCGGTTGAGTTCGCTGGAGCCAATGGACCTCACCCCGGCACTGGTTAAACGAATAATCGCCCATCCGTTGATATGCCCGCACCTTCATATTCCCCTGCAGTCGGGCGACAGGAAAATCCTTGATCTGATGGGACGCGGCCATTCGCTGGAGCACTATACGAAATTGCTTGATACCGCTCTCATGACCGATCCGGATACCGCTCTCGGAACCGATATAATGGTCGGTTTTCCAGGGGAGGATGATGAATCATTCTTAATTACTTTTAATTACCTTAAAGATTCTCCCCTGACCTACCTCCATATTTTCACATGGTCGCCGAGAGTCGGGACCCGTGCGCTGGATATGCCAAACCGTCCAGAAGGCAGCATTGTCAGAGGCAATATGAAGCGGTTAAAAGAGCTGGACAGGCAAAAAAGGAGCCGGTTCATAGAGTCGCAAATCGGGAAGATCCGTCCCTGCCTGGTCGAACACCCGCCATACAGATCAGGGGTAATAACAGCTTTAAGTGATAATTATATCCGTGTAAATCTATTATCCAAAAATAATCTGAATTCTGTCGGTCAAGTCATTCCATTCAAAATAGATACTAATAATGATTTCCTGGATTAACTGCAGGATTGAAGCTGCAATGTCGGCAGCTAGCGTTGAAGGATAGGAAATGATCAAAGGCTTTAAACTTTTTATTAATAAGGGCAAACCATCCCTCGCGCTGATTGAGTATGGGGATGAAGATGTCACGACTGAAAAAATTGTCGAGGCATTCAAGCTTGCTGAAGTCAGTCCTGTCGATACGGATGCTATTGACAGTGCACTGGATGAAGACATAGAAGCAACAGTACAGGTATCAGAGGCTACACCGGAAAAATTCACCGGGGTCTGCTGGGTAACACTGGATGAAATCAATGGTCTGGCAAAGGTCAACCTGTTTTCGCCTTTCGGTGCCGGCAGGATAATGAGTGAGACGGATGTCCTGGATGAACTCCATCATGCCGGATGCGATGATTACTTTATTTTAAAGGACATAATCAGGCGAAATCTTGAAAGCCACCAGAAGAACAAGACTAAAGCTACTTTCAAGGTCGCCGAACGTCGTGATGCATCAATCAAAGTTGAAATTTCCAATGACAAGAGAACCGCATACATTTCTTACATACATCCCTGGGGAGGGCAAAAACTTGACCTTGAAGATATACTTCAAGAGTTAAATAACTCAAATGTTGTATTCGGAATTAATGAGGCAAGGATTAAGGAAATCCTGGCAGAAAATACGGATGTGATCAAACAACGGATCGCCGGAGCCAAGGATTCCGAAAACGGGGTGGATGGCAAGATCGATTACCTTTTCGATGCTTTTCACAAGAACGCTCATCCGAAAATCAACGAAGATGGTTTCGCGGATTTCAGGGACCTTGACATTTTCGAGAACGTCGATGAGAATACTCCCCTCGTCCGGAAAACACCAGCAACCCCAGGTGTAGATGGAACTGATGTAACCGGCAAGCCAATTAAAGCAACACCCGGGAAAGACCTGCAACTGCCTAAAGGAAAAAACACAAATGCATCAAGTGAGGATCCCAACCTCCTGATTGCCGCGAGAGCGGGATCACCCAAACTGCAACACAACAAGGTTGTCGTTGAGGAAGTGCTCGTGGTAGAGGATGTAGATTTCTCGACAGGGAATATACAGTTCAATGGAAACGTAGTGGTTAAAGGTGTGGTGAATTCCGGATTCTCAATCGAGGCGGACGGCGACATCACCTGTAAGGATACTGTCGAAGGGGCTGACCTCACAGCGGGCGGGAGTATCTTTCTAAAACGCGGTATTAAGGGACTTGGAAAGAGCAGGATCACGGCGGGAACAAATGTCCTGGCAAGGTTTATCGAAAGATGTACCGTTAACGCCGGCGGGTCGGTGATAGTTGATGAGGCAATTATTCACTCCGAAACTTCAGCCGGTGAGACTGTTGAAGCCACAAACTCCAAGGGGTGTATTTTCGGAGGCCATATCAATGCAGGATCCCTTGTCAGGGCAAGTTATCTTGGATCGGAGATGGCTGTGGCAACAATTATAGAAGTTGGCGCGTCACCCCTTACAAGGAAACAGTTGGAAGAGCTGAATGAGAAAGTCAAACATGATAAAATTGAGCTGGATAATTCATCCAAGAACCTTGGAATATTGAAATCATTGCGGGAAAGATCCAGCCTTATACCCGATCGGGAAAAATTATTCCAGCAACTTATAATCAGAACCCCACAGTTAAAAACTGATATTGAAACCGCAACTGAACGCATTGAAGTATTGCAGGAAGAACTGCAGCATGCAGGTGAAGGAAGAATTGAAGCAAGGAAGACGATATATCCGGGGGTAACCCTGACAATTAAAGATGTAAGGACCCGAATCAATGAAGCAAAGGATAAGGCAATCTATGTTAAGGATGGGCCGGATATTATCCTGTCAGCGGATATCGCGGTATAAATCAGAGCCATACGTGAACTTGTTAGTATAAAAAAAACGGCGAGAATACGCCGGTTTTTTCATTTATTTATACAAGGATACAAGTTTAATCCACACCAAAATCAATTCCACCCTCGTCCCGGGCCTTCTCATCTTTGGCCGCCCCGGGTTCTTCAACGGTTTCCAGAGCCGCCTTCTCAGCTTCAACTGCTTCAACCTGCTCCCCTTCCTCATCATATTGAGGAAGCGGTTCTTCCATACGCTGGTACCAGTCCTGCTTCTCCAGATTCCTGGTCACAAAAGTTGCAGCCCAGTGGTCCTTCATTGAGTCGATCTGGGCGTTGGTTTTTCTCAACCGCGATTCAAGGTTTCGGCGATCATCGATCTCGCGTTTCACCTGTCTCTGCAGGTCATCCAACTGGCTTTCCAGTTTCGCAATACTTTTACGGAGCTCAACGGCTTCTTTATTTTCATTATCGGTATGTTCAGTGCTGATCTTGATCTCACGTCGAAGACGCCCGGCATCAAGCTGCGCCTGCTTGAATTCCTCGTCAAGCTTCGCGATTTCCTCGTCAAGACGCTGGGTTTCCTTTTCAAGCCCAACGTTCTCCTCTTCAAGCTTGGCGATTTCCACGCGTATCTGCTTGTTCTCTTCGAGTTTATCCTCCTTGCCCTTATGAGCAGCCTGCAGCTGCGTTTCGAGCATGGAGATCTCTCTTGTCAGGCGTATGCGTTCTTTTTCAATTTGACGTTGTTCCATGAGCTCTCAACCGTCGGAGGTAATCACATATTTATGGGACTTCAGTACTTATTATAAAGTTTAGCGAGAAAATGGGACTCATATTCCGCTTTAATTTTGATAGCGCGGTTGACACTGAATTGCACCTTATCGCGTGCATGCTTCTCGATACGCAGTTTACCCTTTTCCTCGCCGACTGCTTCTTCGAGGTTCGCCTGCATGGCTTCAAGACGCTCCCGCTCAGTCTGGGCCATGTCAGCGGAATTCTTGAACTTCCTTTCTTCCTTCTTCAGATCGGTGATCTCTAATCTGCTCTTGAAATTCTGGTTCTCTTTCCGGTCGAGCCTTTCATTAAGCTCATCAATATCTTTCTTGATGTTGATTTTCTTAACCCTGAGCCGCTGAAGCGTTTCCTTGTGCTCGATAACTTCCTTGGACTGATCCCATTTTTCCTGCTCGCTCGCATCTTTCTGGGAGGTCAGACGGCGAAATTTTTCGCGCATCTCTTCGATTTCAGCTTCTGTTGTACCGCCTTCAAGCAGGGCTTCGCTCTCCGTAAATCCGGTTACAGGCGATGAAATGGACGGAGCCGCGGCAACCCGTAACGGATGCTCACTGCGCATCTGACGAGTCATCTTATCCTTGAGCTTCTGATTCTCCTGCTCAAGTTTTCGAACCTTCTGGCGCTCAATTTCCAGTTTCAGGTTAAGCTCCCTGACCTCTCTTTCGAGCTCAGTAACCCGATCATTAGTCATTCAGGAAACCTCCACACTAAATTCATGTGAGGTGGAATATACCATATTTTAAAGCGATTTTCACAGCCTGAGTCTGATTATAACAATACTTCTCCACTTTCCAGCTACATTATCCGGTTTATTCTCCCGGCAAGGCAGGATTCTTCCTTTTCCAGGACCAGCAATCGTCCCAGAATTTCAGCCGTAAGATCGCGGAGATCCGGTTCATTTTCCCCATTATCATTTTCCGGTTCTGCCAGGATAATCCGGTCCAGAATCCTTTCAGTTAACAGGTCCTGCAGGTTCGAATTGGCATACTGTAGTTTTTCCAGTGTCCTCAGACGGTCTCTCCGGTGGATCTCAAGAGTCTCCCGGAATATCTCGATATTGCCGTCAAGCTCTTTGATTTGCTTTAGAAGCCGCTCAACTCCCGCGATTCCGCCAGTCTCCATATCGATCTTAAGGATGTTCAGCCGAGACCTGAGTGATGCAAGTTTCGATTCCTTCGATAGACGACCTTTCTGAAGATCGAGAACGGCATCATGAACGCGAACACGCTTCCGAATCAGTTTCACCCGTTTGAGCCTTAGTTTTTTCCCCTTCTGGATTATTTCAGCAAGTTTTTGCCTTAATGTTTCGAGGTATCGCTCAAGGTCGGATAGAGATGGATCTTCCGCCAGGCGATGTTTCAATATGAGTTTACTGTTTTCAGCCACACCCGAACTATCCACAAGGTCTTCAGACCCTGAGATGGGCGCCGGTAAACCATCAGGCTTACCATTCTGTGGATCAACCAAGCGCTCGCGGGTCAAGCGAGAATCTCCTTCGTCCATTTAAGCCGAGGACTAAGAATTATCCTTAACCCTGCGGACTTCGAGTTCTCCCTTTAAAAGCGAAATCTGTTGTTCGAGCAGGTCGATCTTTATTGATAATTGCTCTACCGGTAGCCCATTGAGTTCAATTCGTTCGGTCATTTCGTCCATGAACTGGGGAAGGGCGAATTTTGAGTAACTCTCGGTATTGGTAATTCGATCGGCCAGTGTTATTGTAAGAAAGCCCTTTTCGTCAAGTGCATATTCAATTTCAATTTCAGCTTTGCCGTCCTCGCGAAGCGTAAAATTCCCCAGCCCGGCCTCCCCAACGAGGATATTTTCATCCGCGTTCTCCTTATCCCCCTCCAGGACAGTGACGCTGAGCTTATCAAGGCTCTTTAATTTCGCTACAAAATGCTTCCTTTCCGCTACCGGTGGGATCGTCCCAACCCCAAGGAATATCCTGTACCTGTTACCGGGCATCTCCATGCCGACCGATCTTTCCAGCCGCTTTTTATTTTGCTGCTTTGCCGGTTGCTTGGATCGTGACCCCGATGCTTTTTTGGTTTTTCCTTTTTTCGAGCCTTTCACCTTTTTTTCCTGCACTGAATCAACTTCACCGGAAGACCCGGTATCCTCCCCATTCCCAAATTCCTCTTCCCTTTCGACTGTGTTATCGGTATCTGCCATAGCTACAACCTGTTTTCACACCAATTCTATCAGAAAATTTACTTATGTGAAACAATTATAGTTCAACTATTATCCAGGAAACAAACATTACTACAAAACTCGATGCAATTACAACACCGGATGCTGCGAGCCTTTTGCCCTCAGGCGATATGAACCTGGCGATTAATACTGCTGACGGGATAAACCCAAGGCCCCAGAACCCGGCAGCCAGAAGGCCTGTGAAGAGGTACAGGGGATAGGTCACGATCGACCTGACAAGAAGCTCCAGGCTTCCCGAATTTGAGAAACGATATATCCAGTTTCCTGCCATTACAGAAACGCCAAAAAGAAACCAGCAAATAAAGATCGTTCCGGACAGATCGGGACCTGCCCCTGGATATTTCATCAGATTCGGCTCTGGATCAAGCTTACAAGTCCATGCAGCTTCAGCATGGAGTTGATCGCCAACCGGTACAAATATGAACCTGCCCAGACTTTCACCACTATCCGAGGTACGGATTGCCGATAAAAGGCCATTTGCATTAAAATTAGTCGTATATTCATCAGCCGGCCCGAGGATTTCCCAGGGTTCAGTCATAATTATTTCATTGACCGGTGGAACAGGGCTGTAATCTCCAGTCAAATATATTGCCGATATATGCACGGATTTTGGGATAACTATGATCAGATCTTCAATATCTCCACGGTAAATATAATTAATGACAATTCCCTTTCCCTCACCAGGCTCCTCAGATTCGCAGATATAAAATCCATGCTCGACTGTATTCAGAACCTGCCATCCATGGAAATCACCCTCTCCGGCATAATTGGCCGCAGGAAACTGGTATCGCCGCCAGTCATCCAGACGGAAATACCAGTCAATCTCTATCTGCTTGGTTGGAACCTCACTGACCGCTATATAGGGCCATGCCGGGACCTGAAACAGTCCCCCAATCATCTCCCGTTCGGCTTCCACCCTCAAACGTGCTTCGACCCGGGCACGACCGAACATCATAATTCGCTCTTCAAGGTCCATGAGAATTTCGTTAAAGAAAAGAATCAATGGCTGTGATTTTGCCGACAGGACCTCAACGGTTCCTGATTCTCCACCGGCGGATCCGATATTTGCGGGAATTTCCTGGATTTCAACGGTAGTCCGTTCGATCAGGGAGTTATCGACAAATTCGATAATCGACCATGTACTGTCCGCATTGGGCTCTATTACAACAATGTGCATGCCACCTTCAGCGAAAGCGGCGCTATCAGGAAACAGGATTAAAATAATCAGTAAAAGGGAAAAACGTGATAACAGTCTCACGCAAGAATAGTACCATACAAAGGGTTTGAATTTCCCGAAATGCGAAAGCCTAAATTGCGTTAACAGTCAGGCATGTTCCTTCCGTAAATGAAGCCGGGAGACTGCCCGATTCTACCTCAAGTACCTGCCATGCATCCGGAACCGGATAAATAATTTTTCCCGGTTTAAGGTTTCTGATAAGTTTCACAATATAGAAATTCCGATCCAGGAACACGGCATCGATCGCGAAACGCATGAAAAACATGTGTATCGACTTACAGGGTCGAATCAGAACTCCTTTCCCTTTCGGTGGTGCCTGTTGACCCATTAATCCGATCAACCTGCCCAGGAAATCATCGGCAAGCCTGCATCTCACGGACTCGCCGCGATTGGAGGTTAGCCTTAAATCATTGAATAATTCCATAACTGTAAGTCACCCAAAGGCTGTAAGGATTAGAAGGAATTATGACCTCCCAGTTGCTCGATTACCGAGATTACAGCAGGTCCCAGGAGTACGATCATCAACGCCGGCAGCACGAAGAAAACGAGGACAAAACTCATCTTCAACGGAGCCTTCATCGCAGTTTCTTCCGCCCGCTGTTTACGCTTCAGGCGCATCTGGTCCGACTGGACCCTGAGGACGTTCGCAAGGCTGACACCGAGTTTATCAGCTTGAACGAGCGCGGCAATAAACTGGCTGACGTCCGGCGAATCGACCCTCGCCGACATAGCCTTCATTGCATCACGGCGAGGTTTGCCCATCCTGACCTCGTGCAGCACACGGCCGAATTCCTCGGCAAGCGGACCCTTAAGTTTCTCGACAACCTTGTTCAAGGCCATATCGAATCCAAGCCCCGCTTCCACTGACACGGTAAGAAGGTCGAGTGCGTCCGGAAGCTTACGCTGAATTTCAGCCTTCCTGCCACTAACTTTACTCTTGAGCCATATATCGGGCAGGAAGTAGCCAATTAAGCCGGCGAAGACCAGGAACCCAACACCCTTAAGGCCCCCGATCTTTTCAATCACTCCCATGATAGCCATAAATGCAGGGAGTCCGATTGCCAGGAGTATCTGTAAGGTTACAAAGGAATTTGCATTGATCCTTACCCCTGACTGCTGGATCTTGCCCTTGGTTTCTTTAAGGACTTCAGCAGGGGTGATCTTGGTAATAAGCCCTGAGATTTGCTCAATAATGGGCTGAATAACCCTTTCGCTGAATGGTTTCGAAAGTTCCAGCTCAGCAAGGTCGATGGTCTCCGGATCGCGTGACATCTCGCGCAGGCGCTCTTCAAAAGTCTTATCTCCCGCTTCCTTGTTAGAGAAAGCGTACGCAGTTGCGAGCGCAAATCCTAAAATCAGTATCGTTATTGCAATAAACATGGCATTCTCCCTACTAGACCTTAATATCCACGATTTTCTTGATAAAGAATCCGCCGATCACCTGCAGTATAAAAGCGGCCCCAAGCATAAGTTTACCCATCAGCGTGGTAAATAACGGCATCATGAATTCAGGATTCAACATGTAAATCCCTATCGCCATTGCGGGCGGCATCAGGGTTAGAATGATACCCTGTAATTTACCCTGTGCGGTCAGGGTATTGATCTCACCCTTAATTCTAATCCGGTCCCGAATCGTATGTACGATCTTGTCGAGAATCTCGGCAAGGTTACCACCGATCTGGCGGTGAATCTTGATGACTGTAACAACGAGGTCAAGGTCCTCAGAAGGAACCCTCTCGGCAAGGCCGTCCAATGCCTGCTCGAGTGGGTAACCAAGGTTGGTTTCGCGAAGCATCCTCTTAAACTCATGTGCGATTGGATAAGGTGCTTCATCACCTACGAGTTCCATGCCCTGCAGGAAGCTATAACCGGATTTCAACGAGTTTGAGATAAGGACCAGCGCATCGACAAGCTGTGAATCGATTTTCCTGATCCTTGCGAACTGGCGGATCTTTACGTATGCCCTTGGAATAATCAGTCCCGGGCCGGCCAGCATCAGGAATCCACCAATATCTTTTGTTATTAAATACCCGATCATTCCAGGTACAAGCGCGCAGATAAAGTACAGGCCGACATATTCACTGTAACGAAGCTTCAGATCGGCTTTCTGAAATTCCAGGATCATCTTCTGTACAAAGGTCTTCTTCTCAACCAGACGATCGATCTCACCCCAGAAATCCGATCTTCTGTCTTCGCTCACTGATGAATC
>CBDURU010000126.1:0-9935 GCA_965369865.1 uncultured bacterium | reverse complement strand
TAAGGTGGAAGACGCACTGCCGTGCTGTTCTACGGTTTGTCGTTTTTTCGATGGTTAATAATGATTAATTTTTCCTGTAACCTAAATTAACTCAGTTGATAGACCCAGGCGTCGAAATTCATGCTCCGAAGTTCCTCGGCGTGCCTGTCCGCTTCCAGACGGTCCTGATACATCCCCACCTGAACGCGGTACATCACCCTGTCGGAATCGGTGTAAGTCGAGATACTGGCATCGTAATCCGCCTGGATCAGGCTTTCCCAGACATTTTCCGCGTTCTCTCTCTCCGAAAATGTCCCGACCTGAATCCTGTAAATTACATCTCCGTCCTCTTCATCCGTCCCGGTATCGGTAACCACAATGGGACGTTCTTCATGTTGTGGATCCTGTGTACCCCCATTGTCAATATTATGGCTGGGGGGATCGAGTAGATTTATAACAACGCCTGGCTCTTCAGATACAGTTTCAAATTCTCCTTCCTCCGGGTCAGCCCATTCCCTCGGGAACCGATTGTTGCCAAAATTATCCGAATCGAATCCAAACGTATCCCGGCCGTCGATATCCAGCACAACATCATCGATCCCAATACCCTGGTTTGACGATTCCAGCATTAGAGAATGCGTCTCGAGGTTCGACCTCGTAACATCCATAATTTTTCGGCCAAGTTCCTTGCCAAAATACGTGCTGCCACCGAATGCCACAATAACCAGTGCCAGCAGAATGATGCTCTTTGTTAGAAATGAACTCGACACACCTGACATTTTCATTCACCCCGTCACTTGAATTTAAGGACACCTTTCAGACCCATCCGGCCTGTTCGGGGATCATTTCTCACGGGCCGGTATATATTTTAAAATCCCTCTGGCTTCACCTGCAAGGTAGAGCGATCCGGTAATAAGGGTCGCGCTGCCCCAGGACTCGCCCGATTCAGCCCGATCTATGCCCTCAGATATATTTTCGGCAAAATCAACCTGAATCTGACTTAATTTATCATTATCATTCAGTATTGTACCAGCAATCCCGGCTAATTTCACAGGGTCCCAGGATCCTAAAAACGGAACTCTGACAAATATCAGCCTCGACGCCGATCGGAGAAGTATCGGGATAACCTCCCCGGCATTTTTTGTTATTTTCATACCGAAAATTATAGTTCCACTTCGATCGTAATCCGATCTGAATTTATCGAGAACACCGGTCAACCCGGACACATTATGAGCGCCATCGATAATCCATGTGCGATCCCCATCCGTGCTTATTTTTTCCCAGCGACCGGGCAACCTGGCATTGGCGAACCCGCGCATTATCGATTCCCGATCCCATCCACTTTTGAAACGCCCGGGTATAATTTCATGGGCCAGAATTTTTAACGCCCTTAACGCAAGCGAAGCATTCAACTCCTGGAACGGACCATCCAATCCAAGTTTAATGCCCGAAACATTTTCGTTGTTATAAAAAACCTGTACATCCCGCTGCTTCAATTCATTTACAACTTCCATAACCTCTGACGGATTTACCTGTACAACCAGGATTCCACCATCGCGAACCACCGCGATTTTCTCCCTGGTAATCTCCTCCAGTGTATCTCCCAGTAATTCAGTATGATCGAAACCGATCGAAGTCAGCACCACGAGGTTGGCATCAACTGAATTCACGGCATCCAGACGTCCGCCAAGCCCTGTTTCCAGCAACACGATCTCAACTCCCGATGTTCTTGCGGCGCACAGAAACGCGGCGAAGATCAGTTCAAAATAGGTTGCCTTATCCTCCCTCGACCAGGCATCGTCCACTGCTTGCTTAACTTCCCATAACGCCGACGCGAATTCATCCGGGGTGCTGTCCCGCCCGTCGATCCTAATTCTCTCTGTAACTAATTCAAGATGGGGTTTAATGTGGCAGGCAACCGTAAGCCCATGCTCCCTGAGAAGTGAATCCAGAAACGCAACGGTCGAACCTTTACCGTTGGTGCCGACTACTGTCACGCATGTGTAACCGGATTCAGGATGATCCAAGAGCTCGAGTAAATGATTGATCCGGCCGAGTCCGTACTCGCTTTTTCCCGGTGGGGCGGTGTCGTCCAGGTATTTTAGAGCGTCCTCCAGACCCCACACAATTATTCACCCGTCCCGGATTCAAGAATTTCAAACGCTATTTTAACCTGCTGCCCGACCTCTTCAATGGAAACCGATGTATCGAGGATCAGGTCGGACCTTTCAAGTTTCAAATCGTCGGGAATCTGGTTACCCATTCTCGCAACCACCGACTCCCGCTCAACGCCGTCACGCTTCATAACCCTCTCGATCCTGGTTTCCCGCCCTGCGTAGCACAGCCAGATTTCATCGACAGTATCTTCCAGCTTCTCCTCGAATAAAAGCGGAATCAGGACAAAAACCCGGTCTTTTCCGGAATCGACAGCACGTTTCATAAGCTCGGATTTAATTTCAGGATGGAGGATATTTTCAAGTACTTCAAGTTTCGCGGAATTTTCGAATACGATCGACGCCACCTTTTTCCGGTCCAGCTCACCATCGGGAGTTAAAACATCCCCAAAGGCTGCAGAAATTCTATGAAGGACCGGGGAGCCTTTCGATGTCAGCTCGTGCGCGATCTCATCGGTGTCGATAACATAAGCGCCGAGGTTGTCGAGCATTGTCCCGACGGTGGATTTCCCGGAACCGATCCCCCCCGTTATCCCGATTAAGCGAGGTTTGCTATTCATTCTGAATTTATCTATTCCAGCGGTATTACAAAAAAGACCCGCTTGTATGCGGGTCTATAATAATCAAAACTGGTTGAATTTTCTATTACTAACCTGCATGTTGATTAAGAATTTCCTTGTAGGGGCAGTGCTTGCTCTGCCCATCAGGGACGCAGCAAGCAGCGTTCCTACATATTTTTTATAATTCACGAGCCAAGCGCGGCACAATAAATCCCAGGCAGGATGATATATTACATCGGTGTACCATTGGTTGACGGGTCCATTTTACCCTCATCCAAACCTTCTTCAGCCTTGGGCTCTTCAGCTTTAGCTTCTTCAGCTTTAGTTTCCTCAGCAGGAATATCTTCAGTATCAGCTTCCTTAGCATTAGCTTCCTCGCCAATGTCTTTCGCTGCCTCAGTTTTAGCCTCTTCTGAATCAACCTTGGGTTCCTCAGCGGATTCGGCCACTACTTTTTTAGCTTTGGGCTTTTTAGCTTTAGCCTTGGGTTCCTCAGCGGATTCAGCCACTTCTTTTTTGGCTTTGGGCTTTTTAGTTTTAGCCTTGGGTTCTTCAAGGGATTCGGTTACTTCTTTTTCAGCTTTGGGCTTTTTAGCTTTAGCCTTGGGTTCTTCAAGGGATTCGGTTACTTCTTTTTTGGCTTTGGGTTCTTCAGCTTTTTCCTTGGGTTCTTCCTTGGATTCAGCTACTTCTTCTTCAGCTTTGGGTTCTTCAGCTTTTTCCTTTGGTTCTTCCAGGGATTCGGCCACTTCTTTTTTGGCTTTGGGCTCTTCAGCTTTTTCCTTGGGTTCCTCCAGGGATTCGGCTACTTCTTTTTTGGCTTTGGGCTTTACAGCTTTTTCTTTAGGTTCTTCTTTGGATTCAACCGCTTCTTTTTCAGCTTTGGGCTCTACAGGCTCTATTTCAATTTCGCCCCCTTCAAGGGCAGCCTGGAGTTGCGTGGCGAAAACATTTTCCAGATCGCCCTGAGTCCTCATGAACTCGGCAACCTCGCTCTTATGCCTGGCCTGTGCAGCGCGACGGACGGACAGCTTGACACGCTTGTTCTTTTTATCGATATTCATGATAAGAACATCGACCTTGTCGCCAGCACTGAACACTTCCTTAGCGTGAGAGATCCTGTTTTCAACAAGTTCGGAAATATGCGCAAGGCCTTCGAAGTAATCGTCAATTTTAACGAATGCGCCAAAATCGGCAGTCCTTACCACAATGCCTTCCACAACCTGTCCCGCTTTGAACTTCACATTGATTGAATCCCAGGGATTCGGAAGAAGTTCACGCCGTCCAAGGCTGACACGCTTTCGCTTTTTATCGATTTTTATTATCTTAACCTTGATCGTGTCGCCTTCCTTCATGACCTCGCCGGGATGTTTAATCCGGCCAAGGCTCATCTCGGAAATATGCAGGAGTCCCTGAAGGCCGCCGATATCAACAAACGCTCCATAGTTGGTTAGCTTAATAACCTTACCATCAACAATGGAACCCGGATTCAGGCCATCGTAAATTCGATCCCGTTCGGCGGTTAGATCCTCTTCAAGGATCGACCTGCGGCTGACAACAATCTTCGGATGTGGTTTCGCATCACGATCGTAATCAACAACCTTTACTTCAAACTTCTGCCCGACAAATTGCTCCAGATCGTCGATCCTGCGGATATCGATCAAACTCTGCGGGAGAAATGCAATCGTCCCGATATCCACAAGGAGCCCACCCTTTACTGCCCGGAAACCGGTGGCTATCACCCGGATACCATCCTTCAACGATTTCTCTACTTTCTCCCAGACAAGGGTCTGGTCCGCGCGACGTTTTGAAAGATGATATATTCCTTCTTCGTCCTCATTAATAACTACCGCGCTGATTTTGTCGCCCACAGAAAATCCTGACAGATCGGGACTGGGTATGAGTCCGACCTCGTCACGACGGATAATACCTTCGGTTTTTGTACCGATGTCGATGATGAGTGCGTCCTCGGTCACCTGGACAATCGCGCCTTCAACGAGGTCGCCACGCCGGTACACTTTCATATCGCTCATGGCTGCGAGTGCCGCTTCAGTCGGGTTGACCGGTTTTTCTTCCTTCGCTTCCGCGATGACAGGTTCGGGTGATTCGGGAGTTTCTACTATTACCGGTTCCTGATCGGTTGTTGGAGTTAAAGTCGAATCTTCGACCGGCTCTTTGGTTACCGCTTCCTGCTCTGCCCCTGTTTCCGCCGGTAGGACTGAATCCGGCTTTTCATCTGGTACTTGTGATTCAATAGACACGCTTTACAAACCTCCGATGGACAAGGTGCTCGACGAGGGCTAATTTACGGCTGCGCTCTACGAGTGAACGGACAAAGTAAAATTACCGCCTTAAATTTAGGGCGTAATAAAAAATGGTAACACATATATGATGCGATGTCATCCGATACCAATACGATTTTTTAACAAATTGGACCAATTTGGTTGAATTATTATTGATTCGAGATCGGGGACTCCATCTTTTTGCCTGTCATAATCTCAACGGGTTCCGTTGACACGCTGAGTGAGACATCTCCATCCCCCAGACCTCGAAAATCTCCTGGTCGAACGTGCTTGTCGACGTATATCAATGCTGAACAGGGGGATTTTTTTACCTGGTGGGAGGTCGAATTGGGAGGGCGAAGCTCCCGCTGAGCCTGAAGAAATATAATGGACAATTCAGAAAAATCAAGATACCAGTTGGACATATTCCTCTTGAACAAAACTCAGAATCATCACCAGCAGCCGTCCGGGAGGTACTTGGCCAGGTGCGCATCCTGTCCGCCGTGCGAGTTATGAAAATCCGGGTCGTCGTTGCAGGGCGGGCCACTTGGAGCAAAATCGACTGTACCCTCGAAAGTGCCTGCAACATAACTATTCCCGGAGCTGTCAGCGGCAACTCCAATGCCCATATCCCAACCTGGCCCACCCCAGGTCCGCGCCCATCCGAAGTTACCCATTGAATCGAACTTGCTCAGAGAGCGATCGGTGAAACCATTCGATGTGTGCGGATCGCCGCCGTCGGGGTCAAAATCGACTGTGGCCTTGAACTCGCCAGCTACATAGACATTCTCTAAGCCATCGATGGCAACTCCAGTGCTGATATCCCAGCTTGATCCACCCCAGGTAAGTGCCCATTCGAAGCTACCGGATGAATCGAATTTGCTCAGGAAGGAATCTCTATCACCGTTCGACGTGTGTGGATCGCCGCCATCCGGGTCGAAATCGGCTGTTGATGTGAAATTACCGGTAACATAGACATTCGCGTAACCGTCAATGGCAACAGCAGCACCCTGATCACCTGTCTCCCCACCCCAGGTACGTGCCCACTCGAAGTTACCCGATGAATCGAATTTGCTAAGGTAGATATCACCACTCCCATTCGATGTATGCGGATCCTCAACGCCGGGGTCGGGATTGAAATCAACTGTGTCCTCGAAACTGCCCGTCACGTAGACATTCCCAGGACCGTCGGCGGCAACTCCGTAGCCAACCGTAGCACCCCAGGTCTGTGCCCACTCATGGTTACCGGATGAATCGAACTTGCTCAGGAAGACATCGCTGCTATCAACACCTGAGGTGTGCAGATCCTCATCACCGGGGTCGGGATCGAAATCGACTGTGTCCTCGAATACACCCGTAACGTACACATTCCCTGAACCGTCAGCAGCAGCTCCTAAGCTTTGTTCCCTGTCTGAACCACCCCAGGTATGTGCCCACTCGAAGTTGCCCGATGAATCGAATTTACTCAGGAAGACATCGTTGTCACCATTTGAGGTGTGCGGATCGCCGCCGTTGGGATCGAAATCGGCTATGCCCCTGAATTTGCCTGTAACATAGACATTTCCGTTGCCGTCAGCGGCAATTCCCCTGCCGTAATCATTGTCTGACCCACCCCAGGTCCGTGCCCATTGAAAGTTACCATTTGTATCGAACTTGCTCAGGTAGGCATCGGTATCACCATTCGAGGTGTGCGGATCGCCGCCGTCGGGATCGAAATCGACTGTATCCATGAACCCGCCAGTAACATATATACCCCCGAGGTCGTCAGTGGCAACTGCATAGGCACCATCACTTTCAATCCCGCCCCAGGTGCGTGCCCAGCCGCCAACCGAAACGATTCTGAAATCCTCATCGGATATGTCGTACACACCGGGAATGCCGGTTGATGAAATCCTCACGCGGACAGTGTCGGATTCGTCATCCGGAATTTCCCAAATGAAGCTGCCGTCGATCGGTTCATCGATCGCAATAGGATTAATGTCGTCGATGAAATTGCTTTTCGAGTAATCTATAAAAACGGTACCGGAAACATTCCACGAGTCCCAGGTGATTTCCCGCTCGGTTCCAATCAGCCATTTCTCGCCGCCATTGGGGATAAGAACTTCAATCCATGGAGGCTCATCTATTACCTCCAGATCATACCGGAAGCAAGCCGCCATGGGATCGGTTCCGGCTAAGTTCGGAACTCCAAAATCGTTCGTATAGTCAAACTCTTCATATTCAGCGATCACCCAATACTCCTGCCCTTCGATACCCGTCACATTATCCGCGGGAATCTCGACATGATATGTGGCGTAGTGATCGCCTTCGTCGACCGGGATCATTTCGTCAGTCGTGAACTCATAAACCAAATTCAAAACCGTCGACTCGATATAGATCTTCGATGGCTGGTAGTCCCACCCGAACAGACTGATATCCAGATACAGGTACCCGCCATTCTCCATGGGGTCAACGTAGTAAACATAGCTGTTGTCGGTTACCTCACACGCGATCGCCTCCGGACAGTTCGCGGGATGATATTCCGGCTCAAGCCCCTCCCAGCTCACAATTATCGCGACGCTGAATTGAAGCCCTGGCTCGGGTGTTGGAAACCTTATATAAAAATTACGGGTATTAGTAACGCTTTGTGAAAATACACCGTTCTGATCCCCGTGTGTTTTCAACCAGTTCCAAAGGTCAGCTTCCGGTTGAAGGCCGTCCGCGTAATACTTGTAAGGACACAATGTCGCTGTTCCCGCGAAACCCAGTGATGTTATTTTCCCTGCCGTAAATGAAAATAGTGGGAAATCAGCCTCGGAGAATTCAGTGAAATTAAACCACCGCGTATACCCGTCGGGACCACCCGCACCATCGATGGTATCTGGCAGCATGTACTGGTCGACTCCCAATTCCGGGTATTTCAGGCTTCCTTTTTCCAACGTGAGCGAACCGTCCCCCATGAAAATCCCTCGGAGATCGTAACCATTGAATTCCGGATACCCGGAAAATGGATGTGTCACGATGATATCGATATCGACGTCGATGTGGTCCGGTTCGATGATTATATTGATGATTTCGAAATTCAGGCCGGTTATCTGTTTGCTCAGGATGTTCGTGAGATTAACCGTGAACATCGCATGCCGGTCCTGTACCAATTCCACAGTCCCGGTCCCGGCATCGATGTAAACATCCCAGTAGCCCAGAAGATTGGTCCGGGCTCCTGATCCAGCGCGATTTGATTCTGTCGTAAGTTCCGGCGTTTGCTCCTGATCGGTTGTTGGTGTTACCGGGCTTCCACCGCCGCTACTGGAGCAACCCACCGTAATAACACCAGCTATAATCACCACTGTTAATAAAGCCACAAATCGATTCATGATTGTCTCCTATTACATACGTGCTTCCCTGTCTGGCCTTTCCTGAAATGGGAAATGTTATACAAATAAAATATACAAGGTATCCATAAATTACGCAAATGAAAATTAATTCATCATGTAAACAAACCGGTTAGAGGTCGGGTTTCTCCATCAAAGCAAAATATGTCCAATCAATTTTTGTTTAACGGAATTGTTATAATATCTACCTTCCGGCGTACTGGTATTCCCAGATTATATGAAGCTCAACTTCCCTTTCTTCAGTTTCCTCATTCGCATACGTGAGAGTGAAAACCAACTCCTCGGATTGGACATCCACTTTCAGTGGAATCCCGCGATCGGTACTGAAAAAACATGTGGATATCAAACCGCCGGCGGCACTGACCAGGGCTACCGGAATCCCTTCCGGAATTATTTCGACATCGAATTCCTCATCCCCCCGCTTAATCCTGAGTTCCAAAGGCTTCTCCGGAATTATCAATGGGATGATCTCCTCGAGCCCTCCCCAGCCACGGATTCTCTCTCCTTCCGCTTCGATTACCATGTCACCCGGCTGTATCCCCACTTCTTCGGCACGCGATCCATCGACAATCCCGCCAACCGGAGCGCCCTGCCCCGGCTCTTCAGGTGGATCACCCTCCACAAGCCCGAGGAACGACCGGAACGATTGCCTTCCACCCTCAAGGGCAACCTCGTACGAAGTCTCAATAACAGCGCAGTTCTCTCCACGGTATGACGCGATCGATTTCACCGTGGATTGAAATGTGAAAGTAATCGTCCCGACATTTCTGTCCGGCAGAATCCCTGAAGGCCCTCCCGACCAGGTCGACCCGACCGAAATTTCCTCTTCCGGGAGAATCGGGATATTTACAAACGGCGGGAACGGCTGCCCGAACGCGATATCGGTGGCGCCAAGCTCATCAATGGTATAAGGGAATTGAGGAAAATACGCGCGTTGAAAACGGTAAGCGAGCGGAGCGCCGTCCGCGACATCCTCGCCTTCGGCAATTAACCCGAATTTCCCATCGGTGAGATCGGCGATTGAAACCGTGTAGTACTCGGTCCTGACCGCGATACGGTCGCCGCGGGTCCCGGATGTCGTCAGGCTGTATGTATATTCCGCGCCCGGTTCAGGGTCGAACCTTAGAAGGTAAGTATCGCCAGTGGTTTCGTCCACGGCATCCTGGGCGTTCGACGGCAGAAGAACTAGTACCAGGCTGAAAATTAAAATTATTGGAATTACGGTAAATACCTGTCTTATAGATCGCATTTCAGCTCCTCGAACTGATGATGGCAAAAGGTTAACCAGATACAATTCTGTTACTAAGGTAAAGAATACCATTTTAGAGTTAAGGTTCGATTAATAAATGGGATTTTTGTGAAAAGGAATTCAAATGAGATGGATCAATACAACAAATTTTACAAAACTCAGGGGACGCCTTTCCGCGGGGACACTTTCAACTCAGGATGAGTGGAAAAGCGTCCCCTAATCCATTCAAATTCTGCCAGGTCAGGGAACTCCTTTCCGACCTTCCCAAAACTCAGGGGACGCCTTTCCGACCTTTGTTACAAAACTCAGGGGACGCCTTT
>CBDURU010000125.1:0-9960 GCA_965369865.1 uncultured bacterium | reverse complement strand
GTAGAAACCCTTGCTACACGGCACCTCTTTATTACATTTAATATTTACCAAATAATTTTCAACAAGTCAAGTACCAGTTCGATCCGGTCAGGCAGGAGTATAAATGTCAATACCTAAATAAACTTGAAACTTAAACCAATTCAAAACCTGAAATCAAATATTTATTCACCCAGGTAGTGACAAAATGCGATATTATGTATAGAATATCAGCAGGATATACCATTAATGGAAGAAGACTTGGAAAGCGACTCTATTTACTGTAGTAGAAGTTATCCCCTGATTTATTTAAATGCGAAACGCAAAAACGGCCGCAGGGTTGTAGGTTTTGCCTGCGGGGTTTCAGCATCAGTGCCTACCGGCTCAAAGGCAGGTGAGACCGTCCTTGGACGATCCTGGTAGTTTACCCTCACAACCCGGCATAGCGCATCTGGCTGGAATAATTATATGTTTCTTGCTGTCGTTCCTATTTTCCGGACTCGAAGCGGGGCTTCTTAGCCTGAATAGAATTTGGTTGAGTAAAAAAGTCGCTGAAGGCAACAGTCGCGCGCGACTGCTCCAGGGAATTCTCAGTATCCCGTCCAGGATGATTGCTGTGATGCTGGCAATGGAAATCACGTCCAACGTGGTCCTCACTGTACTCTGGATATCTCTCGGCAAATGGGGAATCCAGGCGTACTCCCTTCCCGCCTGGACGATTGTTGCCTGGGGTGTGATTCTCCTCCTGCTTATCGTCATGTTCTTAGAGATTCTCCCCAAAGCCATTTTCGCCTCAAACGCTGAACGGATAACCATGGCCCTGGCGCCGCTTGCGGATAGACTTATCAAAATCGTATATCCGTTCGCTGCCGGACTTGAATGGCTGGCAAAACTTCTTATCAGGGTTATTACCGGTAAATGGTTGAAACCCGGGGCCACCAGGATCACCGAGGAAGACCTGATGACCATGGTAAGTGTCGGGGAAGACGAAGGGATTCTGGAGGAACAGGAAAAGGAGATAATACATTCGATATTCGAGTTCGGCGACCTGACGGCACGGGAAATAATGGTCCCGAGAGTCGATATGGTGACTCTTGAAATAGACGACTCGATCGATGAGGCCCTGGAAACGGTCGTTAAACACGGCAACTCCCGCATCCCGGTGTACAGGGAATCCCAGGACCATATCAAGGGGCTGCTTTTCGCGAAGGATATCCTTCGACATGTCGAGAGCGGCGACCTTGGATCGATATCGATCTCAGAGCTTGTACGTCCGGATCCTCTTTTTGTACCCGGAACTAAAGACCTGACGAGTCTTCTTGAGGAGATGAGGATACGTAAGGCGCACCTGGCGATTGTCCTTGATGAGTACGGGGGTACCGCCGGCCTCGTGACGATCGAAGACATACTCGAAGAGATCGTCGGGGATATCCAGGATGAGTACGATAAACCGCTGGAAAGGCTGGTTGAGAAACGCGCCGACGGGACTTTCGTGGTCAGCGCTAAACTCGGGTTGCATGATTTCGATGATGAAATCGGTGTTGAACTTCCGGAACACGACGGGATTGAAACGGTCGGCGGGCTTTTGTACCAGGTGCTTGGAAGAATCCCGGAGGTCGGTGAGGAGATTCCAATCAAGCCCGATCATTCGAGGGAGAACGGGGACTATGTAACGGACGATCCAGAGTACAGCCTGGTGACCTTCAAAGTGCTCGAGGTCGACGATAACAGGATAGGGCGCGTTGAGGTGTCCCTCGAAGAAGCCGAGGCTGGTAATGAAAATAATCAGAATAAGGGTAACAGAGACCTGAAAGGAGATTGAAGATTCACGGCGTAGCTGAACAGTCCGGATTTGCACTCATACTTTATAACGCAATGTTAATTGTGATATTTGCAGTATTTATTGTACTCGCTTATTTCTTCGCGTTCGCCGAGAGCGCGACTATCGCGGCCCAGCGGGTACTCCTGCATCATGCCGGCACCGAAGGCGATCCGAGAGCGAGGCTCGTGGAGGCTTTCCGTGATAATCCCCGCAGGTTTTTCGGAACCACGCTGATCGGTACGAATATCTGCATTATTACCCTTTCAGCGGTCGGCGCGCATACAATGCTGCCCGGATGGGGAGTCCCGATCGTCCTCGCCACGATCGTTATCGATATTTTCATACTTGTAGTGGCGGAAATCACGCCTAAAACACTTTCGCTTTCAAATCCGACTTTGAACGCGATGAGAATCTCAAAGTTGCTGGACCTGGCGGCAACAATTCTCATTCCGGTCATATGGCTGATCACCTACCTGCCATCGAAAATTTTCAATCTCGATACAATTTTCCGTGCCGGCGATGAGGAGATAATCACCGAGGAACAGATCGTCCATATGATCGGGGTGAGCGCGAAACAGGGAGCGATTGAATCATCGGAGGGTGAACGCGCGGTCAAGGTTTTCAAATTCGCCGACAACCTGGTCGAACAGGTCATGACACCGAGAGCCGACATGGCTACGGTTACAATCGGAGACTCCATCAGAACCGCATTGCATCTTGTTAACTCGACAGGATTCTCCCGTCTTCCGGTACTGACACATGATGGCGATGAGGCAAGAGGGATTTTCGCGGGCAAGGATGTATTGAAACTCCAGCAGGAAGGCAAACTCGATGACACGGTCGATAATCACCTGAGAGAGGTCCGGTTTATACCGGAGTCGAAGAATATCCTTCATCTGCTGGGTGAATTCAGGTCGGGTGGTGAACAGATAGCACTCGTCGTTAATGAATTCGGTACCATCACAGGGCTTGTCACGCTTGAGGACCTCCTCGAAGAAATCCTCGGGGAAATTTATGATGAGTATGACAGCGATGAACCCGACGCGCGATGGGTTATGGGCAGCCTGGTGATTCCCGGAAGCTACCCGATCGGTAATCTCGCGAATCGCCTGGGTGTGGAAATTCCGGAGGGGGACTATGACACCGCCGCTGGATTTATCCTCCACAGGCTTGGACATGTCCCGGTCCCCGGTGAAACCATCGACCTGGATGGCTGGACACTGATTGCCACACACATCGTCAGCCAGCGAATTACGCGAATTACCGCTCGCAGGAAAAATTAAATCCACCAAAAAATTTTGATCTGAATAATTTCGTCGACGAATCACAGCATAATCACTTTTAAAATATCCATACTAGTATTAATCACACTTTGCCATGCGTTATGCAGTACCCCGGAAAAAACGATATCGTATAAAACCCCATTGAATAGTATTTACAAACATGTACCCCCCGGCCGTGACTATATTAATGAGCGAAACGAACCGGATCGAATTTCGTGGTTCAGGCCCTCAAATTGATGCCTTGTGCATGTAAACGGAGTGTGAATTCCTTTTAATATAGAGACAGCAATAGAAGTCAGCATCGAAAAGCGGACAGTTCTGAAATGGTTTAGACGGCTTAGACCGAAACCCCCGGGCCTGGTGTGCTGCGAGTCGAGTCCCAGGTTCGGGCGAATGGGGTTTTTCAGGATGTAGACTGGCAAACCGGTCTTTCAATCGACCGGACCAGGATTAATTTCCGGTGATCCTTCATATTGAATAAATGCGAGATCGAAGGATCACCCGGGGGCTGCGAAAGCAGCCCCTTTTTTTTTGCCCTTGCCACTTCTCCGCCTGTGTGGGATTATTTGACTGGAAACCATGCCCGACACAGCCCGTGAAGAATTATTGAAATCGATCCCCGATCTTCTTGGATATCCCGATGATCCGGATTTCGCGAATAACGTTAATAAGCTTCGCGAAATTCCCGATGTCGTCCTCGTTATTGCGTTTAGCGACCAGCTTGAGGATCCCGACGCTTCTCTTGCGCTTGGAATCATGAGGGCGATCGGAATCCTTGAGATCGGCGATGGACTGGGATTACTTCTTAAATTTGCCGACGAACCCGGAAAATGGTTTTCGAACCCCGACCGTGCCGCGATCAGGCTCGCTGCTGTCGAATCGATCGGGATAGTCGGAGATGAATCCGCGGCTGAATTGCTCCTCAACCTGGCAGGCTCGTCATTCGATTCAGAACTCGAGATGGAAGCTGTTCGCGCGCTTGGACGTATCGGCGCGCTGTCGAGTGTCGGGCCGTTGATCGAATCCATGAACGCAAGGCCCGAAATCGCGCTATCGGCCGCCGGGGCGCTTATGGAGATCGGTGGCGAGGAAGCGTTTATGGGTCTTTTAGACGGCCTGTTAAACGATAAAGAGATGGTGCGGTCGGCGTCGGTCTGGGCTTTGGGGAAATTTGGCGACGAGCGCGCGATTGCTAGGCTTATGACCTTGACTGAAAACAGCGACCCGATGATACGCCGGGATATCGCGTGGGCGCTTGGAGAGATAGGCGGATTTCGCGCGCGTCTCACGCTTGGAGCGATCGCCAATACCGACCCTGATGTCATGGTACGACGTGAAGCATCGAAAGCGATTATGAATGGCGCGGTACTGGGAAATTACAGGGACAAAGAAGCCCCAGAAGATTGAACTGAATCAAGACGCCGACCGCAAATGAGCCGATTGCATCTTGCGGTTGGATGGCGTTGCATGCGTTGCCGTTGCTCAGGCGTTTTTTTTTGGTTTTTTCGTATCCATGCAACGGGTATAAGACCGATGAGCATCAGCCGGGTGCCGACGACAAGCGGAGCCAAAGCGGAGCTTGTCGGCGAAATAAGCGTATCCGGGCAACACCGGGAGCAACGGCCATTTCAGCGATTTTCGGTGTTGCCGTTGCTCATGCTGTACTCGTTTTAATCGAAGATTCGGAGCACGGGTGCCATGAGCCTGCCCGTACTGAACTTGTCGAATTGTTTATCCTCTATATACTAATAGGACAGGTTCAGGGATGATTGGCGCACTCGAATGAGGTATAAGTTATTCCATGCAAATTGTATATCCAGCTACTGAAGCTGTATAATGTTATCCAGTGCAATGGCGAATAACGTATCCATTTATCTGAAAAAAATTGAAAAAGCCTTGAAGCGGGGAGATTCCACCGAACATACTCACCGCCCGGCCCTTAAATCGCTTATTGAATCAATCGAGAGTGGCATTACTGCTACCAATGAACCGAAACGTATCGAGTGTGGCGCACCCGATTTTATAGTTTCCAGGGGACGAATTCCACTTGGGCATATTGAAGCCAAGGATATCGGAGTATCCCTGAAACAGTTTGAAAAATCTGATCAGTTTAAACGTTACCTTGAAGGACTTGGAAACTTCATAACGACCGATTACCTTGAATTCCGGTGGTTCGTCGAGCGGGAGCATCGTTTAACCACACGCCTGGCTAAAGTTGGTGCGTGCTATAAATTGAAACCGGACCCGAATGGAATTCAGCAGTTTGAAAACCTGATTCGCGAATTCCTGAGCATCCGAGCCCCGGTACTGAAAGGCCCGAAAGACCTTGCCGGCCGTATGGCCGGGCTTGCCAGACTGATTCGTGACAGCATTTCACTCGCTTTAAGGGAAAAAGGGAACGGCGGGAACCTTGAAAACCTGCTCGAAGGTTTCAGGAAAGTACTGCTCCATAATTTAACAAGGGATGAATTCGCTGACATGTATGCACAGACAGTCAGTTACGGGCTGTTCGCCGCTAGATGTTACTGGGACGGTAATGGTAATTTTACACGCGAGCACGCAGCATACGATCTCCCTAAAACCAACCCTTTCCTCCGCAAGGTTTTCACCGAACTGGCAGGGCCGAACCTTGATGACCGAATTACCTGGGCTGTTGACGACCTTGCTGAACTTCTTAACCGGGCTGATATCGCGTCAATCCTTAAGGACTTTGGAAAACGAACAAAGAAGGAAGACCCCGTTGTTCATTTCTATGAGACGTTCCTTGCCGCATACGATCCCAAAATGCGCGAAGCGCGCGGTGTTTATTACACTCCGGAGCCGGTTGTTTCTTATATTGTTCAAAGTGTAGACCATATCCTGAAAACCGATTTTGGTCTTAAGGATGGCCTTGCGGATACTTCGAAAGCCCAGGTCGCTCACGTTATAGACGATCCCGAAACAGGTAAACCCAGGGAAGTTACTGAAGAATGCCACAAGGTACTAATACTCGATCCCGCTGTCGGGACAGGAACATTTCTCCATAATGTTATTGATCAAATTCATGAAACGCTTGTGAGCCAGGGACAGAAAGGCACATGGTCGGGTTATGTTACTCAGTATCTCCTGCCACGATTATTTGGGTTTGAGCTCCTCATGGCGCCTTATACGGTCGCTCACATGAAACTCGGTATCCAGCTTAAGGATTACGGATACGATTTCAAATCCGATGAACGTCTTGGTATTTACCTGACTAATACGCTTGAGGAGGCATATGAAATAGCAGGCGGAAGCCTTTTCGCGAGAGAACTTGTCGAGGAAGCGAACGCGGCGGTGAAAGTAAAGCTCGATCTTCCGATACTCGTTGTCCTTGGCAATCCGCCGTATTCGGGTCATTCTGAAAATACAGGGAAATGGATTCACGATCTTCTTCGCGGTGAGGATAACCGAACTAATGAGTCAACAGAGAATTATTTTGAAGTCGATGGAAAACCGCTTGGCGAGAGAAACCCGAAATGGCTTAATGACGACTACGTCAAATTCATACGTTTCGCTCAGTGGAGGATTGAAAATACAGGTTACGGCATTCTCGCGTTCATCTCAAACCACGGCTATATCGACAATCCAACCTTCCGAGGTATGCGCCAGTCATTAATGACAACATTCGATGATATTTTCATCCTTGACCTTCACGGCAACTCTAAGAAAAAAGAAAAATGTCCGGACGGATCAAAGGATGAGAATGTTTTCGACATCCAGCAGGGAGTCGCGATAGGTATTTTCGTAAAGCGTAAAGATGCAAAGAAGAAAGCTGCTTCTGTCCGGCATGCTCATCTATGGGGATTGAGAAATAATAAATATCATCACCTTCTTGAAACAGATGTCTCCACAACCGAATGGGAACCGCTTGAACCTCAATCGCCTTTCTATCTTTTCATCCCGCAGGATATAGAATTACTCGCGGAATATGAGCATGGGTGGAAGGTTAACAACATAATGGCGGTGAATTCAGTAGGCATTGTGACCGCAAGAGATAAGCTGACAATTCAATGGTCAGAAAAGGAGGTCAATGATACGGTTAGTGATTTTTCATCTCTACCCATTGAAGAAGCACGGCAAAAATATAAGCTCGGTAAGGATGTTCGTGACTGGAAGGTGGATCTCGCTCAAAAAGATTTGCTTAATCATAAATTTGATAAAAAGCATGTTGCACCTATCCTGTATCGTCCATTTGATAAGCGTTTCACTTACTACACAGGACAAACAAGAGGTTTCATCTGTATGCCCCGACCGGAAGTCATGCACCACATGCTTGCAGGGGAGAAGCTGGCAATTAAAACTAAGAAAGTTAAGGAGAACGTCGGGCTTATCGCAACAAGGCAGACAAGAGATAGATGGGATATTTTCGCAACTTGTCATGTTATTGGTCATAAATCATGCGCTGTTTACGATATCAATTCACTATTCCCCCTCTACTGGTACCCCGATCCCGAAAAGCCCAGCCTTTTCAAAGACAAACAAGCATCCAAAGCGCCGGGGGGACGTCGGCCAAATTTGTCGGAGGAGTTTATAAAGGATTTCTCCAAACGGCTGAAACTGGAATTCATATCTGATGGGAAAGGCGATCTCAAAAAGACATTCGGACCGGAAGATATCTTCAATTACATGTACGCCGTTTTCCATTCACCGACCTACCGCTCCCGCTACGCTGAATTCCTTAAAATCGATTTCCCAAGACTCCCATTGACATCTAAAAAGAAACTATTCGGAAAACTATTGACTCTCGGTAGTGAGCTGGTCGGACTGCACCTTATGGAAAAACACGGTCCAGCTCTTACCGGATATCCCGTCGATGGTGATCATAATGTTGAGAAGGTCAGGTACACCGAACCTGGACAAGGATCGAAAAAAGGCCGTGTCTGGATCAACAAGACGCAGTATTTTGAGGGAGTAACACAGGAAGTGTGGGAATTCCATGTCGGCGGCTACCAGGTTTGCCATAAATGGCTGAAGGATCGCAAAGGTCGTGCACTTTCACTCGATGACATCGACCACTACCAGGGAATTGTGTCGGCATTATCAGAGACCATCCGCCTGATGTCAGAAATCGACGAAGTTATAGACAAAAACGGCGGCTGGCCAATTGGATGAGATATCATCCACCACAAGCTACGCTACACTACGCTTGTAACCACCCACCCATCCAGCTTTTAAAAATTCCCCTCGTTAACATGCCTGATTTTCTCTTATTTTGAGAGGTTTTAGTGTTGCCGCTTTTATCTTATATATATGCAGCTAACTGAATCCACTGTATGCCCCATCAATAGCGGCTTTCAGGGCATGTGATTTTGAGGTGAATTTTTCGCCCGATGGCACGATCCCTGCACTATCCAATCTGCAACCCCCACCAAATATAAGGAGTAATGCCATGAAAAACCTAAAAAACCTCTTAATGATCATTATGGCCATAGGTTCGTTACTTGGAGCGCTTGGATGCGGTTCCGCTGCCGATTCACCGGCGGCACCTGTTATGGATCCCGCGACCAGTGCCGCAAGCACCGACTTGCCCGATCAGAATGAATTCACAGGAATTATCGGAGCATACGACCTGTCTTTCGATCCCGCGACCGAGACTCTCGAAGCGGTCGAATCCCGCCAGGCCGAGCAGCATTTCGATGTCACCAACTTCCTGATGCCGACCGTGACATTCAACCTGATTTCCTGGAATCCAGCCAATCAACTGCTTATCTTCGATATGTTCATCATGAACCCGACCGGTTTGAACATCTTCGATCTGAGGACCCTGTTCCTTTCAAATCCCGGATTCGGTTACTCGCTTCTGAACGCCGACGATTATACCGCGCTTTTTAATCCGTACCCCGCGGGCGTTGTAAACCCGTTCAAGGCTTTCGCGAAAGGCGTAACCGGCCGAATTATCGGTCCCGGACTGACATTTGTCGAGCAGTTCCATGTCCAGACCCCACTGCCGACCACTTTTACGCCGCCATTCCAGTTCACGCTCCTGATCGAATGCTCGTGGCCCGCCAATTGCGATGAGCCGTACGAGATCGCCAACCAGATCATAAGCAATCCGATCAGCGCGGTCACATCGGGTGTTATCACGCTGGACGTTTTCGATCACCAGAATGACGTCAGCAACGTAACGATTAACACAACCCCGATTACCGGCGGGATCACCTTGTTAGCCCCCAGCGGGACGACCAAGTGGTTCGCGACAATTCAAAATCTTACCGGAACGGCCCCCGGAATATATAGATGCCTGATTACCGCATCGAGCAACGGCACGACAATCGATCTTTACGATTACATCAACATCATGGTTGTTGGAGCAGGACCCCCCATGCCCCCACCTCCTCCTCCACCGCCACCTGTGATACCACCGATTCCGCCGCCGCCTCCACCTCCGCCTCCACCACCTCCGCCTCCGGTGCCACCGATACCGCCGCCACCGCCTCCAAATCCGCCAGTACCACCGCTGCCGCCTCCGCCTGCACCTCCGCCAATTCCGCCGCCGGTGCCTCCACCGACACCGCCGCCAGTACCGCCACCACCATTACCGCCGCCTCCGGGACCGCCTCCCCCACCTCCGCCGGTGCCGCCAATACCGCCACCGATACCACCGCCGCCACCGCCCGCGCCGCCTCCGCCTCCTCCAACCCCGGTGCCTCCTCCCCCAAGTGGATAGAAGAGGAGTTAAAGGAATATGGCTTGATACAGGCTTCGAATATGAAACAACATGCACCGCCAGAAATGGTGGTGCTTTTTTGTGAAAAATACCGTAGAACAGCACGGCAGTGCGTCTAAGACCTTAAAACAATCCATTCGACGCACTGCCGTGCTGTTCTACGGTTTGTCGTTTTTTCGAGGGCTTTAAATGAT
>CBDURU010000124.1:0-10076 GCA_965369865.1 uncultured bacterium | reverse complement strand
TTTGCGAGATCATCGTTGCGCTCGTTTTGAGGGGCCACCATTTCACACGCAAATTAAAGTGTGTTATTTATCCGGGAACCCGTCGGCATGCGATAAGACAGTGATGATCACCCATAAGCTCCGTTCAGCTAGCGCTGAACTTCGCGTATGGGCGGCACCCGGCTAGGGCTGAACTTCGCGTATGGGCGGCACCCGGGAACGAAAAAAATAGAAACCCTCCAAACTCGCTTCCGAGTACGTTAAAGCTTTGCGAGATCATCGTTGCGCTCGTTTTGAGGGGCCACCATTTCACACGCAAATTGAGGGGCTAGCATTTCACATGCAAATTAAGGTATGTTATTTATTCGGACGCGGCACTTTTTCGCGTATGATTTTCAGTAGCACTTCAGTACCGGCTTTTAAACCGAGGTAATAACTGCCATCCTTAAAAAATGGGATAAATGTCTCCTGGACAATCTCGTCCCCTTGCTTCTCCGGGATGTATTTTTCCAGCCCGATCCCGACCTCGCATTCAACATGTTTTTGATCGACACTAAGCAGGATCAACAGTCCCCGGTTGATTTTCGGTTTACCGATCCCCCAACTGTTGTAAAGAAGGAAAGCGTACTCGGATGGCAGTAACGGGTCGGTCGTTCCGAGTGTGGCTATTACAACGGGTATTCCTGTCCGATCGAGATTCTCTTCGAGCATTCCCGAGAGTCCGGCAACCTCATCATCTGAAAGGACCCCGGCGTAGTCATTTACGGATCCTCTCGGCGGGGGAATTACAACTTTGCCGGATAGAATTTCAGTCGCGACTCCGCATCCGGGACAGAACTCCCGATCCGTCTCAAATTCCTGGCCGCATAAACGGCATTTGATTTTCTCATTCATAATTTACCAGCTTCCTCCACCACCGCCGCCGCCGGACGATCCCCCCGAGAAACCTCCGAAACTGCTTCCCCCGCTCGACCATCCCGATGAGCCGCCGGAACTCCATCCGGAAGACCCTCCGGATCCGGTCTGTGCTACCAGCATCGGAATAACTATCATCCTGCTGAATTCGTGATGGCACACATTGCACACATAATCTTTTTTTCTGATCCCGGAATGCGAGTAATCCGATGAAAGGACCTCGCGGTCGTTTGACATGGTTACACGGCTGCCGCATCGAGGACATTTTAACCGGACAGCAAATGAAATAAGGATAATCAGGGCAGCGATGGAAAAAATCGGTATCAGCACCCACCCGAAATTAAACGAAAAGCCGGTATCGTAAGTTTCACCGCCGAGTACAGCAGCATACTGAGTAGCGGCTTTTATTAAACCCTCACCGTAATCATCGTTCCTGAATTCCGGTACCGCTTCATTTTCCATTATCCTGACTGCCAGTGTGTCGGTAATTACATCCTCGATTCCATAACCCGTCGTAACCCAGAAATCATGATCATCGATAGCTGCCAGGATAAGGAGACCGTTATCCGCTTCCTTACCACCAATACCCCAGGTGTTGAACAATTCAAGAGTGAAATCCGAAATATCAGTACTGCCTGTGGTATTAATCGTCACAATCGCCATCTCTACGGAATTTGCCGCGACCAGGTCTTCGCAAATTGAATTGAGCGTCCTCTCATCACTTTTCGAGATCACCCCGGCATAGTCGTTCACATAACCTGTCGGGTCCCCGAGTGACGAGACTGTCTCAGCGAATGCAGTACCGGGTAACCAGAGGATTAACAGAATTACAGAAATGAGCAATGGAGATATTTTTTTAATGTGTTCCATATACCGTCTCCAGGTAATTATAGCTCACCGTTGCCATACGCAAAGATATTAGCGGGGAAAGTTTTTAAAGCCGAATTGTACATCTCGGCGGCTTCCTCGAAATTTCCCTTCTCGACAGAAAAGCGGTTGCGAAGCCCTTCCATCTCGATCGTCAAATCCCTGAACGCATTCTCCGACAGGCTGCCGGAGCATCCACGGTTGACTTCAACCCATGCGAGCTCGATCTCGTCCCAGATTTCCTCGAGAACTGAAATCGACGGAGCATCCAAATCGGATAACCGCGCGACCGAATTACCCGCATCAGTAACCGATACCTCAGCATCCTCGCCGCAATTGAAAGAGAGCATGCGGTTCAGGACACCGGGAGCTTTTTCAGCCTGCTCGACCATCCTGTTATACGCACCGATGGCAATCGAACGTTTATTATTTATCTCTGCCCGGACGCCGACAGCACCGATCAGAATCAGCAGACCAAGCACAAGAACCAGCCCGAAACATCCGATCCGTGTAATCCGACTGGACTGCATGTATTTAGTTCCTGCGTCGGTTGTAGCCATGGCTTATTCTACTCTTTCTTCTCCGGGAGCCAGGTTAAGCGCGGGCGCTTCCCTCGATCCCTTAAATTCAAATAAACAGAGTAATGAAAACCCGGTCATCGCAGCGACAACATTTCCGGGAAATTTCAAAACAAAATCGTTATGCGCTTTTACAACGTCGTTATAATTATAACGTCTCTCCGCGATCTCATCCTCGATCCTGAATAACCCGGACTGGAGCATAAGGAAATCCTGGTTTGCCTTGAGATCAGGATAACTCTCTCTCAGTGCGAGGATGGATTTAACATGCGATGAGAGGCTCGTGTCCTGCCCCCCTGCCCTGTCGAAGCCGCCGTGAATCGCTTCGGTACGGGCAACAGACACTTTTTCAAGTACATCCATCTCGTGCCTGGCATATCCCTTGACAACTTCGATCAGGTTGGGAATGAGATCGGCACGTTTTTTTAACAGGACATCCACCTGCGACCATTCGGTTTCAGTAACATTACGAAGCTGGGCAAGACGATTATAAGCATAAAAAACATAGGCAAAAATTACCAGGACGAAGAATAATATCAGTATTAAAACCGGCATAACGTTTTGTAGTCAAGTTTTAAAATGGATATTACCACAGACTTTCACAAAATGTATTTGGTCACTTCCTATGAATTAAAAAACCGGCTCGTTTGAGCCGGTATATTCGAGATCAAAAATTAATATAAATTTTCTACGATTAACCGCCTGTCGATACGTTAGTCATATTCTCAATCGCACTGAACAGTGGGAGGTAAAGCGAAATAACGATGAAACCGATGACAACACCCATAATAGTAATCAGTACCGGCTCGATCATTGTCGTGAACGCATCGATCGTGTAATCGACCTCCCTGTCATAGAAGTCACTGATTTTCTGGAGCATGTCATCAAGGGATCCTGTTTCCTCACCTACAGCTATCATGTCGATAACCATGGGAGGGAACTCACCGGTTTCTTCCAACGGGTAGCTGATACGCTCGCCTTCCTTGATTGAAATTTTCGCTTTCGCAACAGCGGCGGCGATTACCGCATTACCCACGGTCTCTTCGACAACGGTCAGGCTTTTAATAATCGGGACTCCCGATTTAAGAAGAATAGCGAAAGTTCTGGAGAACCTGGACAACGCGATACGTCTGAGCAGGAATCCAAAAACGGGAAGCTTTAACTGGATAGCGTCCTTAATTCTGTTGAAGAATGGGAAATTGCTTGCATATTTCGATCCAATAATAAGGAGAAAAATAGCAGCGACCAGAAACGGAGCACCGTGAACAACGACATTGGATATTTGAATCAGGATAAGGGTCATTGTGGGCAGCGTAGCGTCCATATCGCGGAAAATTTCAACGAACTTTGGGACGACGAAAATCATAATCAAGCCGACGATCAGAGCGGCAGCGGACAGGATAATGATCGGGTAACGAATACCCGCCTGTACGTTCTGCCTGATCTCAATTTCCCGCTCCATATCCATGGCGATCCTGTCGAGAACGATATCAAGTGAACCCGATTCCTCACCCGATTTAATCAGGTTGACCATCAGGGTATCGAAAACTTTTGGGTGCTGACCCATTGCATGAGATAACGAGTACCCCTCCTCGACCATTTTCGCCACATTCTGGAGGATTTCAGCGAGGTGTGTATTTTCTGTCTGTTTAACGATAATCCTCAGTGACCGCAGGATTGGCAGACCGGCGTTGATCATAGTGGACATTAACCGCGAAAAGATCGACATGTCCTTCAGTTTGATCGGACTCAGGCGCTGGATAGCCCTATCAAGGCGCTCATATAAGGTGTTTTCCCCGATCTCTGTAATTTTGTTAACGAAGTAGCCCTGATCTCGTAGCCGCTCGATCAACTGATCGCGGCTGTCCATAGTGACGGTTCCGGTAATATTTTTACCGAACCGGTCGCGCACATTGAAATTGAATTTTGGCATCTTGTTTAAAGGCTCCTTCTTTATTAACGGCATAAATCACCGTTTATTGTGATACGAGCCTGTAGAAATGTTCTTAATTATTATACCTCATACCCATGCCTACCCTCTACCCCGATTACAAATATAATATATCATAAAGCCGACCGATGGTCTATTGTACTTATTCGACAGCTTTTTATATATATTCGCATTGATTTGGACCGGGTATCCACTTGCCCTTTGGAACCCAGGTGCTTAGAATAATCCTTCGAGACATTCTTCAGGAGCCATCATATGAGAATACTAGTTACCGGCGGCGCCGGTTTTATCGGATCGAACTTCGTAAGCTACACACTAAAAAAACATCCTGACGACAGGATAATCGTTCTCGACGCGCTCACCTATGCCGGGAACCTAGAAAATTTCGACAAGGAAATCTGGAATAACCCGAATTTCCAATTTTTCCATGGAAATATAACAGATGAAAAACTTGTCAAAGAACTCATGAGGAATGTCGATGCGTTAGTCCATTTCGCCGCCGAAACACACGTTGACAGGTCGATCCGTGAGGCCGGGACTTTCCTTGAAACGGATATCTGGGGAACATATATCCTCCTGGATTCCGCCAGGCTGGCAGGGATCGAGCGATTCGTTCATATTTCCACAGATGAGGTATACGGCGAGGCTGAGGACCACGCATCGGTCGAGGGTGACGATCTCAAGCCGAAAAGCCCGTATGCAGCCAGCAAAACGGGCGCGGATCGCCTCGCATGGAGTTACTGGACCACTTATGAGCTGCCTGTGACAATTTCGAGGTGCTCGAATAATTACGGGCCGTTCCAATATCCGGAAAAACTTATTCCCCTGTTTGTAACAAACGCGATGGAAGATAAACCGCTTCCGGTGTACGGACATGGAAAAAATACCCGTGACTGGATCTATGTCCTCGACCACTGTTCCGCTATCGATGTCCTGCTGAGGAGCGATGGCGATAAGGTCAACGGTGAAGTTTTCAATGTTTCTTCAGAGCATGAGCTTTCGGTGCTGGATATCACAGGAATCATCCTGAAAGCCCTCGGCAAACCGGAATCGCTCATTAATCACGTTGAAGACCGTCCCGGGCATGTGATACGGCACGCGGTCGACCCATCTAAAATTAATAAGGTCCTGGGATGGAAGCCGGAATACGGATTCGTCGAAAATATTGAAAGGACCATCGAGTGGTACAGGAACAACGAGACATGGTGGCGTAATTTGAAAGAAAAACAGGCTGAATACAAGGAATGGATGAAAGCCCAGTATGGGGAAGGTTAAATACCGGAAAATCTTCTGCCGCTGGGAGCGACTCCCTGACGGTCGTGCTACTGTTACAGCCTGTGGATTATTGCCATCAGCTTCTCTCTGAGTTCCCCGGCATACCTGTAAAGTTTCTGGTTTTTACTCGCGTTCATGACCTTGATCGGATCGAACGCAGCAACCTCGACAGCTCCGCTGGGCATAACTTCCACAATTATTGTACATGGTGTAGATTTGGCGATCTGTTCTTCCTTATCAGCAGGCCATTTTGAATACCGTTTGCTCTTTCCCCTTTTAAAATCCTTGAAGTATGCAGAGATTTTTACTTTCTTCGATGAGTCTCCAACGGTTTCCTGTAAAACATCGAATCCCTCACTGAACAGGGCATCCGAGAGCTTGTCCACGACCTCATTAAGTGGAATTTTGAGTTTCCGTCTGAAGCAGTAATCGGACATCGACCTCATAATTTACCGATCTATTCGCGCTCCTCCCTGCTGCCGAAAGTGACATTGAGTGTTATCTCTATCCCGTCTCTCAGGACAACAATGCCGATAGTATCTCCGGGTTCGTATTCACCGAGGGCGTAGGAGTAGCTGTAGATATCGGTAACATCAAAATCGCCAAGCCGGATTATCCGGTCGCCGCCCATCAATCCGCCGGCTTCCGCGGGACTTCCCGGTGTGACACCAACAATAAAGAAGCCATCGACGGTCGATTCAAAATCGGGAATCGTGCCAAGGTAGACACCATATGTACCCGTAGAACTGACATCCGTACTGATGGATCCGGATTGAACATCCCATTCCTGGAAAGTAAGTTTAGCGTCCCGATTTGCTACCTGCTCGACAACGTCATAAACGCCCCCGATCACCGATCTGAGTCCCTCGTAGTTGATTCTGTCCGCATCATCGGATGGGCGATTGTAATCATCATGAATCCCGGAGAAGAAATTGATTACCGGAATTTCAGCGAGATAGAAAGTCAAATAATCTCCACCGCCGATCGGATCGGATAACGCTCTGAATTCCACCTCGCCATCGGGTGTAATGTCCGAGATTATCTCCTCCCATTCAGGAGCGCTGCCAGTCCCGTGTATCGCGCAGTGCATGACACCTTCCTCGTCCGGGCCGACACGTCCAATCATATCCATATTGATCATCGCGCTCGTATTTTCAATTGGCACAATCGGATCATCGAGATACGCACTCGATCCGAGTAATCCAAGTTCTTCCGCTGAAAAGGCGATGAATAAAATGCTCCTTCCGGGTGGTTCAGGTGATGACGCAAACAGCCGCGCAAGTTCGAGCAATCCTGTAGTACCCGATGCGTTGTCATCCGCCCCGTTGTGGATTTCCCCGTAGTATCTCCCTTCAAAACCAAGGCCGATATGGTCGAAATGCGCACCGACAATCACCCATTCATCTTTGAGGACAGGATCGGAACCGGGGAGAATCCCCACAACATTCCTGGTTTCTGTATATTCGCGTTCGAGATCAACAGCAAGAGAAATGTTTATATTTTCGAGTGGGGCGCCAAATGCCATTCCATGCCGTTCAATTTCGCCATGAAACATGGATAGCGGCGCTCCAAGTGTGCTTGTAATAACGCCAGCGACTTCCTGGCTTACCTGGATAACCGGAATGCCGGATTCGCCGAAACCGCCTGTATGGTCGAGACCGATAAATACATCGTCGACTCCCTCTTCAAGGTAAGCGGGGCCTGTCACCAGGATCAGCCCGATAGCGCCGTGATTTTGTGCGTTATAGGTTTTCCATCTCAATCCCGAATACATGGTCGGTTGGATCCCCGCCCACTGGCTGTCGGGGTTGTCCCGTCCGGGTTCATCGCGAAAACAAAGGACGATTTTCCCGTTTACATCGAGATCGGCATAATCGTCCCAGTTGTATTCCTCGGACGTGATCCCATACCCGGCAAAGATAACCTCTCCCTCAATAGAAGCATTCTGTGAGAAGAACAGTGGAAGGAAATCATCGCCGGCGGAATATGAAAATGTGCCATCGGGCGTCGTAACATCAAGGAAATTTCCTCCCGCAAGGCTTACACCACTTGTAATATCAAAATCCTGGAAGTAGGACCCGTCTGGAGTACCAGGATTCAGCCCTGTGTAAATGAATTCATTCTTGATATATTCAGCGGCGATTTCAAATCCGAGCGTCCCTGGGAGTCTTCCGCCAAGATTATCTGAGGCCAGGAAGTACAGGTCATCGGTAATTCGTTCGAGGTCAGGTGGATTCTCCCCAGCTGACACCGTGACAGGCACTGTTACAAGCAGTGCCAGGAGTGCAGTAAAGGCTATTTTTAATAATAAAGTATTTCTCATCGGTGTTTTCACCATTTAATGAAATTTACCCAAAGGTTTGTTATTATTCCTTCCCGCTTCGTGCTTTGTTCACGAACGATAATACTATGACTTCTGTAATTATTCAAAAGGAATTGCCAGACAAATGAATCGTACTACAATACTCATTGCTTTTTTTATGGTTATCGTAGCGGCATATGCGTTCTATTCAGCCCCATGGAGCAGTGCCGATGCAAAAGAAATTTCAAAATTCAATTGCAATTCAGATGAATCAAAAAATGACGATGCAGTTGAAGAAGTGACTGAAGCCGGTGAAGTTGCAGAAGTGGATAATCCCCTTATTTATGAGGGTGAAACACATTTTGCGAACATGCGCCAAATGACGTTCGAGGGTGAAAACGCCGAGGCATACTGGTCGGCCGACGGAACCAGGCTCATTTTTCAAAGGCATATCGAGGAGGACGGCTGCGACCAGATTTACATAATGGATATTGAATCAGGTGAATTCGAGCTGGTTTCGGCAGGAACGGGAGTAACCACGTGCAGTTATTTCCAGTATCCGAATGACGATAAAATTATTTACTGCTCCACTCACCTGACCAATGAAGATTGTCCGGAGAAGCTTGGTGCAGGCTATGTCTGGGGCTTAGTGCCGGAATTTGAAGTCCTTCGGGCCGACCTCGACGGCAGCAATATCGAACAATTGACAAACGACTCGAGCTATGACGCCGAGGCCACGTACGCTCACGACGGGAGCCGGATTATTTACACATCGTTAGCAAGTGGAGACCTTGAGCTCTGGTCAATGCTTCCGGACGGAGGCGACAAGATCCAATTGACCGACCGTCTCGGCTACGACGGCGGCGCCTTCTACAGTTGGGACAGCACAAAAATCGTATGGCGCGCATATTATCCTGAATCCGAACCGGAAATAGCTCTCTATAATGAAATGATATCTGTCAACGCAATTGCACCGATGGCCCTCCAGGTGTGGGTTATGGATGCCGACGGTTCTAACAAATTCCAGGTGACCGACAACAACGGCGCGAATTTCTGCCCGTTCTTCCAGCCCGGTGATGAGAGGATCATTTTCGCAACCAACGCTTATTCCATGATGCCAATGGATTTCAATCTCTGGATTGTCGATGTCGATGGGACAAATCTCGAAGAGGTGACAACTTACGATGGATTTGACGCATTCCCGATGTTCAGTCCGGACGGAACTATGCTTGCCTTCGGCTCGAACCGTAACCAGGCAAACCCGGGAGACACGAATATTTTCCTGGCTGAATGGGTGGATTGATTTCCTTATTAAGCAGGATCTTTATTAAGTGAGATCGTATAACCCGTGCCGTTTGCTTCCAGCAATCGGATTAATGTGGCGTCCGCTTCCAGCGGTCATTTAAAATCAAATTTATATCGCCACTCCCACCCATCTAATCCTGCTTTTTCCGGATTAGTATAGACATAATCAACACTACCAACAAACCCGGAAGCATCCCTGATAATATGATCGAAATATTCCCTTTGCCAGAATTTCCCTTTCCTTGAAAGGATTTTATTCGCTTGGTTTGCAGTATAAGATTTCCAGGAATGTATAATTCCCGGCAGCTTGAATCCTGATAGAGGCTGAACCACGGCATGAACATGGTTGGGCATAATGCACCAGGCGTAGAGAATATACCGTTCTCGCTCGAAATACTTTAAAGCATTCGTTATAAGATCACCAACCGGTTTCTTCCTCAACCAGCACTGCCCATAACCCTGATCGAGTACCCTTTCCACTTTTTCAGTGTAGAGGAACATGAGCCTCCGTTTTTCAAGTGCGGTAAACCCATTTACCGGTGATCTGATTTGAGTAAGAAGTTTTGTTTTCTCTTCGATCAGCTCCTGACGGATCTTTGCCGGGATAGAATCAAAAAGCCTGAACCTGACATGGTAGACAGCCCCGTCAAAAGTCCAATGTGGCAGGTTATGCCCAAACCTTTTCCTAATCTCCCCTTGATTAATGTTCTTTAAAAATTTCGTGCCGTTTGCTTCCAGCAATCGGATTAATGTGCTGTCCGCTTCCAGCGGTCGATTATTTTTATTATCTCTCATACGAAGCCTCCGCAACCTTAACGTATGAGAAGCTAAAAACCTGACATGATTTTGGGAGTTTTTTTTGTTAAACAACTGGAAGTTGTCTATACGGGCTGTCCGATAGCTG
>CBDURU010000123.1:0-10213 GCA_965369865.1 uncultured bacterium | reverse complement strand
TCAATACATATTTACTTTTATAAATTTATGTATCGCGCATGTGGGCGGCACCCGGGTTACATTTTGATATTCGTCGACAAGCACGTTCGACCCGAAGATTCATTATGCTTGCACGTCTTACATGTCTCACTTTGCTTGTCAACGGCACCCGGGCCTGTAGATGTTCATCTCTACTAACTAATAGGACAGGTTAGGGGGGAAATGGCGCGTGTGTCAGTCTTTTCCTAAATTACCTTTTCGTGAATTACATTTTTATGAGTCACCCTGGAGTGTTATAATATTTCTGGTACTCTTTTTAAGAAGAGACAGGATTTAAGTGTATGTGCAACAGAAACTGCAATGAAATAGTTTTAATCCGATCTTTCCTGGTTATTATTGGACTGAGTATTTTATTGATTGTGTCAGGATGTGGTGCGCCACGGAGTACATCCCATCCTAGCCCCGGCTTCTCGTCGCCACCTCAACCGCCACCTTCCAGAACCGATCTCTCACGTTCACCTTTTTTACCACGAGAGGAACCGGAACCCGATCCAAATCTGAGCCCGATTGAAAATCAATTCGAGATGCTGCGCACATATCTATTTGCCATGGAGAATCCTGCACTGGATGCACTGGAGTTTTTCCTCGATAATCTTGACGATGATGAAATATTAGCGGAATTGAGGATCCTTGCTGAAGGTGACGATCCGTTCCAGCGCATGTTCGCGAGCTTTGTGCTGTTTAAAGCCGGGGATGAGCGGGAAAAACGTGTGGATATGTTTGTTGAGTGTTTGGAAACTATGAGGGGTGATGAGATCAGGTGTGCCCAGTACTTAATTAAATTATTATTCGAGACTGGCGACGATCCGGTTTTTATCGAGAAATTCCTTACACTTCAATCACATCCGAACCCATGGAACCGTGCGACTGTGGCAACCATAGCCGGGAAGTTCCCGGATGCTGAAGGCGTCAGGGAATTTCTGCTGGATTCATTTGATGATGAATCCTGGGAGGTTCGGTCAGCGGCGGTCAATTCTTTAGGCGAGGTAATATTGAATACATCTGTTTACCCAAACGACCCGGAGATCATTCAGCGATTTTATGATCTTCTAGATGACGAAGATATCAATGTTGCTTCTAATGCAATCAATGCACTTAGTAATTTTATAAGCCTTGAAGAAGAGCTTGAATTAATCTGGGGTCTGATAGACGATGATGCTGAAGGTATATATTCTTGTGTTCACGACCTGCTTACTAATTTAGATTGCTCGGAAGAGGTAATCCAGTTTCTGCTGGATAAGATTGACGAACACAATGTACCGTTGTCTTGCAGCATAATTGGAATTATCGGAAACTACGGTGAAGACGCAGCGAGTGCCGTTCCCGTATTGATTGAAATGATACGCCCTGAACCTAGTAGTGATGTAATAGTAGTGCTTCCACGGGAAGATTCATTAAGAGATTCTGTAATTTCGGCTCTGGCATCCATCGGACCTCCGGCAGAAGATGCAGTACCAATACTGGGATCCATGTTTAGAACAGATTTTGATCTTACTGACAATTACGATCCTGGTGCCAGGTTTTTAAGGCTTGTCATTTGTGCACTTTCGATGATTCGTGGACCGGCGGTTGAATATCTACCCCAGATTGTTGATGTTGCACGAACTTCGGACGGTTTTCTGAAAATTGAAGCTATCAGATCAATCAGCAGATTCGGGGAGCAGGCTGAATCATGGGGACCGGAACTAATTGAAATGGTTGAGGAATTAAAAACCAAAGATCATGTAGACTATATGGACCAACCAGGCAACGCAGAATTATATGAATCTGGTTCGTTGTTGTGTGATGCCTTATATATTAACGAGTTATATCTAGCTCTATACCAGATTGGTTATGAACCTGAGCAGCAAATCGATTCAATTCTATCTGAACTAGATGGACCAGAATTTATATACGCTGTTAATGTGCTGGATGATATTGGTCCACAGGCTATAGAAGCCTTGCCAAAACTTCGCGAAATGGTTGAGTTATATGAGGAAAACGTGAGTGTGAGAAATCAGTTGTTTAATGCGATATCTAGAATAGAACGCTTAGAGCGTGAATCGCGTTAGTTCTGAGAGTCGCCATAAGTTTAAACACCTCCAAAATCGCTCCGCGATTATGGAGGCGCCACCGGGCTTAGCGATTATGGAGGCGGCACCTGCTCCAAGCTCGCATGAAGGCGGTACCTGCAAAAAATTTCCAACCGCGAGACGCGGTCGGCACCTGGTATGTCGGCACTTGTTATCCGATTGATGAAATTTTAATTATGAGAAGTGTGTTTGATTGACTAGAAAAACTGGTTGAAGGTAAACAGAACCTCGTCGCCGTATTCGCCGCGGCCGTAGTCGATTCTGAGTAACAGGTTGTACGGTATGAATGGTAAAGTGTATATCCTCAGGCCGATACCGTAGCCCCATTCGAGGTCATTGAAGCTGAAACCATGTCCGTCCCAGGCGCGACCGAAATCGGCGAAGATGACTCCCTGGAAAATCTCGGGTTCGGCGATAAATCGATATTCGAAATTCATCGCCATCATGCTTTTACCGCGTTGGGAGGAGAGGGTATAACCGCGGACCTGCCAGTCGAACGGGATAAGTTCGTAGTATGGCGGGTCGCCGGTGAGGTAGGAATAGGTGAATTTTCCGCAGAGGACGTTACGCGCTTTATGAAGGTCGTAAAAGTAAGCCGCGGTAATCCTGTGACGAGTGAAACTGAAATCGCTCAGAAAAACCGAGTTTGAAATTCCGTTATTGAAATTCCAGTAGTATCCAACAGTGGGGAAATAAATTGAATCCAGGACCCCTTTAGACAATCCGAAGCTGAAAACCCCTACGTTGCCGCGCGGGATATCGGTACCGGAGTAAAAGTAGTGGTAATCAGTACCGAAACCGCGGAAGGGGTCGCCGGCTTTCTGGGTAGTCACGTCATCGAATTTGTATCCGAGAAACACGGATATGGTCTCATTCCAGCGTGTGCGGTAGTTCAGGTTGAATCCGTGCCTGTCGATGAAATAACTTTCGCCTGTGGTTATCAGAGTGTCGGTCCGGATGGTATTACTGGTGCTGATCACGTGGCCTTCGACATACAAACTGTTATGCCCGCCGAACAACTGCGGATCGCCCCATCCGAGTGAATAGTAATAATTGTCCGGGTCCGAGATGAAAGCCGCGAAAGTCAGGGAGTCGGCGGTTCCCAGGAAATTCCTGTCACTGATTACACCACCGGTTTGCGACGGGGACAGGTACCATGTACGCCGTGATCGGAGATCGATAGTTATAATGATATGATTTTCTTCTTCAGCAGGCTCCCAGGTGATATCAGCCATCCAGTAAATCCCATTGAAACCGAGCAACCGCCGCCTGCACAGGTCGATATCGCGCCTGGAGATAACATCCCCGATCCTGAATGTCATCTGCCTGAGTACCGCATGCCGGGAAGTAACAATTTCGCCGGTAAGAATAATTTCATCGACAATGCCAATCGGTGTGATGTCCTCGGAAATTTCGACGTCCTCGGCCTGGAGCTCCTCTTCGGTGCCAATGTCCTGCGAGGCCACGTCCTCCCTGATAGAAGTATCCTCGGAACCCTGGGCATGCGCGGGAATCGCGAGTAAAGCAAAAATCAAAGCCAATGCTGTCAGGATGGTTGTAAAACGAGGCAATCGGAATTTGTTCATATTAGGGAACCCCAATATATGAATGGATCATGATAGGCATTTATCGGATTATAGCAGCGAAATCGATCAGTTCATAATTGTAACCACACCTGTTTTACAGATTTTCTAAATTTTCCCACTTTAGACCAATTCTATTTGAAATATTATTTTTCGAACTTCCCCGTGATTTATACAATGTCAAGTGGATTTGGCCTGAGAGATACAAGGTCGTACCCGAAAAAAAGAGTCCCAAAACTTCAAATCTATACCTTTATTTCGTTTATTCGATTATAATTAAGATTATTAATCCATTCATTTCAGCCCGTCTTAAACTCGACTCGAATTAATTCATTATTATCGAAACACTTTGACAGAGAGCTGAAAAAATGAGATTCCTTCAGATCGGTGCAATTGTCTTATTTCTTCTACTCCAGGGTTGCGGAAGTAATGGAAATCCTGTTGCTCCACAATCAGATTATCCTGATAGCCAAACAGTCCTAGCAGATTCTCAGAGGACGGTTCAATCCAACCGCTATATGTGGGGCATCTGGGATGTGCGCATTTCCGAAGATCGCGAGACTGTCGAAATTATCCCCGACCGAAGCTCCACGATGCATTTCAACACTGTCAGGCTGATGGAGGAGGTCCCTTGCACGACCTGTATTGTAATTATTATCAAACAGTTTATTCCCCCCGATATTCTATCCGTTGATTTCAGGCTCCAGCATCCTTTTCCTGGTCCCATGAACCTTACCGCCTTCGATTTAAGGGGAATCATCATCAATGGTGCTGACTATACGTTCCCAGCAACCAACAGGTCTGTAGGGATGGGCCATGACAAACTGGTGCTACTCAACCCAGACGGTTACACATCGCTATTCAACCCAACAGAATTTCCCAAGGATTCCGGCATGCCTCCGATTTTAAGATATTATCCAGGCAAACTTGAGCTGGATGGCGACCTTTCATCAACGCTGAATCCATTTATCGCGTACTCGCAAGACCTTCCGAGGCGGGTGTTTTATGTCGCGTCGGCGGAAACCAGAAATATCCATGTTCGACTTCCCGACGTTCCGGTCGAGTTTGGATATGCAGTCGATGTAAGCTGGATGCCGGTAGAAAATGTAGATGACCCGCTTGTCGATTTCCCGCCAGAGGCCAATTGTGTTGAGGCTTACAAAATCGACCTTCCGGATTACGTTCAGGTTTCCGCTGGTGAGATGTCGGAAATCACGGTTGAGATTTTCGATCACCAGGGTTATGAAACTATCTCGTTGGTAACTCTTGAAGCGCCTGAAATTTTTTCGGGCGTAATTCCGTTTGATTTTGTTGAATCGTCTGGCATTGAGAGCTGCACATATTCTGGTGAGCTTACGAATGAGCTTAATGCTGTTCCCGGAAACTATCCGCTCCTTGTCAGGGTGACCGATAAATTCCTGGATGACATTCACGGCCAGGTCGACGCATGGCAGATCGGTGAAATGACAGTGGTTGAACCTCAAGAACCAATCGGCGGCTGGGCGCAGGCTTGGGGTGAATCAGGCCATGATCGAGGCCTTGGAGTTGCCACTGACGACTCCGGGAATGTCTACGTTACAGGTTATTTCGAGGGCACAGTCGATTTCAACCCCGATGGCGGCGATCCGCGCATCTCGAATGGTGATAACGATGCCTTTCTGAGCAAGTTCGATTCTTCGGGTAACTTTGAATGGGCACGGACCTGGGGGGGAACAGGCTATGATCTAGGCCATGGAGTTGCCACTGACGGCTTCGGGAATGTCTACGTAACAGGTTATTTCGAAAGCTCAGTCGATTTCGACCCCAGTGGCGGCGATCCGCACACATCGAATGGTAATTTGGATGTTTTCCTGAGCAAGTTCGATTCATCGGGTAACTTCAAGGGGGTGCGGACCTGGGGTGCGTCAGATTTTGATCGAGGCTATGGAGTTGCAACTGACGGCTCCGGGAATGTCTACGTTACAGGCTTTTTCCAGGGCACTGTCGATTTCGACCCCGGCGGTGGCGATATTAACACATCGAATGGTCATGAAGATGTCTTTCTGAGCAAGTTCGATTCATCGGGTAACTTCGAGTGGGCGCGTACCTGGGGTGGGGCAGACAGGGATGCAGGCCATGGTGTTGCCACTGACGGCTCTGGGAATGTCTACGTTACGGGTTATTTCGAGGGCACAGCCGATTTCGATCCCGACGGTGGAGACCCGCACACATCTAATGGTTATGACGATTGCTTCCTGAGCAAGTTCGATTCAACCGGTAACCTCGAATGGGCGCGTACATGGGGCGGGTCAGGTAATGATATAGGCCATGGAGTTTCCGCTGATGGCTCTGGGAATGTCTACATTACGGGTTATTTCAATTACACTGTCGATTTCGATCCCGGCGGCGGCGATCCGCATACATCGAATGGTTATAGAGATGTCTTCCTGAGCAAGTTCGATTTATCGGGTAACTTAAAGTGGGCACGGACCTGGGGTGGATCACTCTTGAGTGAGGGCTTGGGAGTTACCGCTGCCGGTTCCGGGAATGTCTACGTTACGGGTTTGTTTGGGGGCACAGCCGATTTCGACCCGGTCGGCGGTGATCCGCACACTTCGAATGGTGCAAACGATATTTTCCTGAGCAAATTCGATTCGTCGGGTAACTTCGAATGGGCGCGGACCTGGGGCGGGTCAGGTATTGATATAGGCAATGAAGTTGCTGCCGATGGCTCCGGGAATAGCTATGTTTCAGGATATTTCTTTTACACGGTCGATTTCGCTCCAACCGATCCGCCCTGCTATGCGGCTCCGGATGAACACACCTCAAATGGATACCATGACACATTCCTGACCAAACACCTCCCCGACGGCTGCTGGTAATTAACCCCAAACCTGTTGAAAGAATTTTACTCAAACTTCGGGGACAAGGCATTTTTCCCTTGACATACAATAGTAGAGTCAGGTTTATCACTGGAGAAAAATGGCATGTCCCCTCATGCATAAGAGTAACCAAACCAGTTTTACAGATTTTCTTAAATTTTCCCGCATTAAAAGTCATTTAATTAAAATAAAACCCCGGTAACTTGCATCATAATAAATACAGAGACGTGAACACAGGCCACTGGAGTTAAGCCATGAAACTTTCCCTGCCATTCAAATGCTCTGAGGTGGGCAGGCGGGAAGTACTGGAAGCACTCATAAAACATGAACTTAGTGAAGAAGATGAAAACCGGGTGCTGGAACACCTCAGAAAATGTCCGAAATGCCTGTCAGAAATGGCATCGGTGATCGGACGTATTGTATCGATCCATCATGAAGGATATGACATTTGCAGCCAGGAATAATAATTTGGATTACCGCGATGCGTTTGAGGTTTTTTTCCTGGTTACTAAAAATAAAACCTGTCGCCCTGCATACTTCCCGACTCGTCTATCAGGACCAGTGCTGTTGAGATTTGACGGCTACCGGATGGCAAGCCGGATTCTGGTGAATTGAAACTCATCGCCATCCCCGTTGACGATCCCCCGTCAAGGTTAATCGCCCAGGTGCACCCGAGATCCAGAAGGGTCCATGCCAGCTCCTCAAGCGTGGATCCGATACTTCGACCACCGGCAGTCCCCTCAACCGTAACAAGATAAATCCGGTTATTATCATCGATGCCCACGGCGGTACGGGCGGAGCGGCCGTTCGCGATATCATCACCGATATCGTCCTGTTCGGTCGTGACGTTGACCACACCGTTCCGGACGAGGAACGGTCCGCCCTGCAAGGCGTGCCTGATCGAATTCCGTCCGTCGTTTATGAAAATCTCAATATCAACCGCTTCCCCGAAACCCAGGAAGTAGAGAGAGGGTGAATTTCTTCGGGACCAGAGGATATAGCGCCCGGAAAGGTCATCGAGTTCGCCGGGATTCACATGCTCAACAACTCCATTAAATAAAACGGCGAAATTCGTCGTAAGGTCTTCCCTGAGCCTCGATGGATGCCCGGGCGTCAGGAGAGCGACCTGCCCGTAACCCGGTATCTGGTTGATAAGATCGACTTCCCATCGTAAACCGGATGCCGATGTGACCACCCCTTGGATGGGCGGGTAATCCATAATGTACCGGCCGTCGTCGAGCACCATGAACGCCGGCCTGTGCAGTTGTGGTGGAGCATGAATATCGCCATAACGCACCACGAGCGAAAGGCTTACTCCTGGCCACGAGAAATACCCTCCGTTTATTCCCACCGCCGCACGACTTCCCGTAACGATATTCTGAAGGGAAGTAAGGTTCCGTGTGCTAACTTCTCCAGCCAAAATTATGCGTGGCCTGAGCCTTGATTGAGCGGGATCGGAAATTACGGCATGAACGAATCTTTGTCCCGATGTGGTCACGTACCGCTTGGCGATGTAGATTGTCCCCTCGTCTAATGCAACCTGTTCCACAGCCTGGCGAAATCTTAAAAGGCATTGGATCTGTACGAATCTATCGTCCTCATTGGAGGTTAACTGCCAGAAGAGGGGATACCGGGACTCCAGAACCACCACTACACCGTCCTCTGTACAGCTTGCTCGTAACTGTACGAGCAGGGGGATACCGTTGAAATCCATCGTTTCATAAACAGATTCATTTTCAGGACATTTTCGATCCGGAAGGTCGAAAACAATTCGGGGGGGATTATCAAGCTCAAAAATCTGAAACGATCCTGGCTCAATATTACTTAAAGTGAGGGTAAGGAGATCATCGTCCCACGACACGAATACCCATCCGAACGATGGAAACGGCTGCTCATAAGTTGGCGAGTCCGCTTTGACTTCGGGTTGTGATATCGAAAACGCGGATAGAAGGAATAAAGCCAATGCCGCGATGAGTACACGAAATAACGACAGGGATTGGGGGAAGGTGAAATGAAACATATCGGTAAAATATTTAACCCGTAGAAAAACCAGGTTTGACGTTATTAACGAAGCTTCGGGAGGAAATTTTAGCGCCGAGGGAATTAAATTTAGCGACAGGATCTTCATAGCCGCGGAAGAGGTGCCCGAGTCCCATAAGACGGGTATATCCTTCAGCCCATAGCCCGGCAACCAGCAAAGCGGCCGCTGCCCGAATATCCGGCGCGCTGACCTCGCAACCTATTAATTTCCGACCACCGACTACAAGCGCACAGTTATCGATAACACGGATATCGGCACCCATTCGCCTGAGTTCGTCGGCGACAAGAAAACGTCGCTCGAAAATTTTCTCAACTAAAATTGTTTCTCCGGACGCGCGTGTCATCAGGGCCATGTACTGCGGCTGCACGTCGGTGGGGAATCCCGGGTAGGGAAGTGTCCGGATATCGGCAGGGCGAATAACATCGGGGGCGTCGACCGTTACCCTGTCGATTTCGGTGGTAATTTTGCATCCGGTAGATGCAATCTGCTCAAGGATTGAAGTGAGATGGTCGCTACGCACATTTGTAAGTGTAACCTTGCCCGCTGTCATGGCGGCAGCAGTGATATAAGTACCAGCTTCGATCCTGTCGGGAATCACGCGATGCTTGACGGGTCTTAATTCAGCGGTACCGACGATTGTTATCGTTGACTCCCCGGCACCGATAACCTTCGCACCCATCCCGTTGAGGAGGTTGGCGAGATCGACAATTTCGGGTTCACGGGCGGCATTTTTAATAAAAGATGTTCCATCGGCCAGGGCGGCTGCCATCATGATATTTTCAGTAGCGCCGACGGAAGGAAAACTTAATTCTATCGTAGCGGCATGTGGACGTTTACCGGATTTCAGCTTTACATTAATCGCACCGTTGATATCGACAACCATTCCCCCTAGTGATTCCATGCCTTGAAGGTGGAGATCGATCGGACGTTTTCCAAGTGAACATCCACCGGGCAATGGGATCATCGCCTGGCCGAACCGTGCGAACAGCGGACCGAGTACGAGGATACTCGCACGCATTTTCCGGACAAGTACGGGATCGGGTTCAAGGCAGTTAACGTTTGTGTTGTCGATAGCCAGGCTGTGATCGGCAGTCCATTCGACGGTGGCTCCGAGTGAGGCAAGAACATCGACCATATTGAAGACGTCGGACAGCCTGGGGACGTTTTCTATATGGCAAGTGCCTTTCGTGAGGAGGGTGGCGGCTATAAGCGGCAGGCAGGAATTTTTAGCGCCCGAGATGCTGATCTCACCGGACAGCCGACAGCCTCCCTCGATCGTAAGATAGTTTGCTGTGTCAGGCATGATACTTCGTCTAGCTAAGTTGGACATTCTAACACATCCGGCAGTTACAGACCTTAAATTCCGGGTACTCCTGTGTAAAAACATACACAAATTAATCCTATGTCTGGATACTGCAAACCGGGTTCCAAACAGGGACTAATTGGGTACGTCTGTAAATATAATCCTGAAAGATTAAGATTGTTTAACCTTAATTAAGGGGAAAACTACTTGAAAGTATTATTTTCGAACATCGGGTACTGGGTATTTTTTCGTTGATACGCGAAGACCGGGGACATCCATGGTAAGTAAAGTCAAGGAGAGACGGAGTTCTCCTG
>CBDURU010000122.1:0-10361 GCA_965369865.1 uncultured bacterium | reverse complement strand
CAATCGACTTCGATATCCGCATCGCGCAGAATTTTCCTCCACACCATCCCCCCACAGGGGGGATTATAGGGGGGGGTCTGTAACAACTTTCTCAATATCTTCCTCGGCACCCCAACTCTCAATCGATCTCGATATCCGCATCGCGCAGAATTTTTCTCCACACATCGAACAATACTCCGACTTCTTATGTGTGTCACCGGGGAGGGTTTCATCGTGCATCTCGCGGGCACGGTCTCCATCGAGCGCGAGTTCGAACTGTTTCTCCCAGTCGAAATTGAATCTCGCTTTACTCATTTCATCGTCTATATCTCTCGCACCCGGCTTTCCAAGAGCCACATCGGCAGCATGCGCGGCGATTTTCGCGGATACCACCCCTACCCTCACGTCTTCTTCATCAGGAAGGCCAAGATGCTCTTTCGGTGTGACATAGCAAAGCATCGCAGCGCCATGATACGCGGCCAGGGTTCCACCAATAGCCGACGTAATGTGATCGTACCCGGGTGCGATATCCGTAACCACCGGACCCAGCACATAAAACGGAGCGTCATCGCAAATTTCCTGCTCTTTTTTCATATTCATTTCAATTTCATGGAGCGGGATATGGCCAGGACCCTCGATCATCACCTGCACATTGGCTTCTCTCGCTCTCCGACCCAGTTCGCCATGTACTATCAGCTCAGCAAACTGCGCTTCATCGGATGAATCATGAAGCGATCCGGGACGTAAAGCATCTCCCAGGCTCAGAGATACATCGTACTTCTGGCAAATTTTGAGAATTTCATCGTAATGTGTATAAAACGGGTTTTCTTTTCCATGTTCGATCATCCAGCACGCGATCAAACTGCCCCCCCTGCTGACAATCCCTGTAAGCCGTTTTTTGATGAGCGGCATGTGTTCGAGGAGGATGCTCGCGTGGACGGTCATATAATCGACACCCTGCTCCGCCTGCTCCTCGACGACTTCGAGCAGCAGGTCGGGAGTAATTTCCCCTGGATCGCTGACTCTTGAGATTACCTCGTAAATCGGCACCGTACCGATCGGGACTGTCGATTTCCGGAGAATCGCGTTTCTGATCGCCGGAATATCCCCACCGGTCGATAAATCCATTACCGTATCGGCGCCGTATTTAATCGCGTTTTCAAGCTTCCGAATCTCGTAGTGGATATCAGCGAGAATTTCCGATGACCCGATATTCGCGTTGACCTTGCACGTGGCTTTCCGTCCGATCAGAAATGGAAGGGCTTCGGGATGCCTGAGGCTTACAGGGATGATCATCCGTCCCGATGCGATTTCCCCCCTGACAATTTCAGGATCGAGACCTTCCTTTTCGGCGGCGTACTTCATTTCGGGTGTGATAATGCCGTCTTTCGCGAAACGAAGCTGTGTCGGAGGCCGTCCACCAGCGTTTGATAAATGTTGTTTTATGGAATCATGTCGGTTCATGTCGATTTTCTCGATTTTTTACTGAGATTTATGTCAGGTTTTGCTCTTCCCGTACGTTAGACATACGGTGAAGCTTCATGACTCTACTCGTTAAAAACTTTATTGAACATCTCGACTCGTTTCATGGACGAGAACTCGAGACGGTTTTCCAGAAAAAACCATTTACGCTCATGTTTCACGACTGCGTCAAACTCCGGTTCCGGCTCGAAAGTCGTGATATCAGCGTTCCGCTCTCGATCCTTCTTATCGGTATTAATCTATTACTCACGAAGAAGGAATTCAGCAAATCATTGTGCGTCAAGCTCCTCGGCAAGGAGTGGGGATTTCCCCATGTCGCACGGATGCTTCTCGAGTGCGAAGATGTCTGCCTGAAGCAGAATGTGAGTGAGTTCACGCTTGTACGGATTCGGCTTCAGAAAAACAATCACGCGCCCGTGAAACGTCGGCCGGTCGAGACATGCGCCCGCCGGTCCGGATGAAACATGTGCAAGATGCACATGCAGCGATTTTTTCCATGCGCCGGAGTCGCATGCCACGGGTTCGTGCTGGCTATGTTAAACCTGCACCGACCGATGATACCGAGCCGTAAACCTTTTTCTCCATTCTGCCGGCAAGGTACCCAAGACGTCCCGCCTGGACGCCAAGCTTGAATCCTTGGGCCATTTTTTCAGGGTCCTTCGCAACGGCGACCGCGGTATTCAAAAGGACCGCGTCCGCTCCAAGTTCGAGAGCCATAGCCGCGTCGGATGGAACACCGAGTCCGGCATCCACGACAACAGGGATATTGGCCCGCTCAACGATGATCTTTATTCCTGAAAAATCAAGGAATCCGTGGCCTGAACCTATATAACTCGCCAGCGGCATAATTGTCGCACACCCAAGCTCCTCAAGCTTCCGGGCGACAATCGGATCATCGTTCGTGTACGGAAGCACCGTAAATCCCTCATCAATAAGGATTTTCGCGGCTTCGAGAGTTCCCCCGACATCCGGTAAAAGCGTCTCGGGATCGCCAAGCACCTCGAGCTTGATCCAGTCTGTGTTGCAGGCGGCACGCGCCATTCTCGCGATTCTCAGGGCATCCTCCACCGTGTACGCGCCCGCTGTGTTCGGCAGCAGGGTGTATCTGCTGAAATCGATGTGCTTGAAAAAATCGTTTGGATCATCGAACTTTACTCGCCCCAGCGCGACAGTGATAATTTCGGCGCCTGAGGCCGCATGCGCTTTCTGCATGATGTCGTTATCGGAATACTTTCCGGTTCCGATTATCAGCCTCGATGAAAATTCCTTACCGGCGATTACTAACGGATCGTTGATAGTCATTTTTTTTACCCTCCGGATTTTCCGGATTTTTTTCCCTTCCCATCTTTACTTCCCGTTTCTAAAATGTAATTCCCGCATGAAATTAATGTAACAATGTTATCAATGATATATATTATGAACCCCGAAGCCAGGAACCAGTAGACACTCAACCAGATCAGGCTCGAGAGCATTGCCAGATGAAAGATAACCACTCTCACGACAAAAATGCCGGACCAAAAATAACCGAATGTTTTTTTCGGGCATTCATTGCATCCGATTTTTGCTTTCGCGGCGAAAACTGATGTAGCGGCTAAATGAAAAAAGAAAGCGTAGAACGCGGCGGTTAAACCATAGATGAATACCGTAGCCCAGCCCATCGGACGGCCTTCAATTGCCCCGATGATGAAGTACAGGACCGGGAGTCCGCCGAGTCGCTGGACGAAATGGAAATACCGTCCGAAATGGTCCATCAGGACCTTTCTTTCGGCGGAGATTTTCGTGCTGTCGGCTCCAAGATGCCCGTGCGGACGGAATTTCTTTGTCAGTCTAGCCGCCACCTATCACCTGGATTATTTCAAGGTTGTCGCCATCCGCGAGTACGATCCCATCGTACTTGCCCTTCGGAAGAACGTCCTTGTTGTACTCCACAACTATTGCCGGGATAGGCAAACCTTTCTGCTCCAGAAAGTCAACCAGGGTTGTACCGGCTGGAAGTTTCTCGTCCTTCCCGTTAATACTGAGTGCGATTGTGCCGCCATCTGCCATAAAAAAATCACTCATTTTCGTTTATTAAAATAAAAAAACCCCCGTTTGAATTCGGAGGGAGGTGATTTTCAGGCTCTACCGAGTCCCTACGCTGGTATTATCCAGATCAGGTTCTCAAGGGTTGGTAATCTATTACCTCTCAGCCCTCTGATGGGATCGGTTTATATCCCATCCGGGCACCCCTCCGGTTATTTGTTATATGTTAAATTTCTACCAGAGTCTAGCACCCCTTACATATTGTGTCAATAAAAGTTATCCAAAGTTATACATCATTGCCGTCCTGAGACATTAGAGATTCCAGTTTATCAATATCACCATCCAGAATCTCAGACAGGTGATGTAAAACCTGACTAACATCCTCAGTCCTCCAGTGAGGCTCCCTGCCATCGGCTTCAGCCTTTTTAATCCTCCTGGCAAGTTCGGTGGTATATTTTTCAATCATCGAACGGAACTCATCGCCAAGCGTACTCACCCGCGCGATAATCTCGTTCACATCCCGAACACCGGGAGTCGGAGCGGTTATGAATTCACGTTTTCCATCTCTGACTCCATCCAGTTTCGCAAGATCGATTCTCTGTCCGAGTTTTGGCATGTACGAATTGTAGCCAAGTTCCTCCCGCACAGTTTCAGCGAATTCCTGGCCTGGTTTCTCCTCACCATGGACCATGAAAACTATCTCCGGCGGTTTTTTCAGGAACTTAAGCCAGTCGATCAAACCATCGCGATCGGCATGCGCGCTAAAAGCGTTAATAGTCGATACCTGCGCTTTGACCGCGATCTTCTCCCCAAACAACCGGATTTTTTTTGCGCCGTTCAGGATTACCCGTCCAAGTGTTCCCACTGCCTGGTAACCAACAATGACCAGATGGTTTTTGGGATTATACAAGTTGTGTTTCAGGTGATGCACGATCCTGCCGCCTTCGCACATGCCGCCACCCGCGATAATAATCGCTGTTGAATTATAAGTGTTAATTTTCCTCGATTCTGAAACCGTTCTTGTGAACTCCAATGAGGATGGATGGAACGGGTTCTCTCCTTTCCTGATACGATCCATCGTTAGCCTGTCGAAACATTCCGGATGCTTTTCATGGACCTCAGTCGCCGAAATTGCCATAGGGCTGTCAAGAAATATTTTGACCGGAGGAATTTCACCAGCCGACATCATCTCACCGAGGATGTAAAGAAGCTCCTGGGTTCGCCCGACAGTAAACGCTGGAATCATTACTTTTGCCTGGTTTTTTTGAGCCTTGATGATGATTTCTTTCAGCTTCAGCCATCGATTTTCAGGAGTGTCGTGTAGACGGTTTCCATAGGTGGTTTCGATCAGGACCGCATCGGCACGTTCGAAACCGTATGGTTCTTTCAAAATCGGCGCCAGGTGATTACCGATATCGCCCGAGAACACGATACGCTTTTTTAAATTCCCTTCCTCAATGTCCATCCCGATCGAAGCCGCTCCGAGGATATGCCCGGCGTCATGAAGCTCCGCGGTTATTCCGGGAACCACGTTGAACGGATCCTCGTACTCGATCCTCCGAAACATCCTGAGTGAATCGCCGACATCCTTCAGATCAAATAAAGGCACGACCGGTGGTTTTCCGGCGCGCAGGCGTTTGCGGTTCAACCACCTTGCATCTCCCTCATGAATCTCAGCCGAATCCGTGAGCATGATCTCCGCAAGGTCGAGTGTCGCGGGATGTGCGAAAATCGGTCCGTTAAATCCTAGTTTGACAGCTCGAGGGATAAGCCCACTATGATCGATATGGGCGTGAGTGAGAACGATCGCGTCGACTTCCGACCAGTTGACTGTCGGGTGAGTATAGTTACGTTCCCTCAATTCCGGAAGTCCCTGGTACAGGCCGCAGTCGACCATCACGCGGTATCCACCGGATGAGATGAGGTAAGACGATCCGGTAACTGTCCTGGTTGCGCCTAGAAATGTAAGATCCATACAGGGGATGATTATGAAACAACCTGGGTTTTAAGTCAAAAATTGGAAATTGTCTGGTATCATCTCGATTATGGATAATCACCAGGAAAAGAATGGTGATGGAAAGACACCCCACTGGATATGGGGACTCGCGATCGCTCTCTGGACCGCTCTGGTCTACGTCCTGTTTTTTGTGAATTTCATCCGTGATTTCCTGGATAGCAGGGGGGTTTGAGCCGCTGGAGATTCTTGTACTCATACTGGTAGTCATCTCCTGGTATCAGATCGGGCGGTTCCTTGTGGACCTGTTAGTACCGGGTGTGGGTAAAAACCTTCGGGATGGATTGTCAATCGGAATCGGTTTTGCCCTGTTGAGCTATCTGATAATGCTCACAGGAAGCCTGACTGGATTCAGCCTAATTTTGATCTTGATCGTGATTATCCCGTTCGTTCTCACAATTCATAAGACAGTTGCACGGCTTAAGAACCTCCCCGGACGAATTCGTGAAATCGCACCCGATCTCAAATTAAGCGGTGACAAGGTTCTCGTTTTTACAATCGGCATTTTATTCCTTCTCGATTTGATTAACGCGGGGAACGCGGCTGTCGGATGGGACGCGGCTGTCCATCACTACGCAATTCCGAAGCGTTTGCTCCTGGCTGGGTCTCTCATCCCCGACTTTGGGAATCCCTTCGCTTTTTATCCATCGCTTGGGGAGATGCTTTTCACGCTCGGACTTGGCGTCGGTGGTGAATTCCTTGCCGGTGCAATGAGCTGGATATATCTCATTCCGTTGTCCCTGGCTTTTCTATCGATTGGAGTAAGCCTCGGAAATCAGCGGATCGGTCTTTGGGCGATTATTCTTTTTCTGGGTGCGCCGCTCACATTCGAGCTTCCGTTTTCCGGTGTAATTGACCTTCCATTTCTGACCTACTGCCTTCTCGCACTTGCGCTTCTTCTGGAGTCCGTAACCGAAATAAATTTGAGAAAAAGCATTCTGATCGGGATCATGATTGGATGCGCGTCGGCGACCAAGCATCTCGGGCTACTGTTTCTGCCTGCATTCCTCGTAATTGTGATCTGGAAATTTATTTCCGAAAAGAAACCAGCGACCGCCTGGATTTCAGCTTCACTTTTAATCACATTATTTACGATTCTTATACCCCTGCCCTGGTATATTTACAGCTACTACTGGACCGGTGACCCGATATTTCCCTACCTTGGTAACCTGGCCAACAGCAGTGGAGGCCTGGTTGGAAGTTTATCGGTCGAATCATTCGCCTCTTCGGACTACCCGCGTTCAATTCCCGGGTTTCTCGGCTATCTCTGGCACCTGACGATGGACTACTGGGATCTTCGTCCCTGGTATCTCGCCATACATCCCGCCTGGCTTGCTCTTTTCCCACCAGCGATCTTTTATGCATTAAAAAAGCAACAAAACTCGGTTTATTTAAATCTTCGCTTGATTCTCGTGTTATCACTCATGACGATGGTAATTAATTTCTTCCTCGCACCGGCATTCCCGAGGTATATGTTCCCAACCTGGACCGCTATGGCGATCCTGTCAGCCTTTGTTCTTTCAGAAATCAGAAAAACATGGCCTGGTCCCGGGAAAATATTATTGCTGATTGTGCTTGCATTACCCTTTATTGTTGTATTCGCCATGGCCGGAAAACGTACGATTGAAATAATTCCCCAGTATTTCTCCAAAGACGCTCGGTCATTTGCCATTTTGGAATCGTTTGAGGGTTATGCCACGATCCAATGGGCCAATGTAATATTTGACTTTGAGCATGATCTGATTCTTACAACAGACCCTAAACTTTATTATCTCACAACCCGGGCAATCGTAGTAAAGCCCGGGATCGAATCCAGCATGACAATTTCATGGTCATCGGAGCCGTCTGAAATAATCGCGAACTGGCGTACACTTGGGGTCACTCATTTCATCCTCGACTCAACGCTTGAATCCGTAAATGGCGGGTTCGCGCTTCTGGTTATCTCTGAAATCCTTGGGGATCGTGATGCGGCATGGATGGACGCTCCACGGACAATCGAAGCTGGCAACGAATTTGGACTTGATGGCTTCTTCACCGAGGAACAACTGGTGAGATTCGGCCATTATGGCGGGTTGCCTGTAGTTTACGATGGGACCCCGGGCGGGAATCACCTTGTCACCCGTGAAAGAATCGAAATCCTTAAATCACGCGGGATGGACTATGCAATGGCCGGAGTAATCATTAAATTCATCGATGCGGGGATTCTTGAAGAAGAATTCCGTTCCGGATCGGGCTGGGGTGTAGTGCTTTATAAGGTGAATTTGCCCGTAACTGACAGTATCGAAACCATTGATTTCCCGGATGTAACCGAATGGGGTACCGATTATGAATCAGGCCCTGCCAGTGAACTCAATCCGGATGATCATCCCAGTCTGTAAAAAATCCTCTAAAAAGCCTGTTTTAGTGTCAGGTTTTCGCCTTCCCACACGTTAGGTATATGAATCAGGGATCCAGCTCATCCAATTTATCCCGGATAAAGGGTGGCAAAAATATCCCGGATGTATCGAGTTTTTTTAACGCCTGGAGGAAAAGGTCGATTCTCTTTTTCCTTGATAGAAAAGGGGAATATACAATGATTGGATCGTTATCGAGTCGACAAAACCCGCCAGATCCATAATCAATCTGTTCCTGACGTATTTCAACACCGAGCCGTCTCAGTGCTTCATTAAGGATTTTCTCAATATCACGCTCGTGCAAATGATCACACTACGTAATACAGATGAGAAATCAGTATCGGTTACGACCGCCGCCGCCGCGACGACCACCACCGCCACCACGGCTATCACCACGTGGTGGTCTTGGACGAGACTCATTCACGGTAATCGTACGACCACCAAAGTCAGTCCCATTAAGTCCGTCAATGGCTGCTACTGCTTGATCATTGTCAAGCATCTCCACGAAACCAAAACCTTTCGAACGGCCGGTATCGCGATCAGTAATAATCCTTGCAGATTCGACCTCCCCAAAAGCCTCAAAAGCGACTTTAAGTTCATCTTCGGTCTGTTCGTAGCCAAGATTGCCTACATAGATGTTCATATTCTCTCTCGTTTACTAACGCCATGGATCAGTTTTAATCAAAAATCCTGTCCAGGGAGTTGTGTCATGGAAGGATCGTACCATATTTCAATGGAAACTGCTCATTTTTTTAAAAATTCTTCAAAAACAGGGATTCTGGCATATTGCTTTAAAAATCCTGTGAGGACCTGGTGATTAAAAATGCTTGCTACCGTACATTCTTCAACCCTTCTCGGAATCAACGCCATACCTGTCGAGGTTGAGGTCGATATTTCATCGCAAATTACGAAATTCGACCTTGTCGGGCTTCCCGATGCCGCTGTAATGGAATCGCGGGAGCGTGTGAGGGCGGCTATCCATAACTCAGGGTACTCGTTTCCTTTAAGAAAAATAGTCGTCAACCTGGCTCCCGGGGATGTTCGTAAGGCCGGGGCTATGTACGACCTGCCTATCGCCCTCGGGATCCTCGCGGCTACCGGTCAAATCGACAAGGATGAGCTTAAAGACCTTCATGTAGTTGGAGAACTCGCGCTCGATGGCGGCGTACGGTCGGTTCCCGGGATCCTGCCGACGGCTATCCGGGCTTCCGAGGATAACCGTACGGGATTTGTCTGCCCCCACTCGAATCGGTATGAAGCGTCCCTTGTTTCGAAAGTGAGTGTGTTTCCTGTCAAACATCTCAGGGAAATAATCGACCATTTGGGCGGGTATGGAACGATAGCTCCGTTCAGGAACAGTCAGGTCCAGAAAGAGGAAATCTCAGAATCAGCGGTCGATTTCCAGGAGGTTCGAGGGCAGGAAGCCGCGAAACGTGCTTGCGAGATCGCATCCGCGGGCCATCATAACCTGATAATGATTGGGCCACCCGGCAGCGGTAAAAGCATGATTGCAAAACGGCTCTGGACGATCCTGCCGGAACTTAAATTTGATGAGGCTTTAGAAATTACGAAGATACATTCGATAATGGGGCTCGTAGGAGATGAGAACGGCCTTGTTAAAAAGCGTCCGTTCAGGGGACCCCATCACACCATCTCACCAGCGGGGCTGGTGGGAGGAGGGACAACCCCATCTCCGGGAGAGGTATCATTAGCACATCTGGGTGTCCTGTTCCTCGATGAGCTGCCGGAATTCAAACGGGACGTACTTGAGGTCATGCGCCAACCGCTCGAGGATCGAAAAGTTACTATTTCCCGCGCGAGTGGCACACTGACATTCCCGTCCAACTTTATGCTTGTATGTGCGATGAATCCGTGCCAATGCGGGTATTACGGTGATTCCGTCAAGGACTGCACCTGCTCGCAGGCGAAAATTCACCAGTACAGGCAGAGGATCTCCGGACCGCTTCTCGACAGGATCGACCTTCATATCACGGTGCCAAGGGTGCCTTTCGACAAACTCAAGGTGCCGACTGAAGGTGAGCGCTCGGATGTAATCCGCGCCAGGGTGGACAAGGCCAGGGAGCGACAGGCTGCAAGATTCAAGGATCGGGGGATATGGGCCAATGCCCAGATGGGGGAACGGGAGATCAGGGAATTCTGCGCGATTCCCGATGAAGCCCTTGCCTTGATGAAAAGAGCCGTCGATTCGCTTGGCCTGTCCGCCCGGGCGTACAACCGTGTTTTCAAGATTTCGAGGACAATTGCCGATCTGGAGGGGATTGACAGGATAACAACCGCCCAGGTCGCCGAGGCGATTCAATATCGTATGCTGGACAGAAGCCAGTAGGCCGCACGATCGACTTTTTTCTTAGACATCGATACACCATCCCCCCGGAGGGGGGATTACAGGGGGGGGCTTTTCAATCAATGTCAGGAAGTCCCAAATATAAACACTTACGCCGCAAACTCCG
>CBDURU010000121.1:0-10361 GCA_965369865.1 uncultured bacterium | reverse complement strand
ACTGCCGTGCTGTTCTACGGTTTTTATTCGACGCACTGCCATTCGACGCACTGCCGTGCTGTTCTACGGTTTTTATTCGACGCACTGCCATTCGACGCACTGCCATTCGACGCACTGCCGTGCTGTTCTACGGTTTTTTCATTTCTCACTTTAATCATAATCATCCGGAAGTCTGTAAATTAATTCGCAATGGCTAATAATGGTTAATACCTGGTATAAATCGCTCTGTTAAAAATCACAATAGAAAATCCGGATGCGGGTAACTCGCGCACAACCCCGAAACCTCTTTCTTCACATTTTCAATCTCATCATCGTTTTTAATGTCGTCCAGGATTCTTTTGATCCATCGCGCGACCTGCCTGAACTCATCCTCTCCGAACCCCAGCGACGTCATGAACGGGCTGCCGAGCCTGATTCCGGATGTCTGCATCGGTGGACGCTCATCACCGGGAACCATGTTCCTGTTCGTGCAGATTCCAGCCTTGATTAAAGCCTTCGCGGCCTTGTTGCCTGAATATTTTCTGTCCCTTAAATCCACGAGAATCAGATGGGTGTCGGTGCCGTCCGAAACCAGCTTGAAGCCCTGCACCATCATCTCATCCCCGAAAAATTGGGCGTTTTTGACCACATCGGCCGAATACTGCTGGAATTCTGGCTGCATGCATTGATGGAAACATACGGCTTTCGCCGCGATCTCATTCAGGTGCGGGCCTGCTTGGATTCCCGGAAATACGGCACGGTCGATTGCCTTGCCGCGTTCTTCATCGGCAAGGATTAACGCGCCTCGGGGCCCTCGAAGGGTTTTATGCGTGGTGGTCGAGATAACATCGGCGTATCCGACAGGCGTTGGATGTACTTTGCCCGCGACAAGTCCGGCGAAATGCGCCATATCCACAAGTAGCAGGGCGCCCACGCTATCGGCAATCTCCCGGAATTTCTGAAAATCTACGATTCTGGGATACGCCGTGGCGCCAGCGACAATCATTTTCGGCTGATGCTCCTTGGCATCCCTGGCAAGCTGGTCGTAGTCGATTATCCCCGTTTCCTCCACAACCCCGTACGGCATGAAGTTGTATCTCTGGCCCGAGAAATTAACCGGGCTTCCGTGGCTGAGGTGTCCGCCGTTCGCGAGGTCCATCGCCATCGCATGGTCGCCGAATTCAAGGAACGCGTGATAGACGCATTCGTTGGCCGGCGCCCCGGAGAAAAGCTGGACACATGCGTACTCGGTGCCGAAAAGTTTCTGCGCACGTTCGATCGCGACCCGCTCGATCTGATCCATGATAACGTTGCCCTCGTAGTAGCGACCGTCGCGGTCCCATTCGCGTATCCCGTCCATCTTTTTTCTACGGAGGTATGGAAATCCTTCAGCGTATTTATGCTGGAGCGGGCCCCCGGTAGCTTCCATAACCGCGCGGGACGGGAAATTCTCCGATGCTATCAACTGGACCGTACCCATCACGCGGTCGTATTCTTTTTTGATGAGTCCGTGAATTTCGGGATCGATTTCGGCTAATGGCGTATTAAAGCTGTTCATGTAACACCTCACTGGGATGTGTATACCTGATAAGGACTGCGAATTATAACGCGTAAGTGGGGAGAAATGAAGGGGGGGAACAATCACTTTAATGTTTTAAGTTCTTTAACAAGCATATCGACCTTGGTGTAAGAAATTCCTAGTGCAGGATTAGAAATCAGGATATTTCGAACAGTTTGAGAATTCTCTATGGCAGTTTCAGTCCGAGGGAAAAGTTCTTCAAATGGAACACTTTTTTTTACATAACCTGGTAAAAACCTAGGTTGACTTAAATCCCCTACAACATGGTCATGATCATGATAGCAGTGTTGCTTAGGGGCAAAATGTACTAAAAACCAAAATTCAAAACATGGGATAGATTCTGCCAGGAAAAATCTATTACCTCTGGCTTTATCTAGTGCGCGATCAAATGATTCATGTTGGTCCCTGTCAAATACACACCACACCTGATCATAAGGGACATGCTCACTATCTCTTTTCCCTGCCTCTTGTCTGCGAATTTTTTCTAATTCTTTAGCTTTATCAACAACACTGATTGGAGCATTACCACAGTCTCCAACGATTTCCACTGCGTGTAACTTCCATGCACGTTTTAACTTCCTGAAATATTCAGGTTCAGTAACCCCACCCTCACAAACAATCAATATCGAATCACCAGTCCGTCTTACAGGGGTTCTTTTTAATCCATTTGGTTTAATAATTCTAGCCATCGGTTTCGATCTCAGGACCAAGGAATGGTATGCCACCATATCTCCCAGCAAGGTAGCCTTTTTGAAGAGACTCTCCTTTTCTAACCTTGAAACCACTTAACGGGTATAGAACCGTATCACCTTGATAACTTTTTTCAGTTATCCAAATCTGATCCCTCCTGAATAAATCTGCAGATAACAGGGTCGTGTCGTGGGTTGTTAGTAATAATTGCCCACCTTCTGTTTTCCATTTATGGAAAGTCTGAATTAGTTTTCTCACTAAGCTAGGATGCAGGCTGGTATCTACTTCATCGATAAAGCCAAAATATTTATTATCAAGGATGTATAACCAGGGACCAATGAGGTCGAAGAATCGATTTGTACCATCAGATTCCATATCGCGATTGAAAGAAATGCTTGCTGATTTATTTTCAGGATCAATTAACCTATGAATAAATTGAGTGAAAAGAAGTTTATCTGGACCACTCTGTAAAAAACCAAAGTCGATATCGATAATCCCAAAATCAGCCGAGTGCAATTGTCCTAGGATTTTACGCTTCTTATCGGGATCCTGGTAAGCAGTTGCCTGAGTCGAACCCGTTGCAGCCAGCGCATTAAGATCCAGCAATTCTGTCTGAAACCAATCAGCGATTTGACCTATTTCGTGGACGTTCCAAGTCCGTGCAACAGTCATGAATAGAGCGTCAGGTCTTGTGATATCTGTCAGGTCCTTTTTAATTTTTACTTTTTTACTAAATTTATATTTATCCTTACCATCTTCAACCCATCGATGGAATAAACGAATCCCTCGACCTTTTGGATATGTTGTTAACCACTCCTCCTGCACGCGATCCGAAGTAATTGTAAATCCATAATCAACTCTGATTTTATCCTCAAGCACAAGTGTTATTTCCATTTTACTTGGTTTGTGCCGCCAATCCTTATCCAGTATGAAAGTATCAATCCCTGTCTTATTAGCTGGTTTAACTTTCACGGCAGATGTAAGTACAAAGTCCTTCATAAAATCAAACGCTTTCAACAAATTACTCTTCCCACTTGCATTCGCACCATATATCACTGCACTCTTAAGCAGGTTCACCCCCTTTAAACCGGGCACGTCGAGTTCAATCACGTTCCCTGGAAGATCTTTCTCGTAATTGCTCGCGACCATGCTGAGGGTTTGTTCCTCGCGGATCGACTTGAAGTTTTCAACCGAAAATCTGACTAACATGGGTCCTCACATCAATTTAACGGCATTTTTTGCAGAAAATCAACTTAAATCGGTACAAAAAGCATAAAAATCGGTGTTTTAAACTTTTCTGCTATTAGTATCCATTGACTGTTCAGAGAAATTGCACGTTCCCTGACTTAAACAGATTTTATGATAAAATGGATTCTGCTCCTTGACGCTATTTTTGATGTAAAAGGGAAACCCATAATGAAATACTGCCACAGGTGTGAAACCGAATACATCCCCGACTTCGACAAGTGCCCCGATTGCGGCGGAGCGCTTCACGACGCTCCCGGGCTTGACGAAGGTATCGTCACCAATGAAAAAGAATGGGTGGTTATTTACCAGGCAAAAAACCTGCACACGGCTGAAATGATCCACGGGTTACTGAAATCGAATGGAATCACCACGGTTGTAAGGGATCCCGCTGGGGCGTTGAGAAACCTTTACGGAGCGTTCCCGTTATACAGGACAACTGTCGATATTTACGTCCATGAGAATAATGTCGAAAAAGCCATGAAACTTATCGCCAGTAACAAAGAATGGTCCGAGGAAGAGCTGACCGAATTTATGGAATCGCAGGGACTTATCGATGATGAGGCGGAAACCCTGGAGTGATTTCCAACTTTTACTGGAAACGGTTTAATAGGCCTGGAGACATTTCCGAAGGAAAGCCCGGTAAAGTTATTAGTCGAACAGGAAGGGCTGAAGGCATCCAGAGATTTGATGCTGGAATGGGTCGATTCACGTACTCCAACCCCGGCACGATGGTCGGTATAAAAATAACGCCCACTAATTAAAGCGGGCGTTCTGAGGATGGGAGGGGGTATTTATTTCGCGTTCCCGACCGGGAACGATTTACTTTCCCATCCCGGTACTTTCAGATGCAATTATGACTACCAAATTAGATGCGTTTGGGCTTAGTTTCATATGCGAAATCGAATCTTTACCAATTATTTTTAATTAATCGCGGATTGTACCTTTGATCGTTTGCAGGAGTGGTTGGATTACCGAATAAATGTATTGCTTTGAGCTCGATAAATTGAGCCTGGGCTTTCTAAGTTTTTAAAATCCGCCTGGACAAATTTAGAAGTTCAGGTTTTTACCGCTGTCTGTGAGAACCAGTACAACACCGTCCTCGTATCCGTCCGGCGCTCCGTAATAGAACTCAACCCCGTCCTCGCTTGGCTCGTACGGGTAGTAGGGCATATTCTCAAACTCTCCGCCGTTGCCGCCTCCAAAGACCTCGGGAAGGAGAAGCGGAATATCCCACTGGAAATTGGTGTCGGGCTGGTGACGGTAGAAACCAATTCCTACGAGCCTGATTATATCAAGGCCCTTCGTGGTATCGTGGCCGAATCCCCCAAGGATGTAACGGTCGAAACTCTGGTAACGGAAATCGTAGCGGGTAGGGCTGCTGCCCGGTGGTGTGGTCCAGTCGATATCACCTTCGGCACGGTAGAAGAAGCTTCCCTGGATGATGTACCTGTCCGCATCGCCTGAAGGGGTTCTGTGTCCACCATAAGCGCCAAAGTTTACTATTTGCGTACCCGCCTGGTTGATAGTCTCAACGGTTACTCCCGGAGCGACATTGAACCAGAGTGGATCGTCGACCGAGTTGGGCATCAGATTTCCCTTGATGCCGAATCGGGGGTCGCCGGATGCGGGAATTGTCATGTCGCCTCCGCTGAATTCCATGTAAATTCCGGCCTTTTGAGGGTCCACGAATGGATTCTCAGGGTAAGAATCAATGTAATTGTATTCTATTAGCGGGTCAAAAAATAATGGTTCACCAGTGGTCAGGTCAAAAACATTTGCATCACCCAGGTTCCTGCCAAAGAAAATCGGCCATGAATTTTCATTTCCGCCAAGAAGGTATGCAGGATATTCACCTTCATCCAGGCGATACCTTTCAATGGCTTCCTGGATCTTGTGGAGGTTGGCCTTGACTTCAGTCTCACGACCTTTGATCCGCACCTTTGTATAGTTCGGAAGTGCTATAGCAGCCAGTATCCCTATGATGGTAATGACTACCAGGAGTTCCACAAGTGTAAATCCTCTTTGAAGCTTCATCAGGTTCTCTCCCTGGCCGCATACTAATAAATCGGCCTTTATATTACTTATGATTGCTAATGGGACGGCTTTGGTTCATGCCGCACCCATGCGGCGGACTGCTTTTATTTTTGCTCGGGATTGGGAATCGGAAGTATAACACAACCTGAGCAGACTGGGAATCCGCAAGCTAATTATCGCATGAGTACCCGGTTTCGTCAAGGACCCGGATCGCGGTCTATGAGATTAACAAAGGATTTTATCTTATTTAATACGATAATTTATGCCATGGTTAACCATTCCCGGTTTGGATTTTTCTTGATTTTAATCTCACTAACCGGTTGCCAGTTCATTTACTTGATGATAAAATCCCCTACGCTCGGTGTGACAGGACTCACCGAAATCTCCTCAATCAAATGAAGGAGGGCCTTTCGAATGGCCGACAAAGAAACAAGATTACCGGATAATGTAGAAGGGAAATACTACATTGACGAGAATTGCATCGACTGCGACGTCTGCAGGCAAACCGCACCCGATAACTTCGGACACAACGAAGATGAGGGCCATGCTTTTGTTAGCAAGCAACCGGAAAACGCGGACGAGGAAGAACTTGTAAAGGAAGCAATCGAATCCTGCCCGGTCGAAGCTATCGGCGACGATGGTTGATAAAACCAGTATGATTCGTATCAAAATCCCCTGATCGGGGATTTTTTTCTAACGGGATTATAATGCTTGAGCATGAGCCAAATAAGTGAATTTTTGCAAATTCGATGCGCATTTCCGATATCTGACGCAACTCGGGCCACTTGTCGCGGGTCTTAAAAATGTGTTAAACTTAATTAAGGATATAGTACCGGTTTTTTTTGGTTTTAATATTTGGGTATCTCTTCCGGCCTCTGCGGCTTCTTTATGGAAAGGGCAGTCGCATTATGTGATTATTTAATGTTTTTGTTTCACTGGCGTGACCTGTTTGTTTTGCAGTGTGCTTTTCGCGGATTGAGTAAGCCCTACATATTCAGAATTGGTAACTTAACGAAAGGAGTGAGAGCCTTGGCGATCAAGTATCCTTCTGAGAAACTTGCCGACCAAAGAATTAAGGCCCCTAAACATGGCTACATGCCTGACTGGCAATTGCAGGTCGGCAGGAAGCGTAATTTAAGGTATATAACCGATGTCAAACAGATTCCGCAGCTCAATGATGAGGAACTCGAACGTCTTGAGCGAGTTTCAGCGGTTTTTAGATTCAGGACCAATAGTTATTACCTGTCGCTCATCGACTGGGACGATCCTGACGACCCGATTCGTAAGATTGTTATCCCCGATCCGGTTGAATTGGAGGATATTGACAGTGAGCTTGATGCCAGTCATGAAGCCACGGTAACTGTCGCACCAGGCTGCGAGCATAAGTACGAAGCCACGGCATTAATCCTTATCAGCAGGATCTGTGGGGGGATGTGCCGTTTCTGTTTCCGTAAGCGGATTTTCATGCCTCACAACGAAGAAATTTCTCCCAATATCGATAAGGCTGTTGAATATATCGAAAATCACAGGGAGATTAATAATGTGCTTCTCACCGGTGGTGACGCGTTCATGCTCTCCACCGGGAAAATCAAGAGAGTGCTTCAGCACCTCAGAAATATCCCGCATATCAGAAGTATTCGATTCGGAACCAAGCTGCTGGCATTCAATCCCTACAGATTTCTCGACGATCCTGAACTTCTGGACGTACTTGAAGAAAATTCTCATCTGAACGCGAGAATTTACATTTCAACCCATTTCAATCATACAAATGAAATTTCAAACGTCACTATCAAAGCAATTAATTTACTTATAAGAAGGGGCCTTCTCCTTATAAATCAGACTCCCATCCTGGCTGGGGTTAACGACGATCCAGACACACTGGCTCAACTGTTTAACCGCCTGCAGGAAATTGGAGTACCACCATATTACCTTTTCCAATGTCGACCGACACGTGGAAATGCTCATTTCAAAGTGCCTATGAAACGTGGTATCGATGTTTTCGAGCGAGCCAAGCGAAAAGTATCGGGTATTGCCAAAAGGCTCAGATATGTGGGCAGCCACGCCAGCGGTAAAATCGAGATGCTCGGCTACGACCACTCATATATGTATTTCAAGTACCATGAATCGAAGGTTTTGGATTATACCGGGCAGTTCTTCAAATTGCCGAGGAAAGACGATGCCACCTGGTGGGACGACTGGATGCCGAACGGTGAGTCGTTCACCCTCGATACATGTCCGGATGTTCAACTTGGTTCCGGAACCATGTAAAAATACCCCAATTCGCTGAAAATGCCTTGTCCCGGTCAATTTATCCGGGATTTTTTAATTGTCTTACTTATTGATTAACATGTTTTTACTGTTAAATCACGAAACTAATTTGGAGGTTTCTATAATGGAGAAAAAGACTGGCAACCAGAATCCTATGGAAAACCTATCCCGGCAAAGTGAAAAACTTTTTGACCCGGACTGGTTGCATGACATCGATGAAAAACGCCATATTAAATATATAACGAATTTAGATCAGATTCCCCAGCTTTCGGATGAGGAACGGGAAAGGCTGAAGAAAGTCACCGGTTTCTTCGGTTTCAGGGCTAATAGTTACTATCTCTCGCTGATCGACTGGTCTGATCCCGATGATCCGATTAAAAGGCTGATTATTCCTTCACTAAGGGAAATCGAGGATCAGGACAGCATCCTCGATGCCAGTCATGAGGCTAAGATCACTGTAGCGCCGAGTTGCGAGCATAAATACACTAGAACTGCATTAATTCTCGTAAGCCGTGTCTGTGGCTCAATGTGCAGGTTTTGTTTCAGAAAACGAATTTTCATGGGTGACAACACGGAAATCCAGCCCGACCTCGAACCTGCTTTCGATTATATCTCCTCTCATCCGGAGATTACTAACGTGCTTTTGACCGGTGGCGATGCATTAATGCTTTCGACCAGGAAACTGACGGCTATAATCGAACGGCTTCGGACCTTCCCCCATATCGGTATTATAAGGCTGGGAAGCAAACTCCTTGCGTTCAACCCGTACAGGATCCTCGATGACCCCAGTCTCCTCGAACTCATTGAACAACAGTCCAAACCGGAAGCCCGGTTCTATATCGTCACCCATTTCAACCATCCCAGGGAAATCACCGATGTCTCCATTGAAGCGATTTCCAGGCTTCAGAAGCGGGGAGCTATTCTGATTAACCAGACTCCTGTTCTTGTGGGAATAAATGACGACCCGGACACAATGGCGAAGTTATTTTCGAAGCTGGCACAGGTCGGGGTTCCCCCATATTATGTGTTCCAGTGCCGTCCTACACGCGGGAACGCTCATTTCATGACACCGATAATCAGAAGTGTCGATATTTTCGAAAAAGCGAAAAGCCAGGTTTCAGGACTTGGCAAACGCGCTCGTCTCACCGGCAGCCATGCGTCCGGCAAAATTGAAATCCTTGGTTATGATGACGAATTCATTTATTTCAAATATCACCAGTCTAAGGACCCGAAGTTTTACGGTCAGTTCTTCAAGTTGCCCAGGAAGGATGACGCGGCATGGTGGGATGACTGGATGCCGGATGGTGAGAGTTTCACCCTCGAGACCTGTCCCGACGCGATACTTGGTTCAGGATCGGTATAAGAAAAAGCTGCCGGCTCCCTGTAACTGGCTTTATAACAAAAATCGATGCACGGGTCTCGCGACCCGTGCTTTATTTGAAATAAACCAGGGTGACTGTAATTAGATACCGACCGCAACCTCCCAGGCTGCCGGCCATCCGGTATTGCCTGACCACATTTCCAGTACGAGAACCGTCCCCGGAAGTCTCGGGCTAAGCTCATTGTCGGGTGTAAGGTTCGCACCCATCACGCTGTTGAGAATAAGCTGGGTGTCGGTCTCGACTTTTAATAGAAGGCGAGGTGCCTGGCCCATGTCGGTGGAGGTGCGGGACAGGTGATTAACCGACGAGAATGATCTGACAGTGTTGTAATATGCACTGTCGAAAAGTACCCAACCGAAATTCGATGCGGGATTGTCAATGTGCTGTTGTACGGTATTCTTGACATTTCCGGAGCCTCTCCACATATTGACATCGTTGAATGGGCTGATTGAAGCTCCTATGCTGCCGGCGCCCGGTGGGTTCGGCTGGTTGCTCCAGATAATTGTCTCAGGATCCCAATCCTCGTTTGCAAGGCCTATTGGAATGCTTCCAGTGCCGGGATACTGACGGGAATCCTCGTAAACATTGATGTAAGCCTCGACGATTTCCGCGCCCGGAGGAAGGATTGGCATGTAGAAGTGGATGTACGATCTCTGCTGGCCGTTCGGCATCCCGGCGCCGACGTTATCCCAGAAAAGTCCGCCGTGTGGCCAATCCTGTGTGGAGTTGACATACGCGTCCTTGTCCGCGGCACACCAGATGTAGGTTGTGAACTTCTGCGCCTGGGGATTTGGTTTGGGAATAGGATTCGGGATTGTTGGGGGGGGAATTTGCGAGCAACCTGAACTCATGATTGCCAGTACTGCTGTCAGAATTAATGTGGTGGTGGTTAGTGCTTTTTTCATTGTTCCATTCTCCTTGAATGTTATTGAAGTGTTTTGTGTGGTTTCCTTTGCGGTTATTCCTCACATCACTTCGGTTTATGCACTCGGTAATGCAACCGATGTGCCATTGACTAAAAGACCACCACTGGAAAACCTGAAGAGAATCCTCAACAGCACTATTCATGCGGGTTATGAAACTTACCGGGACTGGGTAGTATCACGTATGGAAAGTACCCTGGAAATTAAAAAACTATCAAAATGATAGCTTTTGTAGGGTTTTGTTAGGTTTTGTAACTT
>CBDURU010000120.1:0-10377 GCA_965369865.1 uncultured bacterium | reverse complement strand
CTACTGGCGTCACGAGTGTGGTGCCGGGTGAAAACCAGGTCACGGTGATCTGGGGTACAGCGACCGACGCTATGACTCCGCCGGTTGAGTATCTGCTTTACATCGATGAGGATGACAATCCGTGGGATCAATCGCCTGTTTTAAAGCCGACAAACGATCCGCATGTGTTCATGAATCTCGATAATGGAACGGAATACTGGTGCGGTGTGCGATCCAGGGACAGTGTCGATCCGCCGAATGTTGAGAAAAATGACGTGGTGATTTCAGCGACACCAGAAGGTCAGATTACGCTGGATACAACGCCGCCGGTTTGGGATGACGCGGTCGGAGTGATAACTGTCGTTCAGGGGGAGGGCTCTGTGACAGTTGAATGGGGGACAGCAACGGACGCTGAATCACCACCCGTTGAGTATCTCCTTTACCTTGACGAAGATGATGAACCGTGGGACCAGGAGCCGATGGTCTTCACGACAAACGATCCGTACACTTTCACGGACTTGTTTTCAAACATCGATTACCGGTTTGGTGTGCGATGCCGTGACAGTGCTGACATTCCGAATTCTGACAGCAATGAGAATTTCCTTGTTTCAGAAACGATACCCAGGGGCTGGACACTGGATTGGAGTCAGGGGCATTTTTCGAATTTGGATGTCCAGATCGACAGCACAGGAAATTTTTATATCATGGGAGAAACGAAATGGGGTGTCGATTATGATCCCGGTGAGGGAGCTTCAATCAATGGAGGAAACGTTTGGAAGGATGTGTTTGTTCTTAAGCTTAATCCGGACCGTGAATTTCAGTGGGTTGGGAAAATGTTAAATGGCGGGGAGTCATCTCAAGTCAGAAAAATTGGATTCTGCATAGATTCATTTGATTATATTTATGTTTTGTTTTTTGCAGGCTTTCTAAATGAAACTCACTTGATGAAAGTAGATAATGAGGGAAACCTGTTATGGGACAAAGTTCTTTACTCATATCCAGAAGCACCAGCAAATATATATGATCGAGCCATTACAATTGACACGAACAATAATATTTATATTACTGGATATTTTCTTGATACTGTAGATTTTAATCCCGGCTCTGAAGAAGGTATTTACACATCTAATGGGAGCCTCGATAGTTTCATAATTAAATTCGATTCATCGGGAGTTTTCCAATGGGTTAAAACATGGGGTGGCATTGAATCTGACGCATCTCGTGATCTTGTGATTGATTCTAATGGAAATATTTTTGTAGGAGGTAGCTTCGATGACACAGTGGATTTCGATCCCGGACCAGGTATTGATATTCACACATCGAATGGAGATTATGATGCTTTCCTGAGTTCATTCGATCCGGATGGAAATTTCCAATGGGCAAGGACGTGGGGTGGGATTGAAGAGGAATATTTATACCGTGTTACCTCCAGTTCTTCAGGGATTGTTTACGTAGCCGGGAGTTTCTATGATCAGGTTGATTTCAATCCAGGTCCGGATGAAGATATTCTTACGGCAACTGAGGAACGTAACTCATTCTTATGCCGGTATGACTCCAGTGGCGCATACAAATTTGCATATCAATGGAATGGCTTGAATCAGAATTATTGTTTTGATGAAAATGATAATTTATATATTGCTGGAAGTTTTCTCGAAGATGTGGATCTGGACCCAGGCGATGGAACTAACTTTCATAGTGCGGCATGGCCTAATGGTAAAGCATACTATAGCAAGTATAATCCTTCAGGGGAATATTTATGGTCAAGGGTCTGGGAAGGACCTGATAGTGGAGTTAGTGCCCATGGGATAGCAATTGACGGTGATAATAATGTTTATATTGTTGGTTCATTCGCTGGACCAAACATTGATTTCGATCCAGGACCGGGGGTAGAGGTCCATGTTCCTGACGATGGTTCTATGTACCTTAGTAAATTCCCCCCGGATGGGTATTGGTGACGCGATTTGCGTGACTTACCCGTCCCTGCTGATCGATTTAGACTAATTCCATTAAACAAAATTTGAATGGATATATTTAGAATTGATATACGTCGACACGTATGCTTGTTGAGGCCACCCGGGGTTTATTCGACAGTGTAAGTGGATTGAACTCTAAAGCCCCCCCCTGTAATCCCCCCTTCGGGGGGATGGTGTTATCGACATCCCGTTTGTAGACGGGGATGTTGGAAATATTTGGCATTAATTACGTAGGCGGGGATTGTGTTATTTCGTCGACAAGCACGTTCGACCCGAAGATTCATTATGCTTGTTGAGGCCACCCGGGGTTTAGTCGACAGTGTAAGTGGATTGAACTCTAAAGACCCCCCCTGTAATCCCCCCTTCGGGGGGATGGTGTTATCGACATCCCGTTTGTCGACACGTATGTTGGAATTATTTGGCATTAATTACGTAGATGGGGATTGTGTTATTTCGTCGACAAGCACATTCGACCCGAAGATTCATTATGCTTGCTTGTTTCAGATGTCTCACTTTGCTTGTCAACGGTACCCGGTTAAGGCGCGAGGGTGTAACTGTCTCACTTTGCTTGTCAACGGTACCTATTTCCGGAAACACAATGTTCAATTTTGTAGAAGTGAGAAAAATTTACGTATAGGGGACTGGCAAACAAATTTACCGGCTATGTTAGAGGTCAATCCTATTTTATCTACCCCGGTAAATTTGGGTGCCTGTCCCCGGTCTTCGAAAAAATACCATCCTGGGACACAAAAGCATGCGTCCCCGTATCATGCGTCTCACTTGATTACCCAATCCTGTTAATAATACAAAAATGTTGGATTTGACGATTGAAAATCATCCGGCAGGGTCATTATATTCTTTACCTGAACCACACCCTCGATCCCTTCAACAATCTCAACCACTTTATCAATTTCTTCTCTTGTATAAAGCTCACCTGAGATCGTAACAACACCGTCCAACACATTTATCGTCAGCTTTTCGTACTGTACATCGCGATGCTGCCTCAGCTCTTCTTTAATCGTGTTCTGAAGCTTCGTGTTTTTCATCACATCGCAACCGGAAAACAGGCAGGCCATTCCGACCGCGGTAAAAACCAGGGTCAATAGATAAAAAATCCGGATATGTTTCTGATGCATTCGTGTCACCTCAAGGGGGGGGAGGTACTGTGAAATTAGTTCCTGTGGGTATTATACCATGAGTAACCGGCGATGGATTCTTAAATTATCAGCATCGCGTCCCCGAAAGAATAAAACCTGAATTTCTCTTTTACCGCGAATTCATAAGCCTCTAATGTTCTCTCTACTCCAAGAAAAGCCGATACCAGCGCGAGAAGGCTCGTTTTCGGGAGATGGAAATTAGTCAGGAGAACATCAACCGCTCTGAATCGATATCCCGGTGTAATATACAAATCCGTTCTCCCCTTGTACGGATGCAATACGCCATCTTTATCCACTGCGGTTTCAAGGAGACGGGTCATTGTTGTTCCTACAGCGATTATTCGTCCGCCATTCGTCCTTGCATTATTGATCCTGTCACAGGCCTGCTTTGTCAATTCACCCGCTTCCTCATGAAGTGTATGATCCTCGAGTTTCTCGGTACGGATCGGGCTGAATGTCCCCCATCCGACCCGTAAATGGCACTCCACTCTCGAAATCCCCTTTGAATCGAGCTTACCCAGAACCCGATCGGTAAAATGAAGGCTTGCTGTAGGCGCCGCGACTGAGCCGGTAATTTTCGAAAAGATAGTCTGGTACCTTTCAATGTCCCCTTTGTAATCCTTGATGTATGGCGGCAGGGGAATCTTTCCTATCTTTTCTATCTCCCGGTCGATCTCACCGGATTTATCCACGGTGCCAAGTTCAACAATATCCTCCCCTGGCTCCTCATCGCACTCGATCACGGTCGCGATAAGGTCGGTTTCCGGAAACAGGATCGTGTCACCTGGTGACAGGCGCCGCCGTCTTTTCAGAAGCGCCTTGAATCTTGATTTTTTTTGGGAATGGATATCGGGTTCGAGAAGAAAAATCTCGATTTTCGCGCCTGTAGGATATTTGTAGCCGATCATCCGTGCCGGCATTACCCGCGCCTGGTTTGTAACGAGGATATCTCCCGAATCTATCAAGTCTGGAAGTTCATGAAATATCCTTGTTTCAAATTTCCCCGAATCCCGTCCGCATACAAGCAGCCGCGATGAATCCCGCGGGATGGCGGGTTCCTGAGCGATCAGTTTTTCGGGAAGCTCATAATCCAGTTCTTCGGTTCGCATCTAAGATAATAGTTTACGCATCGGATTTGATAAAGTAAATAATCATTCTCTTATGTGGGGCATACGTTCCGGTCTGTCACGCAATCCAGTATCGTATCAGGATTTTAAGTGGGTTACCGAAGAACAAGACCTTTGACAATAAAAAAAAGACCGCCGGCTAAGCCGGCGGTGTCGCGACATCCTGAAGAACCTTCAGACCGTCGCTCGATTGTACGGTATATTTTTCTTCCCCCCTAACGTATCCCTTCTCGCTCCTCAGGCATGTCAGCAGTTAACAGTTAATCTTCAGTCGGGTGACGGAAACGCTCTTTTAATCTTGCCCGAAGGATCATCGCATCCCGCGCGAACACATCATCCACTCCCAGACGCTCCTCTACACGGGTAACAGCGTAAATTACGGTCGTATGATCCTTGCCCCCGAATGCTTTACCAATATCTTTTAACGACAGGTGAGTCAGTTCCCTGCAAAAATACATGCCAAGCTGCCTTGGAACAGTAATTTTCGCAGTACGCTTGTCACCCATAAGATCGTCGATGGAGACCTTGAAATGCGCCGCAACTTCTTCCATGATATCCTGCGGCATTGGTGTACAGCCCTTGTTCAGGTTGCGCCGCATATGAGCGAGAACATCATCTACTTCCTCAATTGTCAGATTCGCATGGTTCAACCGCTGGTACGCGCTCATCTTGGTGAGCGCCCCTTCGAGTTCGCGGATATTTGAATCCACACGGCTTGCGATCCTGGACAGGATTTCCATGGGAAGCCCAAAACCCCTGATCTGGTTCTTCGAGTTGAGAATGGCAAGCCTGGTCTCGAAGTCAGGCTTGGACATATCTACGGTCAAGCCCCATTCGAAACGGCTGATAAGCCTCTCCTCGAGTGTATCAAGTTCTGCGGGAGGCCGATCGGAAGCTATAACCAACTGGCGTCCAAGCTCGTGCAGTGTGTTGAACGTATGGAAAAAAGCTTCCTGGGTTTGCGGCTTGCCAATCAGAAAATGAATGTCGTCAATCAGAAGGACATCGATATTTCGGTACTTCCTGTGGAACTTGCTCATCCGCTCACGATGCTGGATACCCTCGATAAGCTCATTTGTAAACGCTTCGGACGTGATGAAAAAGACCCTTGATTCCGGTCGAGAACTTTGGACTTCATGCCCGATAGCCTGAAGTAAATGTGTCTTGCCAAGCCCGGTTTTTGCGTAAATGAAAAGCGGGTTGTAAACCTCGCCAGGCTCACGTGCGACAGCAATCGCCGCAGCATGCGCGAGCTGGTTGTGATTCCCGACTACAAACTGCTCAAATGTGTACCGCGGGTTAAGCCTTATTGATTCCGTTCGCCTGAAGTCTCCCGAAGCGGCGATGCCGGCATCATAATGTTTTTGCTTAAGAGTATCCTTGTTCCGGTTGATCCGCTCAATTAAATCGGTGGAGTTAATTGATTGTTTGTCAGAAGTTTTATCCTCCACGCTGACAGGGTCGGCCAGGAGTTCAAGCTGGCATGGTTTACCAAGCCGTTTGGAGAACGCCTCTTCAATGCAGCGATTGCTCTCAGTTGAGACCATATGCAACATGTACGGATCCGGAAATCTCATGGTGATTTTTCCGCTCTCATCCACATGTACAACAGCGTTTTTATAAGCGCTTTCGTAAGCGGGTTCTGAAATGTTCTCGCGAACCTCCGCAAGAACTTCCCGCCAAATTGCTCCTGATCCGTCTTTTTGCATCTTAAGACACCTGTTTCAGTGGCAACGTAGATAGTGGCCCACCCCCTCAGACCTACTTTAAACGTGCCTTGATGCATATAAATAATTATAACATCTTATAGCACTTTTGACTTCCTACCGAAAAGGGGAATCAGAGTTTAACACTCCACTCGAATTAAATCAAGAGTGTTTTTCAAGTTCTTGTATACAAATTTGAACCAATTTCCGTTTGGACATGATAGAATGATGCGCCCTGCAGTATGTCGCAAGAATTTAGAGAATTTTTTTAAAAAAATTCTATTCCAGCAGCCTGGCGATGGTTCCAAAAATTTATAAACAGTTCTATTCGCAACGCGTTGTCACGCTCGAAGAAATCAAGCCGCTCTTTCCCGACGATCAGCAAGCCAGGAATGCAGTCGCTTATTTAATCAAAAACGGGTACGCGAAACGGGTCAAGAGCGGGCTTTATTACCTTATCCCCTTCGAACATCGTGGAACCGACTGGGAGCCTGACGTCCTTGTGATCGGAAGTAAAATCTCCACGGATTATTACTACTCTCACTCAACCGCCATGATTTTTTACGGCGTTCTGTCAGTTCCGCCACCCAGGATACCTGTCTCGGTTCCCCATAGATTCAGAAAATTCTCTTTCGGCGCATTTACTTTCTACCCGGTTGAAACAAGGCATTTCTTCGGATTCCGTGACCTGGATTACAAGGGCATTACGGTCAAGGTAGCCGACATGGAGAGGACCCTGATCGACTGCATGAGCCGGCTCGACTTGTCGGGGGGCGTGGTTGGCGCATTCCGCAATCTTTCAACGCTTGGGTTTATCAATTATCCACTTCTGATGGATTACCTTGACAAAATCGGAAAGAAGAGCGTGATGGTTCGATGCGGTTTCGCTCTCGAATTTTTCAGGGAGAGATGGGATGTTGATGAAGACATTCTGAAAGAATTGAAAAAGCGGGCGGGTAATGGTCCGGTTTACTATCTCGACCGTGGAATTCCAAAAGGAACCGGACGGCTGGTTAAGGGCTGGAACCTCATCATTCCAGCCGCGTTAGAGGAACTGGTCGGCGGTGTCGGGACAATTCCTTAAAACGATTTACAACGGATTGATTTACAGGTTTCCGGATGATTATAATTAAAGTGAGAAATGAAATAACCGTAGAACAGCACGGCAGTGCGTCGAATGGCAGTGCGTCGAATTGATTGTTTTAAGGTGGAAGACGCACTGCCGTGCTGTTCTACGGTTTGCCGCTTTTTCGATGGCTAAAAATGATTAATATTTCCAATAAGTGTGTTGGGTATTAATCCATGTAGAGGAAGTCTTTAATGCTTTTACCGAAATCGCTCTGCTTGATCTTGGAGACCGCGCGATTACGAATCTGCCGTACCCTCTCACGCGTGATGCCTTCCATCTTGCCTATCTCATCGAGTGTTTTCACCGGTCGGTCGAAAAGGCCGTAACAATAGGAGAGAATACGTTTCTCGCGTTCATCGACCGCTTCGAGCGCTTTGTGGACCTCCTCGTTGCGGATGTTTACCATGGTCTCGATTTCAGGACACGAGATATCATGGTCGGCGACTATTTCTTTGAGGCTGCTGCCATCGGCCTCCCCTGTTACCGGTGAATCGAGTGAAAGAATTCGCATGGAAATCTTCCGAAGCTCCTCGGCTTTTTCGATCGAGATTTCCATCTCCCTCGCGACCCGTTCAATCGGGATTTCATCATCTGATTCTTTCTGGAGCTGCTGCATCGTACGCAGGAATCGATTGATAATATCGACCATGTAAACAGGCTTGCGGATCAACGATCCGTGGTCGGCTATCATCCGTGAAAGCCTTTGACGGATCCACCATGAGGAATAGGTCGAGAATTTCCAGCCGAGCGACGGGTCGAACTTCTCAACAGCCTTGATCAAACCCATTGTCCCTTCCTGAAGAAGGTCAAGGAAATCGACCCCGCGTCCGAGGTATTTTTTGGCTATCGACACAACAAGCCTGAGATTGGCGCGGATTAGTTTTTCTTTCGCAAGGCGAATTTTATCCTCATCAGAGCCATGCCTGACAATATTCGCAAACCGGACCTCCTCGTCCTGTGTCAGGAGGGGTATCCGACCGATCTCAGACAGGAAATACCTTACGCTGTCCTCGAAATTCGGTTCGGGATCCTTTGGAATACGCCGCTTACGTTTAGGGGAAGCTTTCCTCTTAGGCTTTGACTTAACGCTGACTTCTTTCGGTAATAGTGCTTCTTTAGCTTCTTCAGATGCCAGTTCCTTAAGCATGGCATCGGTTGGTTCCTCGGAAACGGCCCCACGTTTCTTCCCTTTACGTTTTGAGGGCTTTGTCGGTTTCTTTGTCACTTTATACCCAGGTTCATTAAAGGCCAGATCGTATTCCATGGGGTCACACTTCCCTGCGGATGAGTTCATAATGCCTGACCTGGTAGGAGTGGATCACCAATCTGCTAATCCATTAGAACAAAGATAAATGATTCAGTCAATACCAAACCCGGTCAGAACACCCGAAAATCTCCCTTTGGGTTATAGATTATTATCCTTCCGGGAGCCCGTTGAATACACTCCATGTTCAAATTTTCAATAATAAACCAATTGAAAATACTAAACCTGAAGGATAATAATGGTGTCTGAAGTAATAAAGTACCGCCCTTATACTGACGATATTGTTATATGGCATTAATTAAGGCAATTTTTCACTTTCAATGGTACAATTAGTCAGGTTGAGGGGCATCAAATGTCCCTTTTTCGGTTGAATATGTATCACAGGCTGGCAAATCTCTTAAGGAAGAACGTAGACCGGCTATCAAGGCGATGGTCCGAGATCCTGTGCGATTTTTACCCCGAGCATCCCCCTGAGGATATATTTCGCAAAGTACGGGCGTCGCATCTGCTTCTGGCGCGGTCACTGGTTGAAAAAGATTTCAGCTATCTCTTCAGGCACCTCCAGACTGAATTCCAGGAATGGATATTAACCAAGAACAGCTACAGGGACCTCATGAACCTGGAGCCTGTATACATAATGCTCATCCATGAGTTTATCGACGAATCGCTTATCGATGCCGAGGAAAAAAGCAGGCTCAAGCACCTGGTGGACGAGATCCGCGTCAGTAAATTTCGTGAAGACATGAACGAAATCTATGTCGGGGAGCAGGAAAAACTGTTCTCGCGTCAGATCGATGAACTGGAAGTCCTCAATAAGGTTTCCGGGACCGACTTGGTCGGGGAAGGAAAAGCGGGCCTGGACAGTACAATCGCGCCACAAACCACCGGCGATCCATATGATCTCCTGAAACTTACCCTCGGTAAGGCCATGAAAGTCCTGGGCGCGACAGATGGGGTCCTGGCATACAAACTCAACAGCGGCCACGATGTTGTGATACATTTTGTCGATGCTCCCGAGCAGAGGGACCGCGAAATCGTAAAACGGATCACTCTTGAGGATGAGGACGACCAGTTCGATCCAACCGTCCTTACCGCGTTCAGCCATGTGGTCGACCGCGCGATCCTCAGAAATTACTGGAACCCCGACCTCGTCGAGGACCTTCGTACGCAGAACTGCCCGCGGTGCCCGTATCGTAATGAGCTGGTAACCAGCATCCGCGGAACGGTGGATTGCCCGATTCTCCAGACACTCAAAGTAAACACGTTCGTTTGCCACCAGTTGGGGAATAACGGCGAGTTGGGATTCTTCCTGATCGCCCGAAACTCGCCGTCGGCTTTCTCAAACGAGGATATGCAATTCATCGAAACTTTGTCGGCGAGTATGATAACGATCATCAAGAACTACCAGCTCTACGAAACCCAGGTGCAGCTCGCGACAACCGACGGCATGACGCAGCTTTTCAACCACCGTTATTTCCAGGAAGCGCTCGGACGGGAGATCTCGCGATCCAGGCGGTACGGCGCACCGGTTAGCCTGCTTTACATGGACATCGACCATTTCAAGATTTTCAACGATAAATACGGCCACCAGGTTGGGGATGAGGTGCTGAAGCTGGTCGCTAGGACGATCGTGCGGAATCTCAGAGACAGTGACGTCGCGTGCCGGTACGGCGGCGAGGAGCTTGTGGCGATACTCCCGGATACCGATCTGACGGGTGCTAAAATAGCCGCTGAAAAAATCCGGCAGTCGATAGAAAAATTAAAGCTCGCCGTGGTCGGGAAGACAGTTGGCATCACATTATCTGTCGGGGTCGCGGCTTATCCGCTGAATGCTGAAGACAAAGCGGGATTGATCGAAGCGGCGGATGGCGCGGTGTACGAGGCGAAAGAGGCCGGCCGTAACCTGGTGAGGATTTCGAAAGTCGATCCGTATGCTAAGGAAGTCGAGGAAGAAAAAGCAGCGGAAGTAGAGGAAGTGGAAGAAGTGGAAGAAACAGCAGAAGAGAAGGCAAAGGATGTAGTGTTTGAATAGCCGGGGGGGG
>CBDURU010000119.1:0-10471 GCA_965369865.1 uncultured bacterium | reverse complement strand
ACAGTCAGGTTAAAGGAACCGCCACTTTTTTCAACTAAATTCGGGACTATCTCGACATCTCTTTTCGCTCGTCGAAAAGCAGGTGTCCCCCTCAATGCTGAATATGCCCTGACTTCGATTAAATTCTATGAGGAATTTTTATGACGCGGCAACCGATTCAAGGTCAAGAGCTTCCACGGCCTTGTAAAGCGACTTCAGGTTGTCCAGGAATTCGCTCAACTCTTCCTTCTTGAATACTCCACGCAGACACTTGTAGTATTCAATACCATTGATAAGATTCTCTTTGAATTGATTGAAGTACTTTTGCTTGCGGTTGGACAGTTGCAGCGAAAATTTCTCCAATTCTTCACGGAGATAGTCTATATTAAGCTTCAACTCCTGGATAAACATATGCGGACGATCGTGAGTTGCCAGTTGATTCAATCGGCCGTAGATATAATTCACCATGTCTTCCAGGGTAACCAGCTTTGTAAAATACGCCATGTTCGGTCCACAGCATAAGGAGGGAGTAGCGTTCGGTTTGATTCCATTCTTGATTTGTACACTTCCGGCCAGATCATTACATATGCAGCTTTTATTTAATACATGCTCCGTGACAAATTCAAGCTGCTCCTCCGTGTACCCTTCTTCCTTAATGCTTTCAAGCTTCAATTTCTGGTACGCCCGGGACGCTAAACAGATAGGTTTTTCAGTAAACTCGGTATTTGCTCTCAGGTAGCCTTTTGGGCAGGGACTGCCGGGAACCCCCTTACTGATCCGTTCGCGGCGTGCATTTTCACTGCCTGAATTTCTTAGGTTCCAGAATGGAACCAGGAGTGGCGTACTGTAGCTTAAATAAACAACCTCATCTGTCGCGGATAGTAATTTATCCAGATGGACCTTGTCCACGTTTGTAACCTCCGGGACAAGCAACCAGGGCGTTCCCCATCCCGTACTATCCATGTTGTAATAGCCCAACATCAGTTCATCCTCTGAATGTGTACCTATACCGCCCTGCACTGTAAACTTAACCGCTGGCGGAATGTCCAGCTCCTCCCGATCGTTTGCCGCCCAGGTCTTATTGCATGCAGCGAAAAGTTTTTCTATTAATTCCTTTTTTTTTGCCTTGAATTCCTCCAGTATCGGTCCAATCAGATTTCCCGTACTTGGGAATGTATGGCCGCCACAGTTCAAGCCGGACTCCACACGATATTCGGACACCCACATACCACGTTTCGCCATGAAATTTCCCTGTATTTCCGCTGAGCGGTAATCGCTGACTTTAAGTGTTATCTTTTTCTTAAACCCACCGTTACCGGTTGGAAAGAAGTCCTCGAACTGGGTGAGATATGTCAGGAGCCGCTTGTTTATACCTGCTGAAAATATAATGGACGAGTTCAGATCGCTCTGGGCAAACCCCCTTAAAGCAGCCAGTGCATCCGCAAATTCCGGTGGCTGTTTTTGGCCTCCCCGGTAGTTTTCCCTGTCAAGCTTTGTCATGATGTTGACATCGATGCTGCCGGGTACTACTAACGTGCGCAGGTGGTCCTGCATACGAGCTTTTTCTTCCGAATCTTCTTCACCAAGCATCTTCTCGTATAACAGCCTGATTGAAGAATCCGGCATTAACTCGAAATAACGCACAATATCGCTGCCGTCTGAAAATGGCATTGCCTTAAGAACCTTCATCTGGCGTTGCACCAGGAGGTTGATAAGATTTAAATACTGTGTGATCCTGCGGGCGCGGGGATCCTCATCCTGGTTCGTAATTTCTTCGTACGGCTCGCCTACCCTCTCAGCATGGTATTTCCGCATCTGTTCGATCATTACATCATCTACCAGAGATATTGCGGATGAAATTCCATACTTCGCTACACTAAGTGCCGTATCGACTGTGAATCCCGTTCCCATTACTGGGATATGAAATGTATGCATACTTTCTTTAGAATTTTCACCTACTTTAATGCTTCTGTATTACTCCAATATTGTGTGCTCTTTTTAAAAGAACACCTGCGTTACATTCTTTACCATTTCAATATCATGCTCCACCCCTCGATTCGCACCTGCGTCCAACTGATGAACAGACCAGTAAGGATTCGAGGGAAAGGTTTGAGCACGGTCTATTATAAACCCCCCGACCATTTTAGTCGAGAGCCTGATTCTACAATCTGGCAGGCTTTGGTAGATGAGTTTCGAACTTTTATGCCCGAAAAAGACCTGTTTTACCTCCAGGTAACACATTAGACGTTGTTTTCACCAGGGTACCTCTATCCCTAACTCCTCAAGTTTATTCGCGAATTCCCTTGCCTCGAGATTCGGAACTCTTTTGTCCCCTTTAATTTTAATCCAGCCGCTTTTTTTCATGCCGTCCAAAGCTTCGTTTGTTCGACCTGTGGCGAGGAGCGATATGAAGTCTGTCTCGATTTTCGATAACGTTAACGCGTTCAACTGGTAATCCAGAAACGCCTGCCAGGTCACCGGAACCCATTTTTTTACAATTTGATGTCCGATTACATTCGCGTATTCCCTGATTTCATGCTGCGCGTTCAGGTCCATTCTGAGCCTGAGAAAATTCAGAAGATTGTGTAGATCGATCTTCCAGTAAGCTTCAGTATAAGTGGATAATGGAAGGTCTTTCCTCGCCTGTTCTCTCGCCACTCCATGCTCGAGTCGCTCCTCGTAAATCTCACGGCACTTTTGCTGGATCTCCGACTCCTCTTCACTTAACTTCGTGCCATTCTCAATATCCAGCGATCCCCTGCTTCCCTGGCGATTGATCGATTTATCCTGCAAACGCCATGCATCGGGCTTCGTCGCGGCCATTGCATCGATCGCGACAGAATACCTGGTTGAATACTCATTTACATTTGCAGTCCTGTGACGAATCCACTGCCTCCAGCAATCCATCGGAACCCGAACGTGAAGCTTGATCTCGCACATCTCGAAAGGCGATGTGTGGCGATGGCGCATGAGATACCGGATCAGCTCTTTGTCCTCGCTCTTTTTTTTCGTCCCCTTTCCGTAAGAAACTCTTGCGGCCTGCACAATCGCGGAATCATCGCCAAGATAATCAATCACCCGTACAAAACCGTTGTCAAGTACAGGTAACTGCTCTCCCAGAATCTTATCGATCGGATTCTCTTGTTTCATTTCTATCTGGAACGTCCTTTGTAATCGCTCTTAATTATACCCGGTCCAGTTCAAACAAATTGGCGATTTTAATTATTAAAATTATACGTTTCTGCATCCGGATAGCAAATCTGTAAATGACCAGATATTGAATCCGGAATAAATTTATAAAATAATCCTTTGATATTCTTGCCAAAGGGTCCGATTCTGCAATCTGGCAGGCTATGGTTATCCAATAATATTATTTCACCAAGGTTAAAATTTACCCTTGGTTATGGTATATTGATATGTCTGCACAGACATATAAGGTGATCGTAACAATGAATTCAATCCTCAAATATTTTCTGTTACTGACGCTTGGAGCGTTATTACTGATAATTCTGTTATCCTGTAAAAGTATCTGTCATATTGGATCACAATCATTACGAAATGGAGAATCTGGAGCCAACACTGTGTACAACGATCTTACACCGGAAGAAGAGCATATTATTATTAACAAGGGAACCGAGACCCCATTTACCGGAGAATACCTGCACCACGAAGCGGATGGTGTTTACACCTGCAAACAATGCGGCGCTGAGCTTTACATATCGTCCGACAAATTCGATTCTCACTGCGGATGGCCCAGTTTCGATGATGAAATTCCGGGTGCAGTTGATAAAGTCCCGGATGCGGACGGTATTCGGACAGAAATCACTTGTACGAACTGTGGTGCCCATCTTGGGCATGTGTTTTACGGTGAAGGCATGACCGATAAAGACACGCGCCACTGTGTAAATTCAATATCGCTCAATTTCACACCCGCTGATGAGTCTTCCGCATCAATCCCTGAGGAAGAAACTACAGCACTGGAGAATGAAGAAAGTAGTTATCAAAAAGCATTGTTCGCATCGGGATGTTTCTGGGGTGTCGAATACTATTTCAATAATTTAGATGGGTTGATCTCAACATCTGTGGGCTTCACCGGCGGTAATATTGAGGATCCATCCTACGGGGACGTCTGCAATGGCACTACCGGACATGCCGAGGCGGTGGAGATAATTTACGACCCTGAATTAACGTCCTACGAAAAGCTCCTGAAATTATTTTTCGAGACTCACGATTTTACACAGGTTGACCGTCAGGGTCCCGATATCGGTACGCAATATCGCTCAGAGATTTTTTACTATAACGATGAGCAGAAAAATACTGCCGAAAGGCTCATTGAAATCCTTCAGGATATGGAATATGACGTCGCTACCTTACTCTCACAAGCCACTGAATTTTATCCGGCGGATGAATATCATCAGGATTACTATGAGAAAAACGGCAACACACCTTACTGCCATGTCTACAGGCAGATTTTTCAGGATTAGACCATAAGTTATCGCCTGTAAGAGAAAAATTATAAAAAAATCCCTCATGCTATATGAAGGATTAAAATTTCACTGGCAGGGCATTGTCCATGATTTCAATCCGGAAAGAATTACCAAATTCCAATCAGTTACCCATTTAAGAGCATGCTTAGCTAAGCACATGTGGCCCTTGCAGCTACGGAGTATATTCCGCTTCATCCATAAGGATAAGTGGCACGATTACTCGCTCTTCGGCGTCGGCGAATAATACGTCGACGAAATCCTGGTGGCTGGAGCGGTACCAAAGTCGAGCCACGATGCGTCCGACCTCGCTGGTGCTGAACGGGAAGCTGTAGCCTTGGCTGTCTGTCTCACGCGGGGCAATCCGGCGGTCCTCGAGCACACTTTCGGCAAACCAGATCTTGTGAGTCGGGTCGCCATTCGCGTCACCGAACACGGTGCCCAGGATCAATGTATCCTCAGCAATCTTGCCATGTTCATCTGTCGCGCCCCAATGCTCAAGCAACTCCCCGTTTTCATCATAAAGCTCGACCTCCAGCCAGACTTGCCGTTCCTCTGTGACACCGGTTGGCAGCATATGGCCGGCACCAACATTTGTAACGTTGATTTCGAAGCGTAACTCACCGCCGTTGATCTCATAAGGCTCAATTTCAATCTCGGCCGCCCGGGCCAGTCGATCACGGGCGATCCGGGCTGGCTCATCATGACCAAGCATCTCCGGGATCCAGACATTGGCGCCTACAAACCAGTGCGTCCATATATGCTCGCGTTCTATGGCGCCGGTTGCGCTGGCAGCGGGGAAAGCCTCGAACTCCACCAGGCCGGGAGTCATGTGGCAGGTCTGGCATTTGTAGCCTTCTTTAGAGTAGGGTCCATCAAGGAATTCGGTGTATGTGGTTTCCAGTGCCAAGCCGTTCAACGGATGGTTGACGTTGTGGCAATTCCCGCAGAACTCGGCGCTGTCATGCAGCTCTGACAACTCGGTCGTATGAAAGATTGGCGGTTCCGCACCGAAAGGTCCTCGTTTTAATGTGCCGGGATCGGAGGTGTAGCCGAAATTTCCGGTATGTTCCATGCCTGATACAGTATGGCAGAAATCACAACTGAGTCCTTGTTTTGCCGCTGGATCAAGAGACTCCGGATTCATCGGATCCTGCCCGGTCAGGACGGCGACAGGGGCATGGCAGTTATGGCAAAATTCACTGATCCCCGGAATATCCTCTTCCGCAATTTTCACTATCCGCATGTAGAACGGGTCATCTGTACTTCGATTGTGCATCGTGCCCTGCCATTGTTCGAACTGAAGCGGATGGCACATGCCGCAGGTATTCGGCTCGGTGAAATCGCCAATCTGGTACATTCCACTTTGTGGGTGGCCGAGCCCAGTGCCGGTTGCGGTTGCTGAGACCAGCGTAATTACTATTAGCACTGGAATAGATATGAGTAGTACGATTATTGATTTAGGCATCTTCCCTCCAAAAATTCATGACATATGATATGACGTAACTCTAATCCTCTATTTTATGGGAAATGAGACACTGATTCAAGTGACGCTTCCCAGGGCAATATCTGACATTTCTTTGAACTGCACGTGCGTTACAGTAGTGCGATAAAAAAAACTCCCGATTTCCGGGAGGTTGAATATTCACTGGCAGACCCAACGGGATTTGAACCCGTGTTACCTTTTTCCGTCCCCTTTTTTACATGCTAATAAAACAGGGGGAGGGTGAATGGCGACCCGGTGTGGAAATAATTATTGGAATCCGGTAGAGTTAGCTGCCGGGCTAAGTTACTTGACTATTTCATAATTATTTCATATAGTTTAAATATATTATATCCTCCCATAGGACAGATTCCCAATAAGAAAAACTGATCCCCGAGGTATAAACTGGAGAGTAAATGAAAATTTACGTTGGAAATCTCAGTTATGACGTCGATGATGACAAACTGAGTGCCATGTTCACGCAATATGGCGAAGTGGATACAGCCACTGTAATAACTGACCGCGACACTGGCCGATCGAAAGGTTTCGGTTTCGTGGAGATGTCGAATCAAGAGCAGGCCCAGGAAGCAATGAATGTGCTAAATGGAACTGAGGTTGACGGCAGATCGATTACTGTTAATGAGGCGCGCCCGAGAGCGCCCCGGCGAGATAACAATCGCGGCGGCTACGGAGGCGGCAGAGGTCGATACTAGACCAAAACAGCTTGAATAGCTAGTAATCTCAACCCGGAGACAAGAGTCTCCGGGTATTTTTTTTAACCTGCCCGTGAAGATTGGTCCACATTTAAATATGCTATTCGGGTCATGTAAAGCCGAATTTAAAAAACCCCCCGGTTATTCGAGAGGTTGAATATTCAACTGGCAGGGCATAGTAGACGAGTTTCGAACTTTCATGTTAGAGGGAGACTGGTTTGTCCTTCGAAAACGAATCAATGATCTGAGTAACCTAAGACCTTCCAAAGCCTTATGAATACTCGAGTGGTTGACGTCTTCACATTTACTGTGGCAGTTTGTTCACGGGCACGAATCAGGTATCCGATGTTGAAACCGCGTGGGGATAGGCTTGCTGACGCTTCTGAAATGACACTATAAGCGGTTTTTGTATCACGCCGGCATCTATATTTACAGCCTGTCGAATGGTTTCATTCTGCTGCCAGCTCTCACGGCCCGCCAAGACTGTTGGCAAATGGACGATGAGCGCTGCGGAAATTGATCGCGAGGCGCTTTCCCATAGATAACTCGGCGAATGATCCACAGCATAATAATCTACCGTGCCAAGTTTAATCATTGGATCCTTAAATGTGGTCGGTCTGGCAAAAGAGAAGCCCATACCTTCATCGCAACTGATATCGATAATCAGGCAGCCTGGTTTAAGCGACGATATCTCATCTTCTGTCACAAAAAACAGCGGATGGTTGGGGTCCTGATAGGTCCCATTCACAATGATATCTGATTCACGGATCAGGTCATTCAATGGCCGGGATGTACTATCGTGCTCAATTATCAAAATACGGGCTTCAGCATCTTGATCTTCCCGAATGCGGACATAGTGACAATCAAGCACTTCTTCACGTACTTCGTGGTCGGGACGCAGGACGCAGATTGTGATATCTCTGAAACCGCGCGCCTTGAGAGCATAGATAGCCCCGCGACTGACTGCGCCGAAACTAAAAATAATCGTCTTTCGCTGGTTCCCATAATGCCCGTCGATTCCTTTAAGTTGCAGGGCGTGTAATACTGAGCAGTAGCCGGCTAATTCGTTGTTCTTGTAAAACGTGTGCCGCCCGATCTGGCCGTCAGGTCCCCAGACAAACATATCCTCAAATGCGATTAGTGTCTGCCTTCGATCAATCGCCGCCTGAGTAATATCCCTTTGCTGCACACAGTGTGGCCAACCCCACAGGATTCCACCTTCGCATAATTCCATCAGATCTGATACTACAGGCTTGGGTAAGATAACCCGCCCAATTCGGGATAATATTTCATGGCGAGTGGCTATACCTCCCGTCAGAGCTGAAATTTCCGAGTCCTCGATACCAAATTGTGCACCATACCCTTCCTCGAATACCAGGTTGCGAAGGACTTGATCCGGAATTCGCTGTAAGTGGTCGGGATGAATTGGTACACGTCTTTCTTCCTCTTTTTTCGATGTTCTGATGACTCCAAATGTCAGCATATCTGTTTGATTTTCCTTTGCCAGTTATGACGTTTTTGTAATCGCCTTCTTAATGTCAGCATCAATAATTGAATAGCGAAATTCAATACTATGATGTACATGCGTAAGGAGCGATATCCCGTATAATACCTACAAAAAGACCCTCCGACATTCTAGTCAAAGGGTTTGATTTTGCAACCAAGGTTTCATTCAGGCACTTTGGCAACTCGGTCTTGACTCTGTTCGGTTCTCACGTTCTGTTCATCCTGAGTTCTACTGTGGCACATTCTATGTCTTGTATTTTTTGATTCCAAGAACTAAAAACACAACTCAGAGCGCTATGAGACCGAACATCCCGGGATTTGATGTCGAACTCAATGCTAATCCAGCGCCCATGAAACTGATTCCAAGCGCCATGAATGCTTTTGGATTTCTCATTTCATAATAAATTTTCCTGATAGTTTTGACAGTCAAGTTATAGACGTCCGAATCAGAATATAGTTGCAACCATCAGAATCTGCAGAATTGTGAGTTTATCCACAACTGCCATTATACAGGAGTATTTCGAGTGCATGCGTTTATGCAGATTCCTATGAACAGAAACAAAACCCTTTGACATTCTTGCCAAAGGGTCCGATTCTGCAATCTGGCAGCCCCAACGGGATTTGAACCCGTGTCGCCACCTTGAGAGGGTGGTGTCCTAACCCCTAGACGATGGGGCCGCGCAACCTGTTAATTTAACTGACATACCCACGCTTGTCAAGACAGACCACACTCCTGAATCACCTTCATAAAGGTAATCAAAGAATTGCTTTGCCGATCTTTCTCATCCGATAAATGCCGGGAGATTTCCTATGAGTTCAGCCGAAAACGCGACAAGTACCTGGCTCATCCACGGTCCGAAAAAATAGAGAACCGCAGCGACCACAAGAATCTTTGGAATAAATGTCAAGGTCATCTCCTGGATACTCGTCACCGCCTGGAATATGGATATCAGAATACCCACCAGAAGCGTTGCGCCGAGAAGCGGGAGGGCCACTGTCACCGCCGTTACTAAAGCTCTCTGTCCTATACCCGCGTAAATATCTTCCGGATGCATGATTAAATTCTCCCGACCCTTCTGATCGTGTTAATCGTACTGCCAGTATGTAATTTCCTAGTTGAAGCTGAGAATCAGGCTCCTCGTCAGAAGGTGCCAGCCGTCGACAAGCACAAACAACAGCACCTTGAACGGTAAACTTATCAGAATAGGCGGGAGCATCAGCATACCCATACTCATCAGAGTGCTCGCCACCACCATATCGATTATCAGGAACGGAAGGTATATCAGGAATCCCATCTCGAATGCGGTCTTCAGTTCCGAAATTACGAACGCCGGAATTACCACGTATGTCGGGACGTCGTCCTTCGTCTGTACATTTTCGATCTTCGCGACGCCAAGGAACATCGCCATATCTTTCCGGCGCGTCTGCTTCATCATGAAATCCCTGAGCGGCGCTTCGGCAAGCTTGACGCCTTCCCTGAACGTGATCTCTCCGGCGAGGTACGGCCCCAGCGCTTCATCGTTTATCTGTTTTCCGACCGGCGCCATGACAAACAGCGTCAGGAACAGTGCCAGCCCGATTATTACCGCGTTCGGCGGCATCTGCTGCGTGCCCATCGCCGACCGTGTCAGCGACAACACGATTATCATTCGCGTGAATCCCGTCGTCAGCACCAGGATACTCGGCGCGAGCGAGAGGATTGTGAGAATGAACAGGATCTGCATCGCGAGTGAAACATCCTCGCGATCCTCTGTCGAACCTATCCCGACAGTAATGTTTGGAAGAGGGAAGCTGATACCCGCGTCGTCCTCGATTCCCTGGCCCGTGCCCTGGGACTCGGTGAGGACGGTGTCCTGCGCGAAAGTCGGTATTGACAGCACGAGGTATACGAAGCCAAATACAAGGGCGAACGTGAGGAAAGTCCGATGGCGTTTCAGAACTGCGTGCATAATCAAGTGGGCGGGTACAGGCCCACTTATAGTATCTTAATTAGATTGAAGGTTTTTGAATGACTTTCAACTGTCAGCCCCATTTTTTCAGTGTTTGCCTTGTTGTTTCCTCCGTTTTTTTTTGTAAAACTCCGGAACCCGACGCGCGATGAGACAATAGTGCTTCTCCGAAAGTCGCACCTTGTCCGACAGCGTTAGCTGTTGAACGGCCATGTAAGATCGACCGCTGGCTTGCCCCGGCATTGACTGGGTGTGGCAGGCTCCCCTGGTACTTCCCCGCTTTCGCATAAGCTACGGCGGGCGTCAAGCCGTAAAACTTCTCCGCCTACCCGAAGGTGGCGTGGTTACAGGCGCTCA
>CBDURU010000118.1:0-10827 GCA_965369865.1 uncultured bacterium | reverse complement strand
TTATTCATGCGGTGTCGCGCCCTTAAAAATGTGCCATTGGTCACTGTCCCCTTTTATACCTTTTAGATATCTTGAAAGTTCTACAGTAGGCATGAAGGTTAATCGGATGATTGGGATTGAAGTATGACATCCTGGACTGTTGGGAAAGGCTCCGGTGGTTGCCTGATAGTGCTCTCAACAACTATGATCACATGATCTTCGACATCCGGGCTGATAAGACGTTCTCCGATAGTTTTTTTGTATCCATATCCGATCAGGTAAAATCCCACAACGTCATCATCAATTATTACAGTTAAGTAGGTGAAGTTACCCTCAAAATCCGGAGAGCCGTAGGGAACATTTTTCATCGGTAAATATGTACTATTGTCTTCGTAAACAGACTGATCAATCGAACCATCACTGGCTTGCCAAATAAATGGATTCCGTGGAAAAACGGCCATGAATCCGTCATCGATTAACGTTTCGATTCGCTCTGGATATACCCCGCTGTGATCCTCACCGTATCGTTCCAAAGCAATCCGGATAGTCTGGATGTTTGCTTTCACTTCCGCATCCGCTGCCGGTGCGGGATGTTTAATCATGCTTGGAAGGGCTATCGCCAAAAGAAAAAAGAAGATCAGTGCTCCTACACCACCATATAACCTGAACTTACCGGAATATTTATGATCACGTTTTACAATCCCGAGAATGAACAGAATAAAAAGAATTATCGCGGGCATAAAAATTGCGATTGGTGACATCGTCAGATTCATTAATTTGACGTAATTGTCAAAACTGATACTAACGTCCATGACAAGGCTAAACCAGAGCATTGGTAAGAAGAACCAAACACAAATCGCGAGACCGATAAATCCGGGGATAATGAGTTGTCCGGATTCCGGCTTTTTGAATCGGATGAATCCAACGACAATCAGTGCAAGAAAAAACAGATTGAGCACAAGAGGGATAACTATGTAGTAAATTGTTGCCATATCGTCTCAGCTCCCTGCCAGTCAGGACTAATTATAGCATGACCGTGTTCAGAAGATGCATGGATAAATGAGGAGAATAAAGCACCGTAACTCCGTTGTTCAATCAACTCCCGGCACGCCCTCTCATTATTGAATCTCTCAAATGTCTTTTAATTACTGATAATGAGCGCATAAAAATGCGCCATTCGTCACTGCCCTCTTTTATTCCTTTTATAACTCGGTGCGGCTGCGAATAGAAGTACACTGCCGGGAAATCCGGTCCGAATCGATCCGGTGTCTCTTCAGAACGCGAGAGGTAACCTCCACCGCCGCGGTCCGTTCGGCAGCAACCACCTCGTCAGCCCCCGCGGCCAGAAGCGGCTCAATATCCAGCAGAAAATATGTTCGCACTATGATGTATAAATCCGGAGCAAGACTTCGGGCGATCCTTACAGCTCGTTCCGCCGCGGAAGGATCATTGATTACAAGAATCAGTTCCTTTGCCCGTGTCGCCCCCATCTGCACAAGTACTTCATGGCTGGTGACATCGCCGAAAAATGCTTGATAGCCACTCTGCGATGCGGTGCGCACATTCGCGATATTGATATCCACAATAACGTTGGGGATGCGGCAATGGTCGAGTGCCCCGGCCAGTTCCAAACCTGCAAATCCAAATCCACCGATAATCACATGGTCTTTTATCGTGCGTATGCGATTGTCGGCATCCTCAGCCGGAGCGACATTTAAGAGACGGTTCAGAATGTGAATCTTACCCGCCCCTGCCGCCAGCCTTGGACCAAAGGCCAGAGCAAAAGGTGTTAACAACATGGATAGAACCGCCGCTGTCAAGAGATTGCTTTCGAGTGGTTCACCAATTAAACCGCTTCCCTTTGCGGCAAATATCAGAACGAGAGAAAATTCACCAATTTGAGCCAATGCAACTGCGGACAACAGGCACACCCTGAGCGGCATTCGGATTAAGGAGGCAGTGATAAAAACTATGAGGGATTTGCCGAAAAGGATGGCGACCAGGAGAATCAGTATCGGCACAAGGTTCTCAAGCAATACCAATGGTGCAAGCAACATTCCTACAGAGACGAAGAACAAACTGGCAAAAACTTCCCGAAATGAGATCAGATCGGCAAGCGCCTGATGACGGTATTCGCTGCCGGCGACAACCAATCCGGCCAGGAACGCACCAATAGCTAGTGAAGCCCCGGAAAGAGTAATAAGCCATGCTGTTCCGCTGCAGATAACGAACATGGTTAGAATGAACAGATGCCGCTGTCGTGTTCTGGCTATGTATTTCAAGAGGCGTGGAACGATGAGATAAGCGGCGAGTAGTACTCCGGCAACAATCGCCAGAGAGGTCAGCATAGCGGAAGTGATATTCTGTGTGAAGCCGCCCTGCCCGCTCAGGAAGGGAATCATTAACATCATCGGCACCACCGCAAAATCCTGAAACACAAGGATACCCAATATCAGACGGCCATGCGGGGTGTCCACTTCGCTTCTCTGCTGCAAGCCTCTCAACACTATAGCCGTACTTGACAAAGCGACAAGAAACCCCACAAAGATCCCCGTGCCGGGTGGCAAACCCCAGAATCTTGAAATGGCGTAAGCAGTACCGATAGTAAGGCCGACCTGGATCAACCCGCCCGCCAGGATCAATTTCCATAAACGGCGCAGTTTCTCCAGGGAAAGTTCCAGGCCAATACCAAACAACAGGAGCGCAACCCCGATTTCCGCCAGAACTTCAACCTGATGTGTATCGTTTATTATTCCCAGACTGTGGGGACCAACAACGATGCCGACAACGATGAGGCCTGCGATAGATGGCAACTTGAGCTTGTGGAATATCGCAACTACCACAATACCAAACCCTAAAATCACCACCAGGTCCCGTAGATATGTTAAGTCTTGCATGTGCGAATCCTGCAATTCAGGTCCTGATAATGCGGAATTGTATCGGATCACCGCTGTCCGGGATAATCTGATTCCGGACAGGATCGACCCGAAGGATAAAGCATCCGGGCGGTTAAGTCACCTTTACCGGTTATGGGCCTACCCTTTTGATAGTTATTTCGTCGTTCAATTCAGCACAAGCTGTCCAGAACGCGTAAAAATCAATTGCCGGATGCACCCGTGGATCAGCATTATTCCCGTATATTTTTCCAATGGCCCACTTGACAATTCTATGATAGTGTGGTAATTATGAGCATATGCTTAAAACTAAAACGGTATATTAAAAACAATGCCCAGACCCAGAAAGCCCAGATATGTAACAACCGATCCCGGAACGAGGACACTTGTGCCAGGCGACCGGACCGGCAATGATATCGAGCCGATCGAACTAGGCTGGGATGAGTACGAGGCTCTTCGCCTGGTCGATTATGGGGGTCTTTATCAGGACGCGGCCGCTGAGCTTCTGGGCGTAAGCAGGCAAACGGTCGGACGTATGCTGGTGACCGCGCGCGCGAAAACAATCGCTGCGCTCGTTGAGGGTCGTTCGATCAATATCGAGGGCGGTGACGCACATATGATGAACCATTATGTATGCAATGATTGCAGTAACCAGTGGCTGATATTTGAGGGATCGAAACCCAGCAAGCTTTGCCCGGCGTGCGGTGGCGGAAATATATCGGAATCCATTTCACCCGCGGATTCCGCCGGCGGACAGGGGGGCAGGCGACGAAAATGGGCTCGGGATGGCGCTGGGGGTGATCCCGGGATCGGTCGTGGTCCTGGTGGTCGTCGCAAGGGAGGCGGCGTTGGAGGAGGCAAGGGTCGTGGCGGACGAGGACGTAAACGCTGAATTAACCAAGGTAATAAAAAAACTAATGATAAATATCATGAAAGGAGTTTAAATTATGCCAAGAGGTGATAGAACAGGCCCAATGGGCCAGGGACCAATGACCGGACGTCGCGCAGGATACTGCTCGGGCTCTAATATGCCCGGATTTAGTAACCGATATCCCGGCGGGGGTGGCGGGGGATTCGGTCTGGGACGTGGTTTCGGTGGCGGTCTCGGATACGGACGTGGCTTCGGAGGCGGGGGACGCGGATGGCGCAATCGTTTTTACGCTACCGGAGTTCCCGGCTGGGCCGCAGGCAACTATCCAGCACCGCCTGTCGCTCCGGATATGACGCACGAGCAGGAGCTGGCGTTGCTTAAAAGCCAGGCCGATGCTCTGACGCAGGCCATGGACGATATCCATAAACGAATCGATGAGCTTGAAAAAGGCGGATAACGCCTTTTGCTTCAGAAATCAAGTATGGTTTGTATGGTAGAATGCCAAGGGCGGGGATTTGCATTTCAGAAAGTCAATTAATCGCTGACATTCGAGTCTGATATGGAGGACATATAAATGCTAATTGCAGTGGCAACCGATGACGGAAAGCATATCGCGCAGCATTTCGGACGATGTGCATTCTTTTCAATCTGGAAATTTGATGAGGGTGGGCAACCGGCCAGTATTGGATTGAGGACTAACACTTTCACAGCCCAGGCCACCGGAGGAGAGGCTGGTCTTCCGGATCTGCCCATCGCACCACCTCCTGGTGAAGTCCCCGGTGAACCCCCCAAGGATTTTCATTTGCCTGAACCTGCCGGAAAAGGTGAGGGGACCGGGGCCCGACAACCGAGACGCGGGATGCTTTCACACGCGAGCGTGCTGGAAGGTCTTGCGGATGTCCAGGTTGTCATCGCTGCCGGAATGGGCCGCAGAATCGTGAACGATTTAAATGCTAACAATAAGGAGATTTTCGTCACGCAGGAAACGGAAATCGCATCGGCGGTTGATAAATATATTGAGGGAACGTTGACAAGTGGCGAATCCTGTAACGGAGATCATTGATTCGCGGATACTGTAAAGTTCCGATGCTCCGCTTAAATTACCTGGTAGATTTTCAGCCCGAACCATGTTGTGTACATGAAATCGGGATCCAGCACCATCCCTCTACCGATCACCGATTCATCGTACATGACTACATATGGTTCACCCGGATCAGAGATATCAAGGACTCTCAACCCAAGCTCACCAATTAAGTAGGCAAGGTTTCCGGCGACGTGAATTTCATATGCCTCGCCAGTCATTAAATTCATCACATTCACGAGGTCGGGAGATTCCGGAGTTTCAATATTTACTATGTTGAGTACATCACCGGCACTGACGAGAACGTGTAATCCGACAAGTGCAATACTACCCATGTGATGATAAGTGTTAAGTGTACCTGCAATATGAATCCGGTTTACTTCATGCACATTTATAGAATCGCTTATATCAAAAACCGCAAAATCAGTAGTGTAAGGATCGATAAAAACTCCAATGTAAGCGAAACCGTCCTCGACCTCCACCATCATCGGGATACCAATCATGGGGACCTGAGCCTCCAGTGACGGTGAAAGGGGGTCAGAGATATTACAGACCATAAAACCCTGGTCGTTTACCACATACGCGAAATCCCCGTCGAGGTCAATATCGTATGATTCACTGCTTATTGGCAGTTCGGCAGCGGTGTATTCCTGGCCTGGCATGCTGATATCGATCACCTGTAACGCGCCCTCGCCCACTGCGAATGCAAAACCGCTGCTAATTTCAAACTCGTTTATCGAATGAGACAATTCAGCGTTCAGGTATGCTTCAGGATTCTCAGGATCCGACACATCGACTGCCTGCAGGTACCCATCCGCCCATGAGCCAGGAAATGAGGCGCTCGATAGATAAAGAATATCAGCAGACTTCTCAATGTCGGAACTGAACCCCCAGGTAGTGAATTGAACATCAACAATTTCAGCCTGCTCTACCGGGTCAATATCGATGACGTACAATCCCATGTCAGCACAAACGTAAGCATAGCCACCCAATAAGGTGGTGAAAATATTGGTGCCAGACAACTCGATTGTCTTAAACAGGTTGACATCTTCCGGTGGATCGATATCGTAAATTCCCCAGCCGTTCGAAACCGTCCCAAAAAGGTAATTCCCTTCAACTTCTAGACTAAACCACCCAAGATTTGGAATTTCTGTGACAAGATAAGCATCCTCAATCGGGTCGATATCAAAAATATCATTACTCCCACCCCATGTGTATGCGTATCCATTACTGGCTTCAATTCCAAAAATTGACATTGCATTTACACCATTAATGTATGTAGCCTCGCCGGTTGGATCGATATCCCAGATCTGCAGACATGGTTGAAAATTCAGTCCATCCTGCCCGACAATCGTTAAATCTTCATAAAATTCAATCGAGCTGAAATACACGCCCAGCTCGAGCACATTTTCTACAAATGCGGACTCAGGTGTTTCAATATTCACCAGTATCAGGCCCCACCAGTTCATGTTCCCAATGTAAGCATAATTATCTTTCAGGGCTATCGAAACCGGATAACCATAAGCTACTGATTCAAGATCCACAATGTTTACAACTTCAGGTGTACTAACGTCTGCAACATCGATAATTACTAACGCATTTTGAATTTCATAATGATCGCCGAATCCACCTGCCACATACATGTAACCATCTCGAATAACTGTCTGGTTGGGATATCCGGTGTAGATTCCCAGAACCCTACTAACCCAAACAGGACGAACGGGATCGCTGATGTTATAGAAATCAAATCCATCATTTCTTGTCACAGCCAGGCACTCCCCTTCACTAAAAATCATCGATCTTCCAGCATTCAAGCCATCCGGCGTGACATCAGTAAATTCAGTCCCTGTATTGATTATTTCAACTTCCATGGGTTCAGCGAGTTCAGCGGTGCTGCCTTCATCGTCTGTGACCCTGAACTGAACCTGATATATTCCTGGCAGAGACCATGAATGAATGACATCGATTCCTTCCTCATCGAAGACCCCATCGTTCTCCCAGTCCCATTCGTAAGTGACAATCGTGCCCCCATCGGGATCGTATGAACCGTCATCAAAAAAATGAACCGGTCCATTCATGTATTGGGGAGAGGGCTCAAAGCCAGCCAGAGCAACAGGGATTTTACTCTCAATGATTTCAAGCAAGGCTATATCGTATGCGTTCAAAATCCCCGCGACAGGATCCTGGTCATTTTCTTCCACCTTTATCAGGATTGGATATTCCCCGGTGACCGCTCCAGCTTCGTTATTAATAATTCCCTCAAACAGCCATGAATTTTCACCTGTGGCATGCGAAAATGAAAATGGAACCAAGCTACCACCTAACTCCGGGATCTCAAGGGTCACATCCACTATTCCATCCAGCCCCTGGTGATCGAAAACTTCGACATACGCAGGAGTTGTATCGCCGGGAATGTTCGTTAACGGTTGAGGAATATCCAGGACAATTTTAAATGCTTCGAGGCAGTTTGCTTCCTGGGGAAAATCCGTTTCAGGATCGTTTACTTCACCAACCGGAGGTTCCCAGCTCACATCGATTGCATAACCAAACTTAAACGGGCCCAGTGGAAACCCAAGAACGACCGTCCTGGTAACCTCGCTTCCGGGAAGAAACATGCGACGCGGCTGGTTCTGTGAGTATGCGATAAACGGGTTCAATGTCGCTGTCATTATTCCACCGGTTGAAAATTTCCCGGTCCAGTACTTAAGCACAGGCGGCAGTTGAGAGTCCTCCGGGAACTCGATCGCGTTGAATAGCGATGTGTAACCATCCGGATTCAGGATACGAATGTTGCTGCTATCGAGGGATACGCTCCTGCCGGAAATTGGAAACATGTAATCCGCATCCGATATAAATATTCCCCTGGGGTCAAAGCAGGTCAGGTTAAGGTTATCTTCAAATGGATGTTTGATTGTCATGTCGAACCAGATTTCACCCGGTTCCGGAATTTCCACATTGCTGATCGTCAGGCAATCATCGCAGAGGCCACCTTCAAGCAATTTCAGGATATTCAGGTGCATGTCCACCGAGCGGAACGGTTCGACTTCGACTATCTCGTGGTTGTCGGAAACACTGATGGTCCAGAATCCAAAAAATATTCTGTTTGAATCAGCGGAATTGACAGTTATGTATGAATCGTCCGTTGATGGGGGAATTGCAGGATCCGCAACAATTGGGTCGGTTTTGCCCGGATCGTTACATCCGATTAACAGAAATGTTAAAGCTGTTGCTAAAAGAATGTTGTGCGTTTTCATTGGCCTACTCTCTCTAAAAGTCAGATGGGGTAATGAGGGGGGCAGTTACCTTACTTTTAATTTACCATGTCATTCAGGTCTGTCAATATTTTATAAGGTCTGAGAGCAAAATATAGATATGCGATGGAAACGAGGACTATCAGTAAAATGCAAATCCGCGGTATGCGACTCGGGCGCATGTATCTTGAAACCAATCAAACATGCGCTGGAAGCACATGGGACGGAAGATCATGCGCAGGATGCACATGCCACATGATTCCAGTATAATACCCCCCATCAGATGGCTGCGATACCGATTGGAAATCGAGAGATCAAGTTCGGGACATTCGGCGGCGTCTACACACCAAGCGTCCTGACAATCATCTGCGTAATCTTTTTTCTGCGACTGGGCTGGCTTGTCGGCAACAGCGGGCTTGCAGGGGCGTTGCTGATCATCTTTATCGCGCACACGGTCACGATCTCCACCGGCCTTTCAATCTCCTCAATCACAACGAACATCAACATAGGCGCCGGGGGAGCCTACGCCATCATCGCGCGTTCGCTCGGACTCGAGGTCGGCGGGGCTATCGGAATCCCGCTCTATTTCTCCCAGGCAATATCCGCCGCGTTCTATATAGCCGGATTCACCGAGGGATTCGTCCACCTTATACCGCTGGATCACTCGATAATGAACCCGGCATTCGTCTCGTTGATCGAGAACACACCATTTCTGAGCTATCACCAGATCGTCGCGGTAACCACATGGGCGATCCTGACTGTTATCGCTTATATCGGCGCGCACTGGGCTGTCCGGGTATATTACCTGATCATGGCTTGTATCGCGGTGTCGCTTGTCTCGTTCTTCTTTGGAAATTACTCAGCCGATGTCCAGCCAATACTATGGGGCGAATTCCAGGATTCCTCTGACAATCCCGAGAACTTCTGGACCGCGTTCGCAATCTTTTTTCCCGCTGTTACGGGGATCATGGCGGGAGTCAGTATGTCGGGCGATTTGAAGGATGCGCGGCGCTCAATTCCACTCGGCACCATGCTCGCGATCCTCACAGGTTTCGTGGTTTACTGCGGCGGGGCAATCGCGTACAGCTTCCAGGCCGACGCAAACACCCTCCTGAGCGACTACAATATTATGTTTAAAACCGGCTTGTTAAGCTGGATGTTCTATGTCGGGGTATTCGCCGCGACACTCTCATCCGCGCTCGGTTCGATGGTCGCAGCACCAAGGGTCCTTTACGCGCTCGGTGAACATGGAGTTGTCCCCGCATCAAACTGGTTCAGCCAGAAAAGCGTCACGGGACAACCCCGAAATGCTGTCATGGTGACAAGTGCGATCGCCGTAGTCTTTGTACTCACAGGCGAGCTGAACTCAATCGGATGGCTCCTGACCATGTTCTTTCTCATCACCTATGCGATGGTCAACCTGGTCACATTTCTCGAGCAGGCGATGGGAATCGTCAGCTTCCGGCCATCTTTCAAGGTCCCAATATGGGTACCTCTCTTCGGTACAGTCGCGTGCGTGTTCATCATGTTCCTGATCAGCCTGGTCGCGGGGATTATAGCGGTATTGATCACATCGGGAATCTACTTTCTACTTGCCCGCGCCAAGCTAAAGAGGAGATGGGGCGATGTCAGGAGCGGGGTATTGTCCGTCATTGCAGGATGGGCGGCACGGCAGGCTGTTCACCTGCCGAGAAGCGAAAAATCATGGCGGCCCGACATCCTCGTTCCCATAAAAAATCCCAGTGAAACCGCCAATGTCGTCAAGCTCGTCCACGATATCATCCTCCCATTCGGCAGCGTTATCGCATTCCACGTGACCCCAAACGACCGCCAGAAGAAACTCGAAAAACTCAACATCGCACTCGAACCCATACGAAGGGACAAACTTTTCTTCCTCTCATCGGTTGTCGAGGGCACCGACTACGCGAGGGAAGCGCGCGCCATAATCCAGACGATGAGGGAGGCGTTCTTCCGTCCGAATATACTGTTTATCACCCTGAGCGACAGCCCGGATCGGGACAACAAGGTGCTCGAGGTTTGCGATTACGCAATCGAGGAAGGCATGGGAATCGCGATCCTGAAATGGCATCCGAAACAGGGGCTGAAAAACCAGGAGACCATCAACGTGATCATGCGCGACCGCAGCCCGAACAAAAACCTCGCCACGCTGCTCGCGTTAAGGCTCCATCACAACTGGAACGCCCGAACGATCAACCTCGTGGCGCTCACCGAAACCGCTGAGGATCACAAGGCTCAGACCGAATTTTTCGAGGAATTAATCGAAGAGGCCCGCCTGCCGAGGGGAACCACGATCAGAATCATCGACGGCAAATTCCCCGATGACCTCGAGGATCTCCCTGAATGCGACATCGCCATCTTCGGCCTAGGCAGTGAGATATCGACCGACCAGATCAGGGAAATCTATAAGCACACCAACGTGACGTGCCTGTTCATCCGGGATTCGGGCCATGAGAGCGTGTATGCGTAGGGGCAGCATGCGACTATGGCGGATGATAAAAACAATTCCTTTAAAAAAAAATTGATTGGACATATTTAGTATTCATCACGTCGACAAGCACGTTCGACCCGAAGAATTTCAAAGGCGTGCGGGATGAAGATGTCTCACTTTGCTTGTCAACGGCACGCGTATATTTTGGGCATATTTAGAACTGATGGGGACACCTGCTTTTCGACGGGCGAAAAGAGGTGGAGATAGTCCCGAATTTAGTTGAAAAAAGTGGCGGTTCCTTT
>CBDURU010000117.1:0-10922 GCA_965369865.1 uncultured bacterium | reverse complement strand
TATACAAAGCCAATCACCTAAACAAAGCCAGTCACCTATACAAAGCCAATCACCTTAACAAAGCCAGTCCCCTATACATAGCCAGTCTCCTATATATAGCCTGTCTCCTATACAAAGCCGGTCCCAATTGAAGGTTCGTCACGATTAAGTAATCCCGTTTAAATAAGCCCATTAACCAAAAATACAATATTCGACTATTCGAGAAGTACAGAAAATGTGAGGGGACTGGCTCACGATTTTACCGCTTATACATATGGAACAATTTTTAAAAGAGTACCCGGTAAAATCGAGTGCCTGTCCCCGGATTCCCTCCTACATGGCCCAGTATTCCCTCCTAACTATCCCCAAACCTTCGCTCATGTTATTATTCTCGATCATGCCGAGGTCACAAAGAATTGTTATTCCAGGTCTGCCCCATCACATTACACACCGCGGTAACAACGGACAGGATATTTTTTTCTCCTATGAAAACCATGCGGAATATCTGAATTTTTTAAAAATATATTCAGAAGAGTGCAAATCTACAATTAATGGCTACTGCTTGATGACCAATCACATCCATCTAATCATAACCCCGTTAACTGAGACAGCCCTTTCATCAGTCGTAGGGAAAATCCATGGTCAGTATTCCCAGTATATAAACAAAATTCAAAAAACAAGTGGACATATCTTTGAAAACCGGTATCATTCGTGCCCCTTGGACCATAATCATTTTATCAATACTTTAAAGTATGTGGAACGCAATCCTGTACGGGCCGGGATTGTAGATCATCCATCGGACTACGAATGGTCAAGTGCAAGGATGCACCTGGGAATAGAAGACCAATGGGGACTAATTGACCAGGATGAATGGAAGGATTTGATGGATGCTACCGGGATCGATTGGGAAAAATGGATATCGAATCCTGTTGAGGACGAGATTATAGAATCGATCCGAAAACATACAACATCAGGGAAACACTTAAAGGCTTGACCACCGGAGACAGGTAAAGTACTAAACCACCGGGGACAGGCACTCAAATTTGCCGGGTAGATTAGAAAAAATTGGAACTCTCGTATTAGCGGCAAATTTGTGAGCCAGTCCCCTATACATAGCCAGTCCCCTATACATAGCCAGTCTTCTATACATAGCCTGTCTCCTATACATAGCCAGTTCCCTGTACAAAGATCGTCACCATTATATAATCCCCATAAGAAAAATAGCACTTTAACCAAAAATACAATATTCGACTATTCGAGAAGTACAGATAATGTGAGGGGACTGGCTCACGATTTTACCGCTAATACACTAGTTCCATTTCTATATTGAGTACCGCGGTAAAATCGAGTGCCTGTCCCCGGATTCCCTACTCAAATCTCATTATTGTAAACGGGCTGTAAGAAGAAAACGGTCTCACCATGTAAATATAATTCCCCTCAACCTCGATACGTTCGAACCATTCAGATGGCGCGGCCTGCAAAATCTGAGCTTCGGTGGGAGGATCTACATCCCATATTTCAATCCTGATCCCGGTTGTAATAAACGCGACTCCATCCTGAACCTTGATTCCATTCGGCTGGTTGCCTGTATTGATAAAAGTCACGAATACCGGAGTTTCAGGATTGGAAATGTCATATACTTCAATTCTTCCCATTCCGCACAGATAGAGATAATTATTCCACGCGTCCATTTGCCACGTATCCCAGTTGGAAGTTTCCACGGTACCGATTTGCGCTGCTGTTTCAATCGGGTCAAAATCCACGATATGAAAGTACGGACCCCTCAGCGCATACACATAACCATCTATTACTTCTATGTCCATCATCCCATCCCAATCACTGAGGTACAGGTTGTCAACATAATGGGCCGATTCAGGCGGGTTTAAATCGTGAAACATGAAACCGAGCATACCCGCACTGGAAACTCCGATGCCCCCTGAGATGCCGTGCGGATAACCTGACGGACCATGGCTGCTGATAAATTCCGGCTGGGTCGGATCGGTGACATCGAGCAGAATCATCTCACACGCTTCATAGCCGATTGTGTCAAATGCAGTCAAATAAGCGATATTGTTCTCAACCACAATTGTTACGGTATCAAAGGAAGTTGTGTACGAAGCCGCGATAAACGCTTCCTCCGGTACAGATATATCCACGATATATAGCCTGGGGCCACAGCCGGTAACGTATGCATAACCGTTCGAGAGGTAAACATCGTAGCTAAATCCGTTCAGAATGGTCTGGAGTTCCGGAGGTGTGACATCAATTATTGTATATTCGCCATCAACGACCAGCTTAATAATCTGGTAAGCGGTCAGGTCAAGCCATGGAGCAGACACGGGATCGTTCTCCGTATCCTCAACCGAAATGAGACAGTTGTATGTCCCGTTGAGGGCAAGTTTTTCATTTGAAACCACAGCTTCCCAGACCGAATAATCGCCAAAGTTTTCTATAAATCCAGCCTCAACAACGCCATTAAAAAGATCCGGGGATTCCAGTTTGGGAGTTAAATGTGAAACCATCCCGGTGTGGTCATACACCTGCATCCGGACGATTACCGATCCGCCGGTCGGAGTAAGGCCATCGCCAACAGGCTCGACCGTTACATCAATTTTCCATGGCTCCTCGCAGTTGGCTTCCGGTGGGAAATCCGTAATCGGGTCAACAACGGGTATAACATCGGGCATTGCCCAGCAGGCGTCGACAGCATATCCAAAATGAATTTCTAATATTGGTATGTAAATATTGTAGGTCCGGGCAATTGAATCTCCCGGTAGCATGAAATTGCGTGAATTGGATGGATCATCAGAGATAAACCGTTTAAAACCATTGAGTTGTGCATCACCGCCACCTGGTGCCAGTTTCCCCTGGATATAACCCTGTAACCCGCCCGGACCTGAGCCTTCTGTTTCCAGATTGTACAGGGTAGTAAATCCATCCGCATTAAAAAACTCGGCTGATGAATAACCTCCCCTGGAAAATGACAATCCAGCTTCCGGGAAATTCCCGAGGCCCTTAAACATCACAATTCCCCTGACATCGAACGCCGTGAAATTCAGATGGTCGAAGGGCTGGGTGATGGTAATTTCAACATTTAATGTCCCGTCGGGACCGGGAGAGAATCCCGTAAACTGAAAGCAGTTATCGCAAGGGGCATTCTCGAGGAATGTAAGAATGTTCCAGTGGGCAGATGTATCCCTGAGAGGTACGACTTCGTATTCATAGGTTTTGGGATTTAGAGTGACATCATAAAATGCCCACAACATGCGGGAATTATCCGATAACACATTTGATGGTGGTTCGGATGCAGAAATATCCGGCGGACCGGTACCGGGAGACGAGGGTAAGCCATTGGATGAACAACCCAGAATTAGCAGAACCGACCCAAATAAAATTATGTAGAGATAGAATCCCTTCATAGGCGCCTCCTTAATACTGTTAATAACTTTATACGTTAAGAATCAGGATGTCAAACCCTGGCTGATTAATTGATCACCGGGAAGATAGGGATTCCTCTCTAATGCAGGTTTTAGACGTTTTGAATTCATGGAAAGGCGTCCCTGAATCTAAGATTGGTATAAGCATATCCCCGGAGGCAGCTTTTTAAAACTGGTTTAATCTTATACATTCCTCAGATTGCCTTTATCCCTCTCATTTGCTAGAATTTACACGGTACTTCTCAGAAAGCGATTGGTAATAACTTAATACAAAATGGAATCCTATACTATTTCCGTTTCGTCATGGGCGTATGCGTTCATCAAGCGTGAAAGGATGTGCACAAATGACACAAAGGCTTTTAACTCTCACAGGAATAATTATTTTTATATTTTTAATTTTCGGATGTTCCGGAAAATCGGGATCGCCGGTTACGCCATCGGAAACCGGTGATCCACCATCAATTACCGGAGCGGCCGAACAGGTTGCCAGTCCCGCAGAAAGCCATGAGCTATGGGGACTATGGATGGGAATGTTCATCCCGCAAACCGGCACAATTGAACTCGTCGGACTTCGCGAGGCGGAATTCCACCTGAACATAACCAAGGTTCTCCAGGCCCCGATGCCGACCGGGATTTCAATCGTGATAAACGATTTCGATCCGGTAGCGGGGACGATCGATGTTGACCTTGGAATCACTCACCCTTTCCCGAACACGGATTACCGCATATTCGATACAAGGCTGATTATCATGGGAGCGGGCGACACGATCGCGAGCGGCTGGGACAGCAGCCTTATATACCCGGCTCCCAGCGGATTCAGGGTCCAGAACGCCGACGGTTATACCAGGTGGTGGAATGCTCCTGAATTCAAGACCCCGGGAATTTTCGGATTTCTCCCCAGCGACATCGGGTTCAAGTTTTATGTCCCCGAAGCCACGCTGAACGGGTACAAATATTATGCCGACCCGTTAACCGCGACCGCCCCGGTAGTTCCGGATGTAAACACATCCAACCGCGGGACATTCTCCACCGACATGACTCCCCCGAAACTGGATAGAAACTTCCAGCTCCAGTTCCCTGTCGATCCTGACAACGGAAATGTCAACTGGCTCTTCCAGCTTGCGGTCGACACTAACTGGGATATTCCTACTGGAAGCTCTCCGCCTCCAAAACCGATAGATGATTTCCCGCTCCAGGCGAACTGCCCGGAAGCTTTCCATATTGAGGTCAATACCGAGGGAAGTACGGCATGGTTCACTGAGGACAACAACGGCGGTGACATCAGCCTCCAGATCGAGGTTTTCGACTGGGGAGCGCCATCGAATTTCAATGGCATCAACGGAGAGATCGGTTCGATCCTGGTTGAATCGGAAACACTTTTCGATATGCCTTTATATATCGATCTGACGCCATCAACGGGTTCACAGAACACAAGCGGGATTTACGAGATTACGATTCCCGGTGTGCATCCAACAGGAATCGAGAATCAGGAAATTCTGGTTATCGTGACATCGAGTAATCCAAATTCGTATGCCCCGCCCGGTGCCGGATTCGATTACCCGTTGCAGGCCGATCTTGCCGCCTTTGCACTTGTTGAAATCCCGATTTCCAATATCGGACCGACACTGGATTACATCACGGTCGATGTTCCGAACGGCGGCGAAATCTGGGAAGCCGGTTCGTCGGAGGATATCCTATGGACGAGTGTCGGAATTGTCGGTACCGAATTGAGAATTGCCTATTCGCTGGGCGACGGACCGGAAGTGGAGATCACACCCTCTACTGAAAATGACGGCACATTCACATGGGACCCGATCCCCATGGTTGAACATACTGAGGCGCAGATATATATCAACAGCGTTCAATTCCCGGCCATAGCCGATACATCGGACAATTTTTTCACTATCACCATTGTCCCGCCGCCGGAAATTACGGTCACTGTTCCAAACGGCGGTGAAATCTGGAACGGTGGCGATGCAGAAGAAATCACATGGACAAGTTCTGGTGCGGTTGGGCCGAACGTACAAATTGCTTACACGACTTCCGACGGGCTTCCAATTTCCATTATTGGATCCACAGAAAATGACGGCACATACATCTGGGACCCGATTCCTGAAATTATCAATAATGAGGTGAGAATCAGGATAACGGACCTCGATAATCCTGTAGTTTTCGATGAATCCGACGCTTACTTTGAAATTTTCACGATGCCCGATCCCGAAATTACCGTACTTGTCCCAAACGGATTCGAGGTTTATCAAAGCGGTACCCTGGAAGATATCATCTGGAGCTTAGTTGGAGATGTAAGTCCGAATGTGAGTATCGGATACACAATTGATGACGGTCCGGTCAATGAGATTATCGCCATGACAGATAATATCGGGTTTTTCACATGGGACCCGATTCCCGATGTCGAAAGCGACCAGGTGAAAGTGATTGTTGCCGATTATGATGACCCGTTGATATTTGATTGGTCGGATGATTACTTCACGATCCAGGCCACACCTCCCGATCCGGAGATTATTGTCACTGTTCCAAATGGTGGTGAATTTTGGGCTACAGGCGGAGCTGAGGAGATAACATGGGTGTCGATCGGCGATGTGAGCGACAACGTAACAATCGGGTATTCAATCGCGGACGGTATTCCCGTTGTGATTTTTGACCTGATTGAAAACGACGGAAGCTATATCTGGGACCCGATTCCCGATCTTGATAGTAGTGAAGTCAGGATTATCATTTCGGATTATGATAACCCATCGATAACAGATGAATCGGATGAATATTTCTCGATTCATACTGAGGTCCCGCCCGAAATTGTTGTAATAATCCCCAATGGCGGTGAGGTGTGGTATGCAGGTGATTCCGAGATTATTGAATGGGATTCATTAGAGAATGTCGGTCCCAATGTTGTCATAGAGTATACGATCTCAGACAGCCTGGTATTTCCGATCGCACCGATGACCGAAAATGACGGCAGTTTTACATGGGATCCGATTTTCGATATCGACAGCGATGAAGTAAGGATCAAGGTTTCCGATTACGATAGTCTGGCAACAAACGATGTATCGGATGCTTACTTTTCAATTTTACCGATGCGGTCAATCACTGTCACAGTTCCGAATGGCGGTGAAGACTGGAAGATCGGGTCATCACAGTCTGTTGAGTGGACATCTGAAAGCCTGACCGGTCAGGTAAAAATTGAATACACGCTGGACGACGGTACACTACCTGTGACAATCGCCGCTGCTGTTGACGATATCGGATCATTCACATGGGACCCGGTTATCGGACCTGCCACAACTACCGCAAGGGTCATTATTACAAGCATCGATTTTCCATCTGTCGCAGACCAGTCTGATGAACAGTTTACAATTACTGAAGATGTTGTTCCGCCATCCCTTACACTGACCAGCCCGAACGGCGGTGAGGAACTCGCAGGTGGTGGAATCTGGGATATCACCTGGGACTATGCCGGTGGTGTTGATTTTGTCAGACTGCTTCTGTCAACTGATTCAGGAGCCACCTATCCCGATACGATCGTTGAATCAACCGGTTGCGATGGCTCATTCACATGGGATCCTGTTCCGGCTATCGACACAATACAGGCAAGGGTGAAAATCGAGTGGGTTTCTAATACCGATGTTAATGACGAGAGCGATGCGGATTTCACCATAACCACAGAACCGGTCACCGGATGGAACCCCATTGTCGGACTGACCCAGGTTGCCCTCGATCCAGTACCGGATCAAGGTACTGAGCCAGTGGACATTATGTTATTCAGTGAAGGAGATAATGAAAGTCGTGGCGAGATTACGAACGAGCCGTCGGACAACACATTCTCCCGTTTCGACGACACTTACACCGGAACGACAGGTCCGACCTGGGATTACGCTACTTTCGCATCGCCGCTTCACAAGTTCGATGTCAGCATGGACGGAGCGTGGGTGTTTATCACGAACTCGAACTCCGAAACATTCCCGAGCGCCGAGGTAAATGATTTGATGTACTGTGCCTACACCGCCTGTGATAATTCGAACGGGGATTTTTCCGATACATTCTGGCATTTGTATGGTGATGGTGGCGATCCCGATCCTGATGAGCTTCCATGGCGGAGGGCGGTAGATTTCTCATGCGGTGTGCCTGGTGGAATCGATGACATAACTGCTTATCACCTTGTGACGATCGCCAATCATCCGGACAATCCCCAGCCCCATGACGGCAACATCCTGCTCGGAGCCTGGACCACGCCCTATGACGCCGATTCGAACCAGGCCTGGCTCCTGGACTTATCAACCCAGGGTGGAGGTCAGGGGCTGATTGATGATACAGATCCTGGCTTGATGGCCCTGGCTGTCGATGACAATACTGACATAGAAATCGATGACGAACCCGCTGTCGCCCTGTGGGTTCTGGGCTCGGATGGTGTTTCACAATGCAATATCCTCGTATTCAGTACCGGTGATGTGTCCTTTGTCGACAACCAGCTCGACAGTGAGGAGTTTGGAACCGCAATACCTGTCGATCTCGAATTCGCAAACGCGAAGGACTTCGGGTATTCGGTAAGTATCAATGGTGATTTCAACTGGCTCTGTGCTCTTTTGGATAACGGAGATGGAACCTGGTCAGTCGGCGTTTGGGAATGCGATTATCTCGCAGGTCCCCCCGCCGAGTTTGCATTGATCGATATCACCGACCCGATTGCCGGAACTCCCATGGGTCTGGATGTCGATGGAACCGACTTTGAAATCCACGTCCTGGCCGACAACGGAGGGACAATCGAGCTGACTGTGTTTGATTACACGCCGTAATAATAAAATAAGTAATAAACGATGAAAGGAACAACAAGATGGATATAAAGAAAATTATCACAGGAATATTCTTAATCATTGCTCTGGCTCTGGGAATTTTTATTGGCTTCAAAACCGGTCCCGCGCAGGCGGATACAGCTTACAGTACCGGGGTAGTCGTAACTCAGGACGTTCAAGAGGCTCACGAAGTCCCGCAGTCGGCGTTAAGATTGCGGGGTAACTGAGAACGGCACTAATTGCATTGCATGATTGGGCGTAGGATTGTTGATTCACACTATATCGACGGTTATCTGGACTGAGCAGATTGAGAAGGCGCCGTGGTTGTCGGTGACACGGAGAAAGACCGGGCCGTTGTAGTCGGACGTGTATTCGTGCGTGGGATTGTCGGGATCGCCGGTATAGTCGTCATCGCCGGGTTCACCGAAAATACGGTCGCCGTCGAAGTCCCATTCGTAGGTGAGAGTATCGCCCTCGTTGGGATCGGCTGAATGGGTCGCATCGAATTCGATAGCCGCGGGGGAGGGGCCCTGGTATGGCATGAGAGTGATGACAAGTATTAAGCAGACAGGGGGGAGGTTTAATTCATAATACGTGAGCACAGCGCCGTCATCGGTTGCGTGGAGGGTGTAGAAATCCCCGGACCAGGAGACGAAGTAGTGGGTACCGTTTACAGTTATGTCAAACCATGTCCAGCCCGGGTCGGACTCGAGATAATGGTTGTAAACTTCCTGCTCAGATGGAGAATATTTTGTTAAACCATTGTCAGGATCGTCAGCTATCAACCTATATGTGTAACCAAACATATCTTCACGCGCAGTGCGGAACTCACCAGTTGGTGTGACAAATACTATTCCTGGAGTGCCTTCTCCGGTTGAACCGTCATATATTAATATAGGTTCAGCTAATGACCCATCATCATAACATTCAACCAGGTATCTCTGATGATAACTTTCATCGTCGATGATTATTGAGCAACTGATGAGCACCCAAAACGAGTTATGGTCGGAGAGGCAAATGGGCGAAATATGGGCATCAGGTAATGAAACAATACTTGCATTTATAATTGATAAGGAGGAATCCAAAAGAAATAATTGCTCGCCATACCCAAGACAGACAATTCCATTATCAGAAATGGAAAGTGACGACGGAAATGGAACCCCGGATTCATAAAGGGTGAGTGAGCCAAGAGGCGTGCCATTCGAGTCAAATGAAACCAAGCGAGATCCCGCGGTAAATCCTTCTGCGATAACCGTAATGCCTGAGTTAGAAACTGCCCATGGGCATGGTGAAAAGACCCAGCCATATTCATCGCTATTGAATGCCGTTGACAGACAACCGGGACCTTCTCCCCAGGGGATGGTGTATAGCACTTCAGAGGAGTATTGCTCATTAGCCCTAACCGGGTTCAAACCGGTCATTGCTGGGAAGATCAGCAATGAAATGAGAATTATCAGGCTGGAGCATATCTTTTTAGTCATACTGTGTCCCTGCTGGGAATCCTGCAATGGCTGTTCCAATTGTAGCAGAATTATTGCTAATCACACTATTATGTAGCTGTTCCTTTTTAATACTTGTTTGCTTTTTACCCGTCGCATCAACCTTTGATATTTACAGTATCCTTAACTTCCGGTATTGTTTACTGCGGACTGGAGGGGCAAAGAAATTGAAATGGCCCTTAAATTGCACAATCTACGAATTACCTGACCTATGCGACTTTTGTGTGTCATCGCTGCCACTTACTTCTGCATTTGCCCTCCATCGCAAATGGACTTACAGGCAGGAGTAATCAGGTCGGCTCTCGGGTGTCCGGATTCAGTCTGCATAATTGCCTGCCAAAGTGTGGACCTGGATGGTGATGGGAGCATTGAGACTGTGGTGCTCACTTCTGAAAACGTACAGGATGGGCATCCGGTCGGAGGTTCGATATACGTTCTTACGGAATGCGACGGGGAACTCGAGCATGTGTGGGATCAGGACGGGTTAAATCCATGGAAACTGGAAATCGGGGATGTCGATAACGACGGGCTGAAGGAAATCGTGGTCGGTGTCTGGAAGGAAAGTCCGTTCGATCCGGTCATGGCGAATCGACCTTTTGTATACAATTGGGATGGCGAGGTTTTGAAACCAAAGTGGCTGGGGTCAAGGCTCAGCAGGCGATTCGATGATTTTGTGCTGTATGATATCAACTCGGATGACTGGGACGAACTTATCGCGCTTGAAATTTCGGATGGCGATATGCACCGGATCGCGGTTTACAGGTGGGATATTTTTGGTTTCGAATGGCTGGGATGTTCAGAAGGAATGACTGGAATTATTGGATTCAGTGAGGATGAGAATGGTCTGGCTGTAGTGACATTGTCAGGTCAAATAAAAATAGAATTTCTTGAGGATCATGTGGAATTTAAACCTCTCGATCAGGAGGAAAGAGATGTCCGGAAGAATCAATCTGAAAACAGTATTTAATGGTGCCAGGTATTTTTTAATCGCCCTCGTATTATTAACCTTCCCCGGGATCGGGTCTGGGGTTTCCATGGCTCAATTTGAGGGTGGAGACATGTATGCTGAGCTTGAGAATGAGTATTTATCAATTACACCATCGGTTCCTGAATACACAATCGAACCCGATCTGTCGAACGTGGTAAATCTGAGTGATTTCGATGATCAGATCACTCCTGGCCAGATGGAATTACTCGCCTCG
>CBDURU010000116.1:0-11019 GCA_965369865.1 uncultured bacterium | reverse complement strand
CACGCATGTGGGCGGCACCCGGAGAAAAAATCAGATTGAACATATCGATTCACCCGTTAATGCACTTGAAATTTACTGGATTTCCTTTATATTTATACTATGGAGGTTTTGATGACAGCAATAAAATCCCGAAGTCATTGGATACTCCAGACTGGTATCGTCTCGATACTGGTCATGCTCCTTTGCGGATGTTCAGGATCAGGGAAGCATACTAATCCAGTAATCCCAGGTGAGCCAGGCTCGGATCAGAATATCGGGCTGTCGGATGGGATTCCAAAACCAACCAACCGGTACACGCTGGGTGTCTGGGATTTTCATGTCGATCCGTCAACCCAGACTATCACAGGCTCACAAAGGCGTAACGCTGATATGCATCTCAACATTGTCAGGCTACTGGAGGAGGCATGTGCTGACTGCCTGAGGTTCGACAATTTCGATTTTTCCACACCGGGACAGTTAGATGTGGACATGACCATCAAACATCCTTTCGAGAGCAACCTGGCTCTGACAATTTTCGACGTCAAGGGGATTTTTATCACTGATATGCCAGAGCCTTTTTGGGTCGTGTTTGCGTGGGGTGAGGATTCACCAGTCCTTGTGAACGCAGATGGTTATACATGGCTCTTTAGTGAAAGTAAATATCCATATAACCCGGATGAACCTGCAATGCTGAATTATTATCCGGGCGTTTTTACCTTCGGGGAAAAGCGATCTGCACAAACAAATGCTTTATTAGCATATGGAAAAAATAATCCGAGAAGGATGTTCCTTCCGGGAACTGAGGAAACCCGAACTTTACAGATTGCACTTCCTGGCATTCCATTTGATTTCGGATACGTAATAGATGTTTGCTGGGCTCTTCCGGATGCTGATCCTGTTATTGATCCTTTGGATGATTTCCCCATTACTGCCAATTGCAATGAAGCGTACAAAATCAATATCACTATTGGAGATGGTCTAACAACAGATCATGGAAGTAAAGCGATAATTGAGGTAGAAGTATTTGACCATCAAGGGCATGACACTATAGCCTATTATGAAAATTATAATAATAATGATGAACTAACTCCCGCGATCTATGGCCGATTAAGTCGCCAAGACAGCTGGGATATCTGGTACGCTTCACCATTTAATAATGATTATTATTTTGAATTTTCTAAAGCAACTGGCGAAGACAGTTTTTTATTTACAGCGATAATAGAACAACAAATGTTGGCGCTTGGGGAAGGTAAGTACCCACTTGAAATTTCAGTAATGGATACAGTTCTAGATCCAAATTTTGAGGTTATCGGAGCATATCATGTAATCCCAGTATTCATTCCGCTGGTCACTGATACACTACCGGTTGCGGAGGGGATGGCATATCCTGTACCGCAGACCATTGGGAAGCCTGTTCAGTTTTACGATAACGGCTCCTATGATCCTGATGGTGGTGATATTGTTAAGTGGGAATGGGACTGGAACATGGACGGGACGTTCGATGACGAGGGCAATCCCGTAAACCACATATTCGATACCTCTGGTCTCATCTACGCAGACCTTCGTGTAACCGACGATGAGGGATCAACAAGGACGCTGTTTGAGCCCCTGGAAGTGATGATTAATGAAGGCGAAGGCTGGGCACGCACGTGGGGGGGATCATATGCTGAGGACGCGTTCCGTGTTGACGTGGATGACTCTGGGAATATATATGTCGCGGGTTATTATGCCGGCAATGTGGATTTTGACCCGAGCCCGCTGGAAGCATATCGATCAGGCTATCCAGCCCCCCAGGGTGGATTTGACACTTATATCAGCAAATTCGACAGTGACGGGCAATTCAAATGGGTTAGGACGATGGGTGGAGATTATGATGAACTCCCGTACACGCTTAAGGTAGGTTCCCTGGGCAATATCCTGGTTGCTGGTCCGTTCTGGCTTGACCTGACCTTCGAGGGTGACCCCAGTGAAGAGGTGTTTAATGCACAAGGGTATCCAGACATTTTCTTATGCTCTTACAGTACTAATGGTGATTTCCAGTGGGCTAAAACCTGGGGAGGACCTGAACTCCAAATCCCTACTAATTTATGTGTGGATGGAGTTGGGAACATTTTAATGGGTGGGAATTTTAGAGGGACAGTGGATTTCGATCCTGGACCTGGGACTGAATTTCATACAGCTCATAATATAGCAGATGCATTCATCGAAAAACTCAGCCCGACAGGTGATTTTATCTGGGTAAGGAACTGGGGGTCCGAACCATATAGCGAGCATGAATTTAAAAATTCGGTGACGGAGGTTGCCATCGATTCAGGCGGAAGTATTTACTGTATCGGTTCTTTCGAAGGGGTTGTTGATTTTGACCCTGGGCCCGGTACCGATTACCATGAAGTTACAGGCTGGAGTCCTGACCCACCCCACTTCAAGAGAGATATTTATCTAAATAAGTTTACAAGTGATGGCGAATATCAATGGGTAAAAACATGGGGTGGTGTAGATCTAGATCGTAGTTATGGGATAACTATTGATAATTTCGATAATATTAATACGCTTGGGTATTTTGAAGGCACAGTTGATTTCGATCCGGGTCCGGGGGTATATGAGCTTACTGAAACCAGTGCATTTTCCGATCCATTCTTAAGCAGGTTCAACACTGATGGCGATTTCCAATGGGTTAAATCCTGGAACGCTGGCTTGTGGTCGATATATAGTGGATTAGCAATTGAAGTAGATAATGAGAATAATATATATATTACAGGAACTTTTTACCCTTCCGCGGATTTCGACCCGGGGCCCGGGATAGAAGAAAGAACAACAAATGGTGGTTGGGATTATTACCTAAGTAAGTTTAACATGGATGGTGAGTTATTATGGGTTGGAACCTGGGGCGGGCCAAATTCAGAAGGATATGGTTATAATGTCGCGATTGACTCACTTGGTTATGCAAGTGTTGTTGGTGGTTTTTATGAATTGGCTGATTTCGATCCCGGACCTGGTGAAGACTGGCACTATGGTTCAGTACTCGAGAATCCCCAGCGAGACGCCTTTCTGACCAGATTCCCTCCGGATGGTAATTGGTGAGAGAATAGAAATTGGCTAATAATTTCAACTTAAAGAACCTGGATGTTCCCTTTTCAATTCAAAAAAAAACCTGGTGCGCGAGGAGGGACTTGAACCCTCATGAGCCGAAGCCCACTAGACCCTGAATCTAGCGCGTCTACCAATTCCGCCACTCGCGCAGAGCAACGTATATATACCCCCCAATAACTATCGTGTCAAGCTCCGAACCTTAACGTATTAATACATGTCCAACTATCGGGTGGATCTTAAAAAGCGGGTAATCTTGCGAATATGACAGTATTCCGAATATTTTTAACTACATAAACATGATTTTAGGGTAAGATTCAGTTGACGGAAATTTTTAAAATACCAGCCGTATGAAAATTCTCGACAAATATCTCTGGACAGAGTTAACCGTATTCTTTATCGGGATCATTCTCGGATTTGTCGTGCTCATGACCGGAAACACGCTGTTCATCATGAGCGAGCTTATTTTCAACAAGAGAATCCCGATAGGCGTCGTGTCGCAGATAATCCTTCTGAGAACTCCGGCTATGTTTGTGCTTGGTTTCCCTGTAGCCACATTGTTCGCGGTCCTGCTGACATTCGGCAGGCTGGGCCGCGATTCGGAAATTGTCGCGATGAGGGCAGGGGGGCTATCGATGACCCGCCTTGTCACGCCGATCATCCTTTTTTCGGTCGTTGTGTGCGTTCTTACATTCTGGCTCAATGAAAAAATTGTCCCGCAGGCGAACCATATCTCGCAGAATTATATCCGGCAGTTCTGGGTAGCCGATGTCATGGAGTCTGCGAAGGCCAATGTTTTCTTTCATGTATCAAACGATATTGTGATATATACTGAAGCCTATGACGAGGAATCGAAACAGATGGGGGCGCTTACATTTTTCGATCTGGACCAGCTTGGATTCCCCGACCTGAGTATCGTCCGAAAGGGCAGGTTCGAAGGCGATATGCTTATCCTTGAGGACGGTAACTCCTATGAGTTCGACCGCCAGGGCGAGGCCAAGCAATCCGCGCAGTTCGTGCGGGTAGTGAAGGACGTCAGCCGCGAGATGGGAGAGCTTTACGGTGAGAACCGCACGCCGCAGGAAATGACGGGCGGCCAGTTGAAGGACATAATCGACAATTTCAGGGATAATAATGTCCGTCCGCATGCCCTCGAAACCGATTACTATTTCAAGTTCAGCATACCGATAGCGAATTTTGTGTTCGCGATGGTGGGTATCCTGTTTGGGGTTGTCAGTCCCAGAAAAGGCAACGCGGCCGGAGTGATTTTCGCAATTTTCTGCATCGCAATTTACTGGATCCTGATGACCGTCATGCGAAGCCTCGGGCAAAAGGGCATTATAGAGCCATGGATCGCAGCATGGGGTCAGAATTTTATATTTTTCATACTCGGCCTGCCGCTGATTTTTGTAATTAGAAGGTGACGGTCGATCGTGGAGTAAAAATTTTAAAGCTATGAAACTTCTTGACAGATACGTAGCATGGATGGTGGCGGTGTTTGTAATCGCGGCGGTTTTCGCATTCTCCATTCTTATTATCTGCAACAATTTCTACTCATCATCCGATCTTCTGTTTGAGAAAAAAATTCCATTCGGCATGGTCGCGCTGATCAATCTTCTCGACGCTCCCGCGACCATCGTTTTGTCGCTTCCTGTCGCGAGCCTGTTCGGTGTGATGCTCGCGGTCGGCCAGCTCGGAAATTCGAGCGAACTTACCGCCATGCGATGCGGTGGAATATCCCTGTTCAGGATTATGATACCGATCCTCATTCTTTCTATAGGGCTTTCGGCCATAACTTATTACCTTAATGAAACCGTTGTGCCGATCGCCAGCCGTAAAGCATACGAACTGAAAAAAGCCATCGAGGGCGATGAGGCGATCAATATAAAGCAAAATGTATTTTTCCGGAGCGAGGAAGGATTGATTATTTATGCCGGCACATTCAATACCGACACAAAAACCCTGATCAGGGCCATGATGCTCGAGAAGGAGGAGGACGGATGGATACGGTTGACGCTGGCGTTCTCGGGACGCTTTCAGGGTGACGAGCTGATCCTCGATAACGGGCGTACATTCATCTATGACGAGTATGGCGAGATGCGCGGCAGGGAATCGATCGATGAACCGATGAGGAGAGCTTTCCCGGAGGAACTGCAGGAGGTCCACGAGGAGAAGCAGGACGCGGGCACGCTGGCCGGTGGGGAGATAGCGGAGCAGATCAACCGGCTGCGAGCGGCGGGAATGGATCCCATCGCCTATAAAACCGACCTTCATTTTAAATACTCCACCCCTGTGGCATGCTTTATTTTCTCGTTCGTGGGCTTTATTTTCTCGGTATTCTCACCCCGGAAAGAGACCTTCATGGGCATGCTGTACGCGATTATTCTCGTTTTGATCTATTACATCCTCATATCTATCTTCAAATCTCTCGGAAAACAAGGTATTATTCCTTATCCTCTGATTAGCGCCTGGGCCACGAATGTAATTTTTCTCTGTTTCGGAATTTACATTTTCTATAAGGTCAGGCGGTAAGATTGAGGGTGGTCAATCGAGGGTGTGGAGTCCCACCTTCCTGAGTTTAGGATTGGAAGTCTTTTATTAATGAACCTCAAGTCGGTCCCGGCTATCGAATGTGCTGAGGGGCATTGGAAGTCTGTGCTTAGAATCGATTACAGAGGCGTATTAAAATCCGTCAGGACGCTGATAATTATCAGCATATTAATTGCCATCCCCGCATGGCCGGATTCCGCCCGGGCAGAGGAAGAGGAGGTTTTTTTCCAAAGCGATTACCAGCAGGAAATCCAGGATGAAGATGTCCTGCTACTGCAGGGGAATGTCGAGGTGCATTTCCGGGACGTAATTATCTATGCCGATGAGGTTCGGTTGAACGACAGGAAGCATGAGTTTTTTGGTGTAGGAAATGTCAGGCTTGTAACCACCGACAGGGATATTTTCTCGGACTCGATTTGGTATGACTACCAGCATGATGATTTCGATATGCGCAACGCCCGTGGAAGCCTGATCGTTAATGGCGTTTCAGAGCTTGTCTGGTTCGAAGCCGAACGGTTGAAGGGGAATATCGACGATTATAAGATGATCAACGGACGATGCAGCACCTGCACCCCGACAGAACGGCGCGAATATCATATCGAGGCCCGGTCGATTAAAGTCCTTCCGGGCAACAAGGTGATTTTCCGCAGCGGTTATATGTTCATTTTCAATACCCCCATTTTATGGTTCCCGTACTGGTCGTACTCCACCGCTGAAACTCCCTGGACCGTCCAGATCGGGAAAGACAGTTTCAACGGCTTATATGTGAAAACAAGGTATAACTATCTGGCGGAAGAGTTGATCATCGGAGCATTAATCCTGGAGTATTACTCGCGTAAGGGCTGGAGAATCGGGGCCGACCACAGCTACGTGCTCCCAAGGCACGGCAACGGAAGCATTAGCTGGAATTTCCTGTACGGGACATACCGTGACAACAGCACCGGTGAAGTCAGCCACGCGAACGAATATGATCTGAGATTGAACCAGGCAATTCGATTCGGGTCTCGGTTTACCGGTAATTTCTCGTTTAACACGAGCAGCAAATATAATCTGTCCCGTGGACGAAGTAACACAACAAATGCGACGTTTAATGCGAATTACAATACCGCGGGCACCCGGACCAGCCTGAACCTGACAGGTCGTTCCGCAACGGGTGCGACGCACAGTTCCAGCATATCTGTGAACTTAACACATAACAGGACAATTATTAATAACATAACGACAAGCGGACGGGTTGAATACAAGGTAAATAAACAGACTCCAGGCATGGCTGCCGACGAGGAATTTACCGCCCACTTTGAATTTCGCCAGCAGCGCGAAGGTTGGTCGTGGAACGCGAAAGTCGACACGCACTGGGACCCGGATGTTTATACTTTCCTTAATGACAGGGGTCGTGGTTACACTGACAGGCTGCCGGAAATAAACCTGACCTTCCAGCCGACCGCATTTCCAGCGAAGTGGCGTAATATCCTGGGATTCCAGATGCAACAGTTGAACCTTCTGGGGGGTCTTTATTACATAGGACCGGTCAGGGATGAAATTAACGCATTTTACGGTCGTTTCAACACGCGGTTCACCCGGAACCATAAATTTTGCCCATCACACAGCAATCAGTCAAAACATGATTTATGGCAGGCGATTTCATCTACCGGCGATGCCAGGTATGTCTATGGAACCCAGGTAAACTGGACATGGAAATTAACGACGAAATTAAAATGGCAATTGAACTGGACCCGGCAGGATAACGAGGGAAGAATCCCTTTAACAGGACTCGACCGCCCGGGATCCCCGAATAACCGTCTTGCATGGAATTTAAACTACCAGAATGGGAGGTTGTACACGATCAGGTTATCCACAAGTTATATCCTCAGGAGGGCCTATGGCCCGGCAAGGACCAACCTCTGGACAATCGACCGCCTCCAGCCAATGCAATTATCGGTTAATTACACTCCGAACCGTTCGACTACCATTACCCTGTCGACGCAGTACAACCTGGCGAAGGGTGACCTTGCGGATATACGGTCTACCGTTAATATAACCGATGATCGCTCGTTTCGAATGCAGTCAAACCTGACCTTCGAGCCACCGGGCACACTTAAGCGATTTACAACCAATACTACATTTGTGATCGGTGAGGAGTGGGATGGGCAGGTGTCGTTTGATTTCTCGCCGAATGTGGATGATGTCATTCGTGAAATCAAGCTTACTCACCGTCTGCACTGTACTTATCTGGCTTTTCAGTATCGTACGCAAAATGATTATTGGGGTGTGACCTGGGGCGTTACCGGTTTCCCTCAGGCACATTTAGGGTATACTACTACCGACGATTCATTTGGTCCCGATTTCTTCAACAGTTTCTCAGGCTCGGGAAGCGGTTTCGGGGCAGGCGGCTATAATTTCGGAGGTTCGGGTGGAGGGTACGGTGGATATGGGGGATACGGTGGCGGTTACGGGGGATATAATTGACAAAGGAAGCAGTATAACTATGCGCCCTAAACTTATATATTTATTGTTAATCCTGCTCCTGATTCCACAAACAGGATGTGCGTACGACAACCTGCCGAAAGGAGAGCAGGAAACACAGACAATCATTCAGGTCACTATGCGACTCGGTGGCGCCAAGCGGGAAGACCTTTTTTATTACATAGTTTTTAACCTCTCAGGAGATCCTGAAAAAAAACCGCGACCGATTTTTGAGGGTGAAGACAGGGGTAAGAACTGGTCGGTCTATTATATGTGGGGATGGCCCCCGGACCATGAGTTGGGGATTTACAGGGGGTATGGCGGTGAGGGAGTTACCGGGGGTAACCTGATTGATGTATTCCCGATAGAAGAGGCGTTCCTTAACGAATTATTGCCTGGCACTAACGCGAACGGTGATCAGTTTACGTTGAGAATCGACCTTACAGACGTTCCTCTCGCGTCGGGTATAATAAATATGAACATGATTGTGTGCAACCAGGCAATCGATGCTGAAAGCCAGTTTGAATATGAATACGACCCGTTTGTTTTCGACAGTTTTTACAATTATGGAATAAGCATCAACATAAACAGCACTGCCGATTTCTGGAACGAGGTGCACAACCCGCAGGAGGAAATCCCGAACGAGCATGAGGATATAGCCCCCCCTGAGGCTGACATTATCAGTTGGCACTTCCAGATTGTCTCCAGGTAACACGGGTCCTGACCGATGATCCGTTTCATCAGAAATCTCCTGATAACACTTATTATCCTTGCAGGTTTACTCTACTGGGCTCTGTGGTATTTCGCCGAGCCGATCATCGATCGCATGCATCCACCCATCACAATCGCTTTCATCGGCGCCTTCCAGCCCGGTAGCGATGATGAATACCGTTTCGATGTCAGGATAAAACTCTGGCCCCCGACAGTGGTTATTAAAGATTTGTATATTGAAGCCGATGCACTTCGGGTGGATAACGATACATGGCAGTCCGCTCGCCTGGGGATCGACCGGATTGAACTGGAATTACTACCGCTTATAAAGGATGAGGAGATTGTCATTAAATCCATTGAGGGCAGGAAATTTTTCGGGCGATTGACCAACAACAGCCTCGCTGAGCGGCTTGAGAGGAATTCAACAGATCTCAGGGACCTTCGAATCTCCGAGTACCAGGGCCAGTGCCGTATCCAGGGGGATTTCGGGCTTGTCACGATCATGCCCCTCACGCTTCTCGGTGATTGGGAAGTGGATGACAGGGGAATCGCGACTTTTAAAAACCGGAGTTACTACAATCCGGACAGCGTTGTTCCCGAGGGTTGGATCCAGCTTATAGAGGAACGGAACGCGTTTGATATACGTGTTGAGATCCTGGAAGAGGGACTGATAATCGACGCGGTTACGTACGATCGAAATGGCCTTTGGATAAATGCGTTAGAGGAATAGAAATTTCCACCGTGAGGGTTTATCAATGAAAACGACATATCGCTTTATGATAATAGCCATCATTATTGCTATTTTAGCCTTTGCATTTTTTAACCGGACCGGTCACGCTCAACCCGGTTCCGAAACCGATCCTGCGGTAAGTCTGAGTTACCTTGAAACCGCGATCGGTTTCAGTCCGGTTCAGCTCGAAGGCGGCGAGGAACTGATGATCGATTCGGGCAGGGGAATCGTGCTGGTTTCCGGGGCCGCCGGGCTTGTCCTTGCCCCGGATCTGCGCACAAAGATTATCGATATTTCCGATGGACTTGTCCTGACCGGTGATATCGACCTGATCCCGGGGCATATGTACATCCCGATAGCATTGGATAACAGTGTTACGGCCATCACGCTCCAGGCATGGCAATCCTCGATCATTGCAATTCCCGGTGGAACGGGACGTTGAATTTATTAACTCATACGTAGAAATTACATTACATGGGATATTTCGACGCAATATTACTTGGTATCGTGCAGGGACTCACCGAGTTCCTGCCCGTTTCATCGTCCGGTCATCTTGTGATTCTCCAGTACTTCATGGGGCTAAGGGAAGCTACTAAGAACGTCACCTTCGACCTCTACCTTCATCTTGCGACATTGCTTGCGGTTATGTGGGTGTACAGGGCAGATCTGAAAAGCATTTTTACATCGAGAACAGTTGGGGGTAAGCAGGGCGATTACGAGCCAATTCCAAAATGGCGCCTGGTCGGATTTCTCGCCATAAGCATTATCGTTACCGGTATAGCGCTTCCATTCAAGGACAATCTGGAAACCCTCTTCGAATCTATTGAGGGTGTCAGGATTTTTCTTCTGATAAACGCTGCCGCACTGGCTGTCCTGCCTTTATTGAGAAAGAGTGGTAAAGGCCTCGGGAAACTCACCTGGGTCGGGGCCGTGATAATCGGACTTGCCCAGGCGTGCGGTGTCCTGCCGGGAATTTCCCGCAGCGGGTCCACAATAATCGCCGGACTGGCCCTCGGACTCGCGCCGCGTGAAGCGTGCCGTTATTCATTCCTGCTTTCAATCCCCACAATTTTTCTCGCCGCTCTGGTTCAGATTCCGGACGCACTCACCGCGAGGGTTTCATTCGCGCCTGGTCCCGCGACCATCGGTTTTCTGTGCGCGCTTGGCGCCGGACTGCTGGCGATTCCGTTGTTGATTGGTGTAGTGGAGAAAGGAAGGCTATGGGGATTTGCGATTTACTGCGCGGTTGTGGGTATCGCACTATTTTTATAAATTTCATATTTAGCCATCGAAAAAATGACAAACCGTAGAACAGCACGGCAGTGCGTCTACCTACCATCCCCAAACCACCCCGTAGAACAGCACGGCAGTGCGTCCACCTACCATCCCCAAACCACCCCGTAGAACAGCACGGCAGTGCGTCCACCTACCATCCCCAAACCATCCCGTAGAACAGCACGGCAGTGCGTCTTCCTACCATCCCCAAACCACCCCGTAGA
>CBDURU010000115.1:0-11371 GCA_965369865.1 uncultured bacterium | reverse complement strand
ATCATTTAAAGCCCTCGAAAAAACGACAAACCGTAGAACAGCACGGCAGTGCGTCCTCCGCCTTAAAACAATCCATTCGACGCACTGCCGTGCTGTTCTACGGTTATTTCATTTTTCACTTTAATCATAATCATCCGGAAATCTGTATATCAATCCGGAGTGGCTAAAAATGGTTAATACCTGATATCAATTCGCCACAGGGACCATTCATCAAAATTTTAATCAAGGTAAGTGAAAATTTACCGGCGACGGCAATATCATCATTTGAAATTTACGGGATTTCGCGGTACTCTTTCCTGGCTGCGGCCGACTGCTGCAGCGTGGTTTTCTATGCGTATCATCCTCAATTCAAATGCAACCGCGTACGATGTGGCTGTTGTTATAGGTATGGCGCGCGATGTAACCGGTTCGCGTGAGAAAGTCAGGGTCGATCACCTTGATGGACGGGTTGTGGTTAATGTATTACCTAACGGACAGCCGTTTGACCCGACCGAATTCAACAGGCTTGATTGCGTTGAAACTGTCGATGAATCAGAAACTGTCTACATGCTGGCGGGATCTACCGGCATCGATCCCGATACCGGCGACCCTCGCAAGATCCCTGTTGAAATACCGTCGATTGATGTTTCGGTTGGAGGCCATGATTTCATCATTATGGCCGGTCCGTGCGCGGTGGAAGATGTGGACGATCTCATGCTCACGGCCAGGATCGCTAAGGAAAGCGGTGCTAAACTTCTGAGAGGTGGAGCGTTTAAACCCCGCACCAGCCCGTACAGTTTCCAGGGTCTTGGGGATGAAGGCCTGAAAATCCTGTCACGTGTCAGGGATGAAATCGGGATCGGTGTGATTACCGAAGCGATGGAGCCGGGTGCTGTCGGGAAAGTCGGGGAAGTATCGGATGTCATTCAAATCGGGTCGCGAAATATGCAGAATTTCCCGCTGCTTCTGGAGGTCGGCCGCCAGTCGAAACCGGTACTGTTAAAACGAGGTATGAGCGCTACTCTCGATGAGTGGCTTGGGGCCGCGGAATACATTTTGAATGAAGGCAACCCGAATGTAATACTGTGCGAGCGTGGGATACGCACATTTTCGCGCCATTCACGCCATACTCTGGATATCGGTGTTATTCCCGCGATACGCGAGCGATCGGGGCTTCCGGTAATAGTCGACCCATCTCATTCGACAGGTTCTTCATCCAGGGTTCCCGCTATGTCGAAAGCCGCTATTGCCGCCGGCGCTGACGGGTTGCTGATAGAGATCCATCCTCAACCTGACCGTGCGTTATCCGACAGTTTCCAAACACTCTCACATGAGGAATTCAATAATTTGATGATAGAGATGAAATCGATCGCAAAGGCATTAGGCAGGGGAATTTAACCTTCACCAAAAAGTCCCAACCGGCGTTATTTTTGGTAGACCGGGGACAGGCACTCGATTTTGCCGGGGATCATGCAGGTAAAGTCAAGGTATACATAACGGCAAAATCGTGAGCCAGTCCCCTGAACTGTACCAGTCCCCTGAACTGTACCAGTCCCCTGAACTGTACCAGTCTCAGATCTGAAAAAATTACCCGGTAAATCGAGAAGTCTTTCCAGAAACTCAATGTTCAATGTTGTAGAAGTGAGAAAAATTTATGTATAGGGGACTGGCTCACAAATTTACCGGCTATGTTAGAGGTCGGCCCTTCTTTATGTACCCCGGTAAATTTGAGTGCCTGTCCCCGGTGTTGCTCTAACTATATTCTTTCGAATCGGTTGCCTGGAAACCCATCGCGCGGAAAAATTGAACCGCTCCCCTGCATTCCCTGTTTACTCTCAGGACGGCACGGGTGATTTTTCGATCTCTCAAAGCCCACAGTGCTCTGATTAGAACCCGTGAACCTATTGCCATTCTTCTGTGACGCGGCGCGACTCCAATAATTTTAATTATGCCTTCATGTCTAACCGGGTCCAGGGATGCCATCAGGACAGCACATGGCTCGCGTTTGAAGAATCCAAGCCATGAAACCCCCGATAAAAAACCAGGTGCGTCGGCAATTTCTTTAAGAAGATCAACGCATCCATCCTTGGAGGCAAGCTTAGGGTATATTTCGATATCGGGTGAATCGGAGACAGAAACGGCCAATGCCGCGGCGAACGCGGGAAGTAGCGAAGGGAACCATGGCTCAACCCGGAATCCGAACGGAAGCGGTTCGTCGGCAGGGAGCTTGTTCAGGTCCTTGTACATAGTAAATCTGGTGATCTCTTTATACGGTTTCTCGAATGGGCACATTTTCCTTTCCAGTCGTAAACATATTTCTAAAATGAGCAATTTTCGCAGGATTGAAGCCTTCGAATTTACTTTTGCAAACCTGATAAATGCAGTCCAATCGGATCTCCATCCCTGCTGGTTCCTTTAATCACCCAGCGCAGCTTTGTAATCGGCGAGGAACCTTTCGATGCCGATGTCTGTTAATGGATGTTTAAAAAGTTGTTTCAACACCTTAAATGGAATGGTCGCGATATCGGCACCCATCTCCAGCGATTCAACAACATGCCTGACGTGCCTGACGCTCGCAACTATTACCTCGGTTTCGAATCCGTAATTCGTAAAAGCCGTAAGGATTTCCTCGACCACGTACATACCATCGCCGCCGATATCATCGATCCGTCCCACAAACGGGCTTACGTATGTAGCGCCTGCTTTCGCGGCAAGGATAGCCTGTGTAACATTGAAAACCAGGGTAACATTGGTTTTGATTCCTTCCTGTGACAGTGTCTTAACCGCTTTGATTCCATCGGGTATAATTGGAACCTTAACGACCACATTTTCGGCGACCTGGGCCCATTCCCGGGCTTCTGAGACCATTCCATCATAGTCTGTAGCTAAAACTTCCGCGCTGACAGCCCCGGGGGTAATGTCACAGATTTCCTTTACCGTTTCCTTGTAATTTCTTTTCTCGATCGCGATCAGGCTCGGGTTTGTGGTAACACCGTCAAGAACCCCCCATGATGCCGCGGTCCGAATTTCATCGACGTTTGCTGTATCTATAAAAAATTTCATTAATTTTCTCCAGTCAGGTTTACTCAGGAAAGTCGATTCTAACGCGCGAGGGACAAGTTTTCAATAAAATACCGCTCATAGCAGGTAAAAAAGGTCATAGAAGGTATTTCCTGCAGACTTGCTCAGTTCTCAGGTGGTGAAAACCGAATTCCTCATACAGACCGACCGCTCTTGAATTTTCCTCGTCCACATCCAGTTCAACCGACCTTGTACCGGTTTCATATACTCCCCTGAGCCACTGCGTCAGGAGTGCCTTCCCCCATCCCTTTCCCTGGAAGTCGGGCCGAAGTCCAATGGAAACGAGGTAAGCCATCCGGAAACCCGGGCTTGATTGATCGGGCATCAACTGACCGAATGAATAACCTACCGCCATGTCGTTTTCATAGGCAATCAAGAGGAGGCCCGGTTCAAAATTTTCACTCTTAATAATCTCGTCCCAGTCTGATTTCTTTGGTGGCTGGTAATCCCAGTGCTCCTTAAATGCCGTGGTGAAAAGGTCCATTAAAATGGAAACTGCTTTAACCCTTTTCCAGTCCCTGATCTCAGCTCCGCCGGGAATATCACCGATCGGAATTGTGCCTCTCAATGGAAAGAGCCTCCAACGCTGGTAGGCGCCCATTCTGTTGAAATCGGCCCGGTTGAAAACATCCAGCCAGTTCGTTTGAACAACCCGGCTTTCGATGTATACGGCATTCAGACCCTCTGCCACCTTAATGGATTTTTGGAGCAAAGTGTCCAGGATTGAATCCAGTTCGGGATGGTCGGGATTGACATATGGACCCCTTAGATATACGAAATCGGGAGCCGATTTTGTGTAAAGCCAGGAAAATGCCCGGGGTTTACTCAAACTCTCTTCAGTATCGTCGGCATAGATTAAAATATCCCTGCCCGGATTAATATCCCCGCGTGCTAAGAGGGCTTCCCAGTATGACTCGAACAGAAAACCGTCCAGCCCCCTGATATTTTTTGAGTAATCAGCGAAGATTGAGACCAGATCCGGAAGCTGTTCAGGATGGTAAGGAATAAGCACAGTGGGTCATATTATCGTTTAATTTGGTGTAAGTGCAAGGGGTAAAAAAAAGCTAGCCCACCAGGAGGCGGTGGGCGTAAGCGGGAAAAGGTGCTAAGGAGGATCATTTATCGATGGACAGTTGTTTTCTTAAAATCCGGCTGCGAATCGGGGAAGACCACAGCCGGAACGGACGTAGGAGATATAGGCCTAAATTAGTATTTCCAATATCGTTTTATTTTTTTATCTGAAAGGACGAGATGGTACTCCGTCCAGGTAGTTCAATACACAATCTATGCCAAATCAGCCGACTTGTAACAATAGGCTGGATTAGAATCAATATACTCTCGAAATCCTTGTTTATGGGAAATGCAGGACCGGTTGGAAAACACTTCAGTGCGCGCATACTTACCAACTGACCGACAATCGGAGCATTTTGCAACAATTTAAGTTTAAGAGAGGTTCAATCTGCACCGGAAAACCCGCCTGATTTATATACCAGGCGGGTGGCTCTGTCTTAATACGATAATATAAATACCCGAATTTATTGCGTATCCGCATTTTTGTCCGCATTGTTTTCAACTTCAGCCTGTTCAGCATCAAGCCTGCGCTTCCACGCTTCCTTGTCAATCTCGTTTTCCATTGGTTCATCATTGAGGTAATGCCGCAGATTGTTCAGCCAGTGCTCGTGGGTCCTTTTCCAGAAATGCGGACCGATTCCTGCAATTCTTGGGGTAATCAGGGTGCCCTCAAGACGCCACAGGTAGCTGTCATCCGAGAGTGGTTCCCTCTCAAATGAATCCAGTCCTGCACCGGCGATTTTGTGGTCCATTAATGCCTCGACAAGTTCATCCTCATTTACCGCGCTTCCTCTTCCAACATTGAAGAAGTACGCATCATCCTTCATCTTGGCGAATTCTTTATATCCCATGATGTATTCCGTATCGCCGGTTTCGGGAATACAGCAGACAAGGAAGTCACTTTCCTCCAGAAGCAGGGGCAGGTCTTCGGGAGGGCCGAGGTAATTCACATAATCAGGCTTTTTACTTGGATCACGCTTGGTCGTGGCGATTACCTGCATCCCGAGAGCATGTCCCCTTTTAGCCAGTTCCCTGCCGATTCTGCCCAGCCCGATAACCCCAAGGGTGCAGCCAACAAGCTCCTTGAAGTGGGGGAAATGGTCCCAGGCTGTACCCCTGGCCCAGTGGGCACGCATCTGGTTTCGCACGCAGATATGAAACTGGCGGCCGAAATACAGCATCATGCCCAGGGCATGTTCGGCGATCGCGGCAGCCCTGGTTCCCCTGGACATTGTCAGGACAACATCGCTGTCAAGGAATGCCGGGAAAAGTTGATGAAAGACATCGCCGGAAGCGGAATGCAGCCATTTCAGCTTTTCAGCCATGGCAAATCGTTCCTCAGAAAGTGACCATCCGAAAAAAATCTCAACGGTCGGGAGATGCTCTTCAAGTTGTTTATCACTTGCGACTGTTACCACGTCAGCATCGTATGCAAGCGCCTTTGTTTCGCCAATCGCCCACTCAGGATAATTCCAGATATCATACCGGTGATCGTAAAGCTCGATAAGGATTTTCATTTTTACTTTATATTCCTCCTGCCGTGGTATGTTACCATAGGTAAACGGTGTCCTAAAGACCCGATTAACGGTTGGTCAATATTTGATGGGCAGTTATCCTGAAATTTCACACTATATCGCCTGGCAGCTCGAAAGGGTAAAATTTATCGGGCTGCTTCTTCAAATTCTCGGTCTCTTCATGTTTCTCTCTTTATGGTGGCACAATGATCGTGGATGGCGGTACATTCGTTGGTTTTTATGCGTATATTTTTTAATTGTGCTGTTTGTACCGTACATGACCTGGTTAATTTACGGGCTGGTCTCAGATTCTCCCACACCTGCGATGAGGGTTTACCTGCTGAGGTCGGGTGCCGGGGGGATAATCCTCTGCTCGGTTTCCATTATCTTTCTGATCATCGATCATTTTAAAAATTTTACAAAATTTGACAGTTTCGGTCCGGAGTCGTGGAGTTCCAGGAATCCAACCGCCAGGCAATGGTTCGGCATTATAATAGCCGTATTTGCGATATGGTATCCGTTTGTCCCGGTGCCGTTAAATCCCGGCTCATCATTGTTTACATACGGATTTCCAACATCATTCGGGGTTACGCTCACTCCGGTGTTTTTATTCCTTGGTGCCCTGATACTGGCTGGATCACTCCGTCCCGGATATCAAGCAGTTGTCTGGGCTGGCATAAGTGTGATTATCAGTGCGCTGTTAGTGGATCCGCTGACAATACATGGAATATTAAGCGCCTTACTGGGCCTGGTAATTCTTATCCTTGGGGTAACAGGTTACCGAAAACAATATGTCCATGATTCTAATCTGGTACAATAGATAAATCATGACGCCTCGACCGGAATATTTTGAAAGTAGTGAGTTTAATAAACCTGAGGGAAAGGCGATTTGTTTCCCTGAATATTCTCCCGATTGGGACCGGTGGCTGAATGTCTATAACATTATTGAACTCCCTGAAATTCCACCCGATGGGGACAGCCGAAGCGAGAACCTCCCGGTAAGCATCAAAATCCTGAGACAGTTGTTTCTGGACGCTGCGAGTAAATTCGCGACTGAGGTCTGGTTTGATTTCGAACCGGACATTTCCGAAAATGAATGGGGCAGGGGTGCGTTTGTGGATGCCTGTTACTCTCACTATGGGAAAGGTATCCACGCTGTACGAATGCCAGAGAAATTTTTCTTCCAGGATGACAGTGAACTGGGAATTTTCAGGTATCTCCTTGAAGACCTGTCCGATGATGGGATGTTCACAATCCAAACGAACGAATTTAAAGATATACCGGTGAAACAGGATCCAGACGGTTCTACCGATGGAAGCGCGTTTCCGGGACTGGCTGAAACCATAATTATTAGGGCGTTCAGGGTTAGCATGAAAGGTCATGAAGCACCACAGGACCTGGTGATTCAAATATGCCCGCGATTCTGGCATATGCCTACCGGGTTCAGGATGGATTGAGACACCCGCTTCTGGAAATCTACCCGCAACTTTCAATTTAGGATTAAGATTTACTTCTCAACGCGCACGGCGAGCGTCAATCCGGGTTTTCCCGAGTCGATCATCTTTCGATCGATTGTATGCGCCAGCGGTCGAAACCATTTAGGGAAATAGAAATCAAGTTGCCCGACCCGGGAAAAACTTACGAAGTCAATTTTTGAAAATTCCCGCGCCTGCTTACTAATCCGTCCAGGCGAGTTGACAAGATAATGGGTCGGGTAGTTCTCATAGCGGCCATACTCTTGTTTTCCATGCACCAGGTTAAGGTAAAGATTCTTGAATCGAAGACGTTCAGCCATGCGGGAGAGCGTGGTGAAATAGTGGCGCGAATCTACTGTAAATCCCCAGAAAATACCTCCCGGTACCAGAATTTTTCGGAGTTTTGAAAAGAACGCTTCAGGATCGGGAATGTGTTCAAGCACCATAACCGCGAAAGCGATATGAATTGATGAATTTTCGATCGGGGCTTCATCGAAGGTGCACCTGTGAATTTCATACAACTCCGGAATTAACCGGATATCGCTGTCAGGTTCGATTCCAATGTACTTTCCGCACGATTCGATCAGCGATTTCTGCAATTTCGGATGATCGTCGAAACCCCTTCCACACCCGATATCCAGAAAGGTTCCGCACTCATCGAATCGTACGGCGTCATCGAGGATCATGTCATGAAAAATTGGTGAACGCCATTCGCCATTACGGTAACGTTCGATATATTTCGACCATTTATCCTGGTTGGAAATATGATACATGTTTTAATTTCCGGTTAGCGTGTGCCGGTCTTAAGATGTCTGCGTACGTCGGTTTTGTCCAGTTCCTGGAGGTTCTTGTAAAGCTTTTTCTGGTCCCTCGACAATCCTGACGGGGTGATAACTTTCAATTTGATAATCTGATCTCCCGCACCCCATCCGCGAAGGTGGGGCATTCCTTTTCCCTTGATTGTAATCATTTCACCGGTTGAAGCTCCCTGCGGGATATTAACCGTTGAGGTTCCGGTTAAAGTCGGCACCCGAATTTTTGCGCCAAGGACGGCTTCATATAACGTGATCGGGATCTCGCAGAAAAGGTTGTCGCCTTTCCTCACGAAGAAATCGTGTTCGGTAACGCGCGCGATGATATAAAGGTCACCGGGAGGCCCCCCGCCCATGCCGGCTTCACCCATACCCTCATACCGGACTTTCGAGTTTGTGTCGACACCCGCCGGGATCTTGATCTGAAGCGATTCCTCTTTTTCCACCATGCCCTTTCCCGAGCATTCATTGCAGTCAACAGGATTGATCTGACCGGCGCCATGACATCTCGGGCAGGTTTGAGTGAACGTCATGAAGCCGCGGGTCTGGCCGACCTGTCCGCGTCCGTGACATACCGGGCATGTTGCGGGCTGAGTACCCGGTGCACCGCCCGAACCAGCGCATGTACCGCATGTAACGTGACGGCGGAACCTTAAAGTTTTATTCAATCCTTTGGCGACATCTTCGAAACTAAGGTCGACAACAAACTGGAGGTCGGCACCCTTGCGAGCCTGACGACCTCTGGCTCTCCCGCCCCTCGCGGCTCCGAAAAGTTCCTCGAAGATATCCCCCAGACCGCCACCGGCCCGTCCGCTCAACAGGTCTTCGATATCAATGTGCATACCACCCTGGTATCCGCCTGGGCCGCCCATGCCCGACTGGAATGCCTGGTGTCCGAATTGATCGTACTGCTGGCGCTTCTCCGGGTCGGAAACGACCGCATACGCTTCACCGACTTCCTTGAATTTGTCCGCGGCCCCCGGATCGGGATTTACGTCGGGATGGAGTTTCCTTGCCAGGCGGCGATAGGCGTCCTTGACCTGCTTCTGTGTAGCGCCCTTGTCGACGCCGAGGATTTCGTAATAATCTCGTTTATCTGTCATTTCCGTTTTATATTCCCGCTATCACCCAGTCTGTACATATTTTTTTTTAAAGGTGGTGTTTTCGTCGATCGAGAACCTCGAATCCAAGGCCCTCGAAAATATCACAGACCATTTTCATCATTTCCGGGGTGAACTGGTCATAGTTAATCGGAACGATCCGCCCAATCACTTCCTGTAAGGATTTCAAATCGCCATTCACCTTTATGTAATACGTAGTATCCTTATCGGTTAATTTGCCATAACCGGCCGAATCAAATGCGTCCAACACGGTTTCATAGGTCAGACGAAAATCCCTGTCATTCCAGCGAAGAACCAGCTCTGTCAGAATAAAGCCAGCTGATTTTCCATTATTTTCCATATCTGATGAATTCACATTCAAAAACCTTACTATATTTGTAAGATCACAAATATCCGTTTAGTATGTACCTCATTAATCTAATGTTGTCAAGAGAATTGAGTTGAGTACAGTATACTCAATAGTTACAAAATATCAGGTGGGATTTATGGCTTTGCACTAATAAAAATCATAATATTCAAGGAATTTACAGTCTTTCCCAATAACAAAAACGACCCTGACGGGTCATGGAAGAATTTCAAACTTTTGACATTTCGGTTATTCAGACTCTTTAATTGAATCAAGGTAGCCGCATGATTTGCCATTTGTTTTTACCGTGCAAATATCCGGATCGTATGTCCCGCACTGCATGCAGACGGCTTTGGTGATCGGGGCTGAATTTACCAGAACCTTGGAAAATTCATGCATTTGCTGATTGAGAAGCCTCGCATTTTCAATCCCCAGATCGTTAATAACCCTTTCAATTTCCGCTTTTTTAAGGTGGTGGTATTTCTCAACTATTTTCTTGCCGGAAGAGGTTAAATGGAGGTGCGCAATCCTTCGATCGTGCGGATTCTCGCGACGCTTAAGAAGTCCAAAGCGCACCAGTTTGTCTATTGTTTTAGTGGCCGCAGGATAGCTGACTTTCATGTAACGGGCGATATCGCCGACTGTTTCGCCGGGATGGTTATCCAAAATCCTCAGCAGATTCATGTGGACGTAACTGAGAGGTCTTTCGGTCGCTTCCTCGATAAATCTGCTCTCAATGTAATGACGTGTCAGGAACGCCATCAATTGGAGATGACCGATAAATTCGTCCATTACGAGTTTTCCATTCGATTTCATAGCTTACCAACGTACCTTTGAGAGTAGTTAATATTTAACCATTGATAATATAATTCTGATAAAATGAATTGTCAAGCATATAAACCTTATTTCCTCTCACTATGTATCAAATTTTATAAATTACCGATCCTGAAAATTAAGAATTCTTTCTAAAAGTGCAATCGAGGAAGTTTGATCGGTCAGGGTTACCGCCATGCTACTTCCATTCTCATAATAATTATTTTGAACTGTATTAATCCTCTGCGGAAGGGGTATCGGTCGAAATGAGGCTTAGATACCTTGCGAGGTATTCAAGGTCCTCGTCGCTCATTGTCTGCGCGGGCATTGTCGCCTCCGGATCCACGTCCAGGGGATTACGTAACCACCTGATTAATTCATCCCTCGTAAACATGTCGCCCACATCGGTCAGGTTAGGACCGATGTTACTGCCGGGATCGTCACCTATTTGATGACAGTCGGTACAACCGGCGTTGAGCCAGACTCTCAATCCTTTGTTCAAGTCGGCCATGGAAACATCTTCTTCTGTTTCGCCAGTGGGATCGGCAAGATTATTTTCGGTGGGTTCGGACCCGGTCTCCCGTGAATCTTCAGTCGCCGTTTCCCCCTCTTGTACTCCCTGGTTTGAACCCTGGTCGGATACGCAGGACACTGATACTGTAAAAATAACTATGACGGCCATTAGCCCGATAATCGCGGTAAGTTTCATCGTTTTCACCCCTCAGGTTCTAAAAACTATACCTTTTCTGCACTTTTAAAGCCACCTCTTAAACAGGATTAAAAATTATGCTCCTACCGGGTTTGCGGTGTCGTACTCCATGTAAGTCGGCCAGTCCTAAGTCCAATCCTATTAATTATATATTGATTCGAGATCGGGGACACCTCTTTTCGCCTCTTAGACCAATCCCACTTAACAGGTATTTTTTGCTAACTGTATTTCCGGAGTTCTCATGGTGGCCCCTCGTAAAATCGGCCTGAGCGCCAGCGAAGGCAGGTTTTAGGAGGGTCTGATACGAATCGATATTTAATTAATGGGATTAGTCTTAGTCCAATCCTATTAATTATATATTGATTCGAGATCGGGGACACCTCTTTTCGCCTCTTAGACCAATCCCACTTAACAGGTATTTTTTGCTAACTGTATTTCCGGAGTTCTCAT
>CBDURU010000114.1:0-11381 GCA_965369865.1 uncultured bacterium | reverse complement strand
ATTTTATAATTCCTTTTTCAGGTGCGCCGACATTCCTGTCGCCATCCATCAATAAAGGCCGACAGGAATGTCGGCGCACCTGAAATAAATGTTATTTTCTGGAAATAGTATAAATCCAACCGCAGGATGCGGTTGGCACGGGCTGTCCGATAGCTGGAAGCTAACGGCACTTAGGGAAATTTTTTTACCGATTGATGAAATTTTATTTTGGATAAGAGTAAAATTCTGAAATCATGGTTTCCTGTGGAGGAAATAGTGCTGGAGGGCGACCAGGCTCAAGCTCTCATTTATTTCACCGATCTCGATCATTTTCAGAATTTCATCGGGTGATTTCCATGCCACTTCACTAATCTCAATTTCCTGGAAATCGTCTGTCTTGCGCGTAATCCCTTCAGCGTGAAAGGTATAGTACTTCTGGTCGCATGTTGCCTTGTGTGGATAGAATTTAATCATCGGTGAGATTATGTCGCACGTGTAACCTGTTTCCTCGAGTAGTTCCCTTCGCGCGGCATCAACGTGATGTTCCTCTTTCTCACAGACCCCGCCGGGGATTTCCCAGTCGAAAGATTCATGAAGGTAGCGGTATGCCCTGACGAGGAGGATTTCCTCCTTTTCGTTTACCGCAACAACTCCAACAGAGGAATGCGGGTAATGCATCAGTTCAAATTTATCAATTATGGTGCCGTCCGGAAGTTCTACCTTGTCGATTGTAATCTCAATCCAGTCGGACTGGTAGATGGTTTTGCGGTCGAGTTGTTTCCAGAATTTCATATTAATGGAAGTGTACCACGGGTGGCGACTATGGACCCTTCGGATAATCTGTTTCGTCCCGTTTATCCTGGAGAAGGTCGGCCAGAATATCCAGCTCGTACCTTGCTGCGTCCGGGCCGAAACCGGTGTCGATAAGCCAAGCTGAGGATGCCCTCATTCCGTTCACATACCTGTCGAAAACCTCGTACTCGAAATCATCAACAACCAGCGTATCCAGGATTTCTTCTTCAAGATTTCGTAACTGGTATTTAGTCCAGATATTAGGGTCGCCGATGCTGAAAGACGGCTCGCCCTCTTCCCGGTCAACAAGAGTGTATGCGATACCGTCAAGCCTGAGCGCCCTGCCTGAACCAAGTTTCTCTATCGCTGCCGCGGCATCCCCGAATGAAAACATGCATTCGCGATCTTCCAGTTGTGTACTCAGAAAGACGGCAAGCGAATCCACCGGATCGAGCAAATCGTTTCCAGCCTGTATGCTGAACGGGTAGACAACCAGCTCGAGATCCTCGCGGATGTTACGGACTTCCCGGAGGTATTCAAACATGAATGATTCATCACCGCTGACAACCAGCACGCCGTTCATCGGGGCCTGGACGAGTACATTCCTTGCCTGGTCCTGTGCGAAGGTATGATGTGTCATGTTGGAATACCTGGAATTAGCCCGCCCTGTGAAGAAAGGAATTACGCATAAAAGCAGCATTATCGCGACCGGGATAAATTCTGGTGGAATGATATTCTGCTCCTCGGTTCCACCGATGTCTTTCTGTGAAGTCAATGCCCTTGAAACTGGAGCGAGAAGCCATGCGAATCCAAGCGCCATGAAAATATTGACGGGCAGCAGGAATTCGTCCACCGACCTGAGGTAGTTGAAGGGCATTCCCAGTGGGCTTCCACGCGAGAAGAAACTCACGGCGATTATCCAGAGGATTGCCGTTACCCCAAACCAGAATCCCCATGCGCGTTTCCCCGGTGGCGCGAAGAACCATCCGATCACGCAAAGGCCGGGAATGATCCACCTGAAGAATTTTGAAAAGAAGAATCTCATATGTGCCATGACCGCAGCTTCTTTATCAGGCGCAGCAATATAAATCCCGCCGAACTGCTTGGGAACCCACTTGAGCGACCTTGTCATGGTGTCGGCAGTACCGACCATCTGGACATCCGGGTCCTGCCAGTCGGCACGTTCGCGAAATTCCTGGCGTGTTATGGTGTTGAGGAAGTCGCCAGCGGTAAAATTTCGATTCTCATACATCGGTGTATTTTCCGCGAGTACCGGGAGGAAAAGGTAAAGGACAAGGGGCAGAATGAATCCGGCGATAATCCCCGCGACCGGTACGGGTTTTTCAAAGAACCCTTTCTTTTTCGGCCACATGAAAATCATAAGGGGTACAAGCAAGAGGATCGTGTGATGGTGTGCAAGTCCGAATCCGAAAGCCAGTGCCGCAATGACAAGTCCGACCGGTTTTCTGCCATCGCGAGCGATCGAAAGCCCGAGCAGGACAAGAACGATCAGCAGCAGGTGAAGGGCGTAGACTTCGGTGACAACGGCGAATTTCCAAAGCGTTCTTGAAAAAGCAAGGAGCATAACGGCTCCAAGGCTGGCTGCCGCGGAACCTGTCAGATTCCTGGCAAGACGATAGAAAACCCAGCACATTAACGACATTAACAGGGCGGAAAACAGGTTGCTTTTAACCGCGAAGAAATCCGGTCCGAAATTCAGGGGCAGGATCGTCCAGATTTTTAAGAGCAAAATATATAATGGATACCCGGGAGCGTGCGGCAGGCTGAACCTGTATGCGGCGACGACAAACTCACCGGCATCGCCAGCGGTGACACATGGAGCGATTGTGGCAATGTAAATTATCAATGGAACCAGCCAGCTTGCGTAGAGACCGATGAGCTCTACAATCCTGGTGTTCCCGATATCCTGTTTATCTTGCATAATTTCCTGAAAATTTCCAATTCTCCCCATAGATCACTTAGCGGGAGGATTATTTTTTATTCCCGGACTTTTCCTGTTCCTTAAGTTTCTGCCAGTTATCGTAGACCTCATCGGATGTTTCCGCTGTCATCTCGCCTCCAAATACATGCGGGTGACGATAGACCATTTTGTTTAAAATCTTCTCAAACATCCGTCTGACATTGACGCGACCTTCCTTATCAGCGATCTTCGCTGTAAAGGCAACCATAAAAAGGAGATCGCCAAGCTCTTCCTCGAGATTATCGTTATCGCCGGATTCAATGGCCTCGACAACTTCTCTAAGCTCATCGTTTAAATATTCCGGGCAGTCGGCAAGCGTTCTTGAGCGATCCCATGGACAGCCCTCATCTCCGAGAAGTGTGTCTATCAGGTTGAGGACACTTTCAAAATTCGGATTCGATTTAAGCTCAGCGCCAAGTTCCCGCCGTGATTCAATATCGCCAGGAAGAGACATAACCAGCAAGGTTACATGAGCGTCGGGTAAAAATAAAGCCTGAAGAAGCCGTATGTCGCAGCAATGTGTGCATCACCGGGGACAGGCACTCAAATTTACCGGGGTACACAAACAAAGGTCTGACCTTTAACAGAGCCGGTAAATTTGATTGCCAGTCCCCTGGTCGTTCGATTCCGCACTTCCGGCCGACCAAAAACAACCTGCTTGCTATTTCCATTTAAATTGCGGATCGCGTTTTTCGATGAAGGCGTTCAATCCTTCCTTTGAATCCTCGGTTGCATAGCAGAGTCCGAACAGGTTCGCCTCGATATTCCCTCCCTCGACCGGGGTAGTGGTAAGGCCATGGTTGATGCTTTCAATCGCATACCTGACCGCAAGTCCGCCGTTATTGAAAATCGCTTTCATTATCTTGAAACATTCATCGAGAAGTTCGTCCTCAGCCACAACTTTATTGACCAGCCCTAAACGGTATGCTTCATCGGCCCTGATCATCTTCCCGGTCAGGATCAATTCCATGGCAAGCCCTTTCCCGACCAGCCTGGGAAGGCGAATCGTACCCATCGCGCCGGGGATTACGCCAAGATGCACTTCGGGCTGCCCGAACCTGGCTTTTTCGCTTGCGACTCTCATATGGCACGCCATCGCGAATTCACACCCACCGCCGAGACAGAACCCATTGACCGCGGCGATTGTCGGTTTGCGCATCATCTCGACCTTCATGAATATCTCCTGCAGCCATCTTGAGTAATCGGCCGCGTTGATCGCGTTGAGGGCGGCGAGTTCCTTGATATCGGCACCCGCGATGAAGGCTTTCTCACCGGCTCCGGTGAAGATAACTCCCCACACATCGTCGTCGACATCCAGGGCATCGGCGATGGAGTTGAGTTCTTCCATTACGCTTTTACTCAATGCGTTAAGGGCTTTCGGACGGTTGAAAGTTACCAGAGCGATATTGTCTTTGACTTCCACGAGGAAGTTTTCATAATCGTAAGGCATTTAAATTCTCCTCCCGTTTTAATATGGAAGCGTAATCATACTCGCAATGGGTGGTGCAGGCAATATGGGGGGGTGGGGGTTGAAGAAAAAATGGGAGGGCGAGGCTCCGTCCGAGCCATTTCCGAACACCGGGTACAGGCACTCAGATTTGCCGGGCAGTATGCAGGGAGCGTGACCATTTGTATTAGCGGCAAATCTGTGAGCCAGTCCCCTGATCCGTGAGTCCAGTGATTCGAAAAAAATACCCGGTAAATCGAGAATACTTTCTGGTCATTACCAGTTCCCGGACAAAAAAATACGTAAAAAGGGGAGAATTATTTCCGGAAACCAAATGTTCAGAGTTGAATAAGTGAGAAAAATTTTTGTATAGGGGACTGGCTCACAAATTTACCGGCAATGTTAGAGGTCAATTCTATTTTATCTACTCCGGTAAATTTTTGTGCCTGTCCCCGATGATGCGAAAAATCCAGCATTGTTCAAGTGAAGACGCACTGCCGTGCGGTTCTACGGGATGGTTTGGAATTGGGAAGAAGACGCACTGCCGTGCGGTTCTACGGGCTTATGCTTAACTATCCACCCGTTGCGATTGGCATCCGGTCGAAAAGGACTGGTGGGACAAGGGCTTCCACATTTCTCAATTCGCTTCCGATTTCGAGAACCTGGCTGTCGAACATCCGGAAGCAATTACCGGCAAGCATGCCGTTTTTGAACCGACCGATTATCTCACCGTTTTCAATTACAAAACCAAGGCCGATAGAGACCGAAAAATCACCGGAAAATGGCGATGCCTGGTGTGCGCCCATGATCTGGTCTATCAGAATCCCCTTATCGATACCCGAGATCATTTCAGCCAGAGTTTTTTCACCAGGTTCAAGGGTCAGGGTTGTGAATCCCGCGCGCGGGGCTGCGGACAAACCAGCCCTCATTCCGTTTCCGGTTGGTGCGACTCCCATAAGTTTTGAAGTGTGGAGGTCGTGGATAAATTGTTTCAGCACACCATTTTCAATGAGCATGGTTTTCTGCGACGTCACACCCTCATCATCGATCGGCTGCGACGCGACCATGTCAGGATTCAGGCCATCATCGAAAAACGTAATTCGTTTGTCGAAAACTTTCTCGCCGACCTTGTTCTTGAACGGTGACATGTCTTTCAAAACCATGCGTGCGTTCAGTGCTAATTTCAGCGGATTGAACATTCCCATAGCTTTTGGGGTAAGGATGCATTTATATTCCCCGGCGGGGAGCTGGACAATATTTTTCGCCTTGTTAAGTGTTTCAACAAGATCAGTTGCCCATTTATCAGGTTGATTCCCGATCTTCGGGGAGTTATCGAATTCCCAGTTCATCAGGACGTCGCCCTCCCGTGCGATCTGCCCTGAAAGGTATCCGGAGAACGATGTTTTTCTGAAACTTTCGCTCGTACCGTTACTGTTGGCGATAACAGCATTAATAATGGAACGGCTGATCGTACTGTCGTACATCGCCTCACTGTTACCAGACTTGGCTTTTTCAATCATACCGTTTCCGATACCGACAATCCGGTCGACTGTAACCCCGGATGTTTCCTCGTCATATACACTGACATCGGCCGGTTCGTACTTCGATGGTAATTCACCTGCGAACTCGCTACCCAGCGGTGCAAGTTCGATGGCCGCGTTGACAATCTGATCGGGGTCGTCGATTTTGCTGGTCGCGTAAAATCCGCACTTGCCATTGACCATTACACGAAGGGCGAGTCCGCTCGATTCATTTGCGGTTGCCATTTTCAGCTTATCGGAGCTCCAGTCGCATGATGTTGTTTCAGTGGCGGTGTAAAAAACCTCAACCGAGTCGGCTTTGCTTTTTGCTTTATTAAGGATCTCATCGATAATTTTCATCACGAATCACCTCCGACCACGCAATCCTGGATACGAATGTGCGGACCGCCAGTGCCGACCGGTAGAGGGGCCTGCATGCCCTTCCCGCAGCCGCCTATGGATAACCATTTCAGGTCGTTAGAAATCATGTCGATATTTTCAAGAGTTTTAAACAGGTTACCCGATATGCTGACGTTCCTGAGTCTCTGCCCGACCTTGCCGTTTACGATCTCGAATCCCTGGTCGGCGCCGAATGTGAACTGCTCGAGTTGTGTCTGGCCGCCATGGGAGCTGATCGCATAAATGCCGTAGTCGATATCCGCGATCATTTCCTCGAATGTGCTGTCTCCGGGCTCAATTGCGGTGTTCGTCATACGGACTATCGGCGCGTGACGGTAGCTTATCGCACGGGCGTTGCCGGTCGTTTTTTCATTGAGCGCCGCTGCCGTTTCGCGCGAGTGAAGGCGGGCTTCAAGAATTCCATCCCTGATAAGGTATGTAAGCCCGGCTGGTGTACCCTCATCGTCATATTTGATAGTCCCGCCTTCATCCGGAACAGTACCGCCGTCGGTAACATTCAGATTCGGACGGCCCATCTTGCGTCCAAGAGTTAAAATCTTCTGCCATTCCGGATTTTCGTATACGAAATCCGCTTCTGAGAGATGCCCGAACGCCTCGTGGATAAATACACCTGTCAGCTCCGGATCGACAATCACAGGGTAAGTTCCGGCTTTAACATTCGGTGCATTAGCAACCTCAACCGCTCTTTTCGCGACAATCTCCGCAAGTTCTTCCATCCCAAACAATTCGTCGTAGTCAACCAGGCTGTTTTTGAATTCCCTCGCCTCTTGCATCCTGCCGTCTGGGTCCTTAGCCATCCCCGAAAGAACGATCGTCGATCTCATCTTTTCCTGCTCGATAAAACTCCCGGACTTGTTCGCGAAAGCACGCTTGTAATGGAAGTGCATGTACCGGGAAATCGTTGAAACGATACCTTCGCTTTTCAACACGATATCGTTGTACTTCCCGATAAGCTCAACGGTTTCTGTAACCGGAACTCCCCTTGGGTCGCGTTTGATCTCGATCGGGAGGGATTCAATTCCCGGTTCCTGTTCCTGGAGTTTCGTTGTGCCGGGACCCAAAGCTTTCGCCATCGAAATCGCCTGTTCAACACGTGCGGGGAGATTTTCGACTGAATTGAAACTAGTGAATCCCCAGCTTCCGTTCACGAGCGCCCTGACACATCCCCCGGCTGTAACGCCCTTGTCCAGAGTTTCAAGGGAATCTTTCTGGAAAGTGATCTGGGTGTTTTCAATTTCTTCAAGCCGGATTTCAACTTCGGTGGCTTCCTCGCCCGCTTTAAGAGCTTCTTCCATCCTGTCGCGGAGGTCCGGCAGGAGGGTTACAACATTTGACATATATTCACCTCTTCATGCTTAATGACTATAATAAAAAAAGAAGTTCGATCTTCCTGACGCATAGTTTATCAGATGTGACGCGACAAATAAAATGGTGCCATGTATGTGGCATGGTATAATTAATTATTAACGTTACGTGGTCAAAAATCACTCCTGAAACTCCATCCACAAAAATTCAATGCTGTGAGACCGGGGACACCTTCAGACCTGGAAGGTCGGAAAGGCGTCCCCTATACTTGTAATTGTAAGGTTATGCAGTACAAGCTATCTTTACTATGAACGATTCACATTCTAAGCAACAAAACTGGTTTAAACGTGCAGGGGCGATACTGAATCCAAAACTCTCCGGCGTGAAGTGGGTTTGGGGGCACCTCGCCTGCGTGCCATAATTAACCTAACGCTCCTCCGATACACGAGATCCAGGTTAACTACCTCCGGACTATTGCCTTAACTGATTTAATCAATCCACGGAACAACCATACCCTTTCCGCGATTCCAAGAATATATTTCCTGAGATGTACACGGTAAAATTTCCACGCGACCTTTCGATATGGCCCCGATAAATTCCCGAAAAGCACATGCTGGCATAGCCATCGCCACCTGAGCGGATATCGGAGAAATGCTTCTGTCGCGAGATGATCGAGTTCTTCCGATGTGAGATTGCATACCGATGGCCTTGCTCCACCGACCTTCCACCAGTCCCTGTCCTCTTCCTTAACCATATCGAAAACTTCCGATCCAGGAAAAGGGGCAAGTTGTGAAAAGTATGCCGTCGACGCGTTAAGCTCATGCGCGACCCTGATCGACGCGCGGACCGTATCCAGGTTCTCCCCCTGGTTGCCGACCATGAAAAACGAGATAGTGTAAATTCCGACATCGTGGAGGATCGAAAATGATTTCCTGGCCTGCTTGATTGTTATCCGCTTTTTTATCGCTTTAAGTATTTCAGGATCTCCCGCCTCGACCCCGAGCATGATCGTACGGCACCCGAGTTTACTCAGCCTTTCGAGATGGTGCTTTTTCAACACCCTTACACGTGTAAGAAACTGGAATTCGATATTGAGATCACGCTTTTCAAGGATATCACAGAATTCCTCCATCCATTTTATTGTCGGAGGCCAGAAACTGTCGCGTATGGCGAAATAGTTGGCCCCGTACTGTTTCCCGGCTCGCTCAATTCGATCGACCACTTTTCCCGGCTCAATGTACCGGTAATTTCCATGGTCGGCGCCGCAGAAAGTGCAGTGGAAATAACATCCGTAGGAGCATAAGAGAGGAAACGCTGAACATTGCCCCGGGGGATTATCGGGATCAATCAGGAGATCGTAGGCAGGGTCCGGGAGAGTATTGATATCCTGCATCGGCTGTCTTGGTGAGGTAATAACTATCCCGCCTTTTATATCCCGGAAACCAAGCCCGTCAACTTCCCTGAATTCATCCCGGGATTTCCCGGTTTTAAGGATTTTTAGAAATTCTTCAAGCGTACGTTCTCCCTCACCAATAGAGACAAAATCAATCAACGGGAAATTTTGGAGGGTATGTTCCGGCAGGGCGGTTACATGCCGTCCACCGACAATTATGGGAACATCCGGGAAACGCTCTTTAATCCGCTCCATAAGCATGTAATTATCCCTTATCTCATCGGAGCAAAGGCTGAAGCCGAGTACATCGGGTTTGATTTTATTTATTGATTCCGAGATTTTGTCGATTCCGTTCGGGTCGGTGGGTTCGATAAATGTGTAATGCCCTTCGCAGCCGTGTTCCCGAATCCATGCGACCAGTGTCAGGACCGCATACTTGTGCGGAAGAAGATCGAAAGACCGTTGAAGCCCGAACGACGCGAAATCAAATGGTTCGAATCCACGGTGAATTATTTGAAGAAAGAGAATTGTCGGCTTATCTGCCATGTTGTCTTATTAAACTTCCTCACCTGCAGGGAATTATACACATTTCGCGATGGTGGTTGAATTCGGCAACCATAATAGTGGAATTTGTCAACCTTTTCTGGGATAATTCCATCGTTCTAACATTAAGGATTATTTTCGAGTGGCGAAAAAACATAAAACAGCCGGGAAACCGGGCCTGAGGAACCAGAGCCGACGACTGCACGATTCAATGGCGTGGCTCCTTCGAGGCTTTACACTATTCGATCCGCGAAAGCGATATCCCGAATTCTATCTCTCGCCACAGCAGTCGTATGTACTCACAGTAGTAAAAAGTGAAGGAAAAATCAGCCCTGGAGAGGTGGCAAAAAAACTCCGGCTCGAAAAAAGCCATCTGACCAAAATCGTAAATTCCCTGGTCGAATTCGGCGCTGTAGATAAACTCTCCGATGACCGGGATCGCAGGCGTATGATCCTCAGTCTCAGCGGGAAGGGTGAGGAAATTTTCCGGGAACTGGACCAGGCGAGTCTCGAGTCTTACATGAAATTGATGGAGAAGGTTCCTGAAGGCGAGCGAGAGAAGGTAATCCATTCAATCGAAGTACTGCTGAGGGCAATGCAGGAATTAAGAAAGGGGTAGAATCCACATCGGCTTCAAAATCACCGCTGTCAGCTCAGATTACATGGATGAAGGGGGCAATAAAAATCCCCGCTGTTTATACACGGGGAGATTAAATCGAGTTTAGCTCTCATTATGAGAGCAGCATTGACTTTAATCATACAGGTCAAGCCAATTCACTAATGAGCCATTTGCCATCGACTTTTTTAAATTCTATGTATCCTGTTTCGCCATCTTCGTCGAATATTAACCTTGCATCATCGCCATCGAATTCGGCTTCAGCAGTACCAAGGCCTTCCGTCATTTCTTCTTCCATATCAAATCCTTCACCCATTTCCATCATTTCAGCGAATTCTTCCTCCGATAACATATCCCTTAATTCATCCATCCCCTCTTCCATCTCGGCAAATTCATCCGCCCAGAGTTCTTCAGTGCAGAATGTCTTAGCCGTCGCAAAATCCATTTCCACAAGTGCATTGCTGAATCCAGTAATCACAGCAACGAGAGCTTCTTTTGAATTCTGACTGCCTGGAGCGCCCGAAGGACAACCCAGCGATGTAAGTACAAATATTGATGTTAAGAAAAGACAGATTAATACCAGAGTGATTTTTTTCATCATGCCTCCCATCAGCATAATTTTTTTATATTCAGATAGGGGGATTATTGCATAAAGGGGGTCAGCATTCAATTTTTCATTTAAATCCCGATCCCAGATGCATCGCCGCGTTCAAGGCGGTCCCCGTTTTTTTATGTTCCATATATGCGATATGTAGGACGATATACAAATACGCATTGGATTTTCAGGCCTCCAATCGACCTGCCACTTCCTGTCCCGGTCGAGACATAACAAAAGACCCTCCCGGGAGGAGGGTCTTGAATTATTCATACTTTCGGTCAGCGATAATCAGGCGTACTACCAGTTCTTTTCACCCATGAGGCCGTTATCACCGTCTCCCGGCGGGCCGAAATCGCCACCTTCCCCTCCAAAACCACATTTGCCTGTGGAGTAATACGGGCTTATGAGAACAGGGGTAGGATCTCCAACTTTGTAGATGCAGTAGCTGACTCCGCCACCGCCGCCGCCGCCTCGGCCGCCATTGCCGGCGTCACCAGCATCGCCGCCGTCACCAGCCTTTGTCCAACCATTAGTAGCTAAACCTCCCAGACCGCCGGGGCCCCCGCTTCCGCCGGTCCCCCCGAAGCCGCCATTGCCGCCGTTGCCACCCTCGCCGGCATAGAAGGCACAGTAGTCGAGAGTCGGTGAGGAATCATAACAGTAAAAGGCGAATGAGCCGCCGCCACCCTCGCCGTAGTGGCCGCCGCCGCCGCAGCAACCGCCGCCGGCGCCGCCACCACCCGCGCCGCCCTAACAGTCGCACAGGCCCTTCATACCGCCGCCGCTG
>CBDURU010000113.1:0-11434 GCA_965369865.1 uncultured bacterium | reverse complement strand
TAATTTTTTTAATTTTCTTTAGCTTTTGCATCTTGACGGATGCGTAAACGTCGAGTATATAACTTGTGGGCTTTAGTAAGGTTTGCTTTGGAGGAAGATAGAGTGGAGAAGCGGGAACTGTCGGCCTTTGGTAAGGGTGAAACTGGCTGGCAGGGCTAATCCATGGTGAGGCGTGAGACCTCGCCGATTTTTTTTTTGCGTTCAATATGCATCTTTTCAGAAAAACAGCATCTAATATATTGAAGGACGGTAATTTTATACCGTTCACCGAGGTTAACTTCACACTACGGTGGTGATATTGTCTATGCCAGAGCGGCAAATGTTCGTGCCACAGAAAGTTTGTAAACACGACCTCTACAAGAGCTTGTTATGTCGTGGAAAAGAAAAAGGGTGGTTAACAAAAAAGGAGGTGCGCGAAACAGTAAAACTGTGCTTCAAAGTCAATCGCGATGAGCTTGATGCTATTTACCGCTCGATCGAGCGCAAACGCATTTGTCTTCTCATCCGTCGACCGTCAAATGGACGTGCGGGTAAAAGAACAACAAAATCCCGAAAAAAACCGATGACTTTCGATGTTTTCAAGACGCCGCGTCTTGCCGATGCTCTTACCAAGCGAAAAGCCGACCCTAAACAGCTCCTCGACTCCGACATCAAGTTCTCTCACGATATCAAGATCGACGATTCGGTCAAGATCTACCTGAGGGAAATCGGTTGGGTACCCCTTATTTCTTCCAATGAAGAGGTCAGGCTGGCGAAAATTATCGATGGTGAAGAATTTAATGATATCCAAAAGGAAGTGGCCCGCAAGAAACTGACTACCGCCAACCTTCGATTAGTTGTATCTATCGCTAAAAAATACAAAACCCAGGGACTGAGTTTTCTCGACCTCGTTCAGGAAGGTAACCTTGGACTGATGAGGGCGGTTCAGAAATTCGACTATACCAAGGGTTTCAAGTTCTCCACTTACGCGACCTGGTGGATCCGTCAGGCCATCACCAGAGCACTCGCTGACCAGGAGGATATCATCCGGAAACCCGTTCATATCGTTGAAAAAATCAATAAACTCAAGAAAGCATCCAGCGAAATTTCCCAGAAAAAGGGCACCGAGCCAACTCCACACGAGCTGGGCTGTAAAATGAATATGCCCGCCTCCAAGGTTCAGGAAATTCGTAAAATCGCCCAGCGGCCAATCTCGCTCGAGACGCCAATCGGCGAGGATGAGAATTCACAGCTCCAGCATTTCCTCGAAGACCATCACATTCCCAACCCCGATAACTCCGCTATGAAGCTTCTCTTAAGGGAGGAACTTGAGAGAGTCCTTTCTACACTTACTGACAGGGAGCGGCGTGTCATTCGAAGGCGGTTCGGTTTTGATGACGGCCACTACTACACTTTAGAGGAAGTCGGACGTGAATTCGGCGTAACGCGGGAACGGATCAGACAGATCGAGGCCAAGGCGCTACGGAGGCTTAAGAGCCAGAAACGAAGTGTCCGGGTCAAAGATTTCCTTGATCTGTAAGATCGGGCATTGGCCTTAAGAAAAGATTCATTTGCATTCATACCCCCCCCGCTACGTCGCTCGGGGGGTTTTCTTTTTTAATAAAAAACAATTGCACTATCAGAGCCACGACCATAACAGAGCCACGACCGTCAGGGAGTGCTCATTTCCGATGCGATCTGATGTGCCCTCCCTCACGGGGCTGTTGAAAAAGTTATAGACTGAAAAATAACAAGGGTTCAAAACTTCCGATACCGCTCTCCATGCGGACGGGCCGTCCGCGGTACTGCAGGCCGGCGTCCTGCGCTACGGGATTTAGTACTTTATCAACAGCCCCTTACGGTCGGGCTACTGTTATTTTTCAGGGATTTTGTGATATTATTATCACAAGGGTATTCACTGCAACGAATTTTATAATGCCCTGCCTGATCTCCTGAGCAATTTACGAGGTGCTTCAATGTTTAATCGATTTCCTGCGGTTTTTATTTTATCTGCGATTTTCCTTCTCTCGTGCTCGAACGGTAACGGTTTGGTGACATCTCCACCTGTCGATCCGGGAATCACCGGTGCCTCTGAGATTTCAGACGCTGCTTCGTCGCACTTCCTGCTTGGATACTACGACATTTTAATCGATCCTGATAATCTGACAGTTGAACCTGTCCCGTTGCGCTCAACTGAATTCACCGCGAACGTCCTCAGGCTTATGCAGCCTCCGGCAACTCCGGTAAATCTGATTTCTGTTTCGGTTATTGATATTTCTCAGATAGCCCAGGGGTACATAGAAATTGACTTTAATATCATTCACCCGATCCCCGGGAATCCGATTTTCCGAACTTTCGACCTTCGCGGAATTATTATTTCCAACGGGACCCGGGCAACCACTCACGATCCGGAGGTAATTTACGCAGCAGCGGATGAAACCCGTCTCCTTAACGCGGACGGTTATACGCGCTGGTGGAACGCGCAGGAATTTACCTCGTACGATATCCTGTTCGGTTACACAAAAGGCGTGCTCGGATTCGATGTTTATCCTACGGCAACTCTCAACGGATATAAATATTACGCATCCGCATTTGACTACGATGAACCGGTCTGGACACTTGATCCGTCTACCCGCGGATCTTTCGAAGTGGGCACGGCAGTTTTATCGCGCCCGATGTTCATCCAGTTCAGGATGGACGGCGATACTCCGGATTTCACATTCAATTACGCAATCGACACGAGCTGGGACCTCCCCGACCCGGACGGCGCCCCGGAATATCCCCCAGACTCATATCCACTTACTGCCAACATGAATGAAGCGTACTGTGTGAGTGTCCTCCAGACCGAGAGCACCGCCTGGTGGGAAAGCCCTAATATTTATGGCGGCGATATCAACCTGGATATAAGGGTCTATGACTGGCAGGCGATGGGTAATCCGGATGGGGTTCCCGGCGAGATCAACGGCATCTGGATTGAATCACCCATGCTGATGGCGCCCCTCGATGTACTACCAAACGCTACAGTGCTCCCCGACGGACCGACATCAAGCGTGTACCAGGTCACGCTTGGGGACCTGTCTCTGACTCATTCGGGCGATGAAGAATTGCTGGTTTTCGTGGAAGCATCGGATGAATTCGGCTATCAGCCCCAGGTAGCGAATGGGGATCAATTCGATTTCCCATCCGGGCCACTGGGTTCTTACTTCCTGACGAGTGTGTACATTATGGACGAGCCTGTTATGCAGCATTCCCCGGTGGTTATAAGTATAGATCCCAGTACCGGGCAATCCGGGGATCAGCTTGTGGATGTGCTTGTTGAAGGCATGTTCTTCCAGTTTGGAGCCCAGGTTGAGCTGCGGAGCCTGGAATATGGGACGATTGAATTTGACAATGAGGTCACGGGCGGAGCGGGTACGCAAATCACCTGCGATCTCGATCTGACACTGGTACATGAGGGCGTATACGATGTAGCTGTTATCAATCCCGATCTTGAAGATGGAATTCTCGAAAATGGTTTCATAGTCGACTGTGCCGACGGGATTCACGATTATGACGCCAAATATTTACTGACGGGCGGTATTTCCTGGATCAAGAACTGCCAGAAAGGCGATATCGCGATTCTGGAGACCGGAAACCATGCCGGTCAATGCGTCATGAAAAGGGACAGGGATGATTTTGGCGACTACACTGGATACTACATATTATTCGATCCGGACAATCCATCCGACGCCCCGGTCACTGAGTATTTCACACTCCCGGGAAGCCATGATGGCAGTGAATTGTATGTTGGGATGACTGCCGCGATCGATCAGAATCCAGCTAATGCTCATCTTGGCGTAGTCAACGGACGGATGTTCGACACTGTGCAGATTCTGGATGACGATGGCAACCTGATCGATTCAGTTGTGGTTGAAACCACTCCTGATGCATATCCGGGCAAATATTCCGTAATTCCAGCGATCGATTTCGACAGGGACGGCGATCTATGGCTTGTGACCGACCTTCGCGGAGAATATCCCGGCCAGCCCCAGGAGATTCTTGATCCTGTCTGGCAGTTAAGACACTACGAACTTCAGGAATCCGTACCATTTTACGTGGAAAATCTCGCCGACAGGTTAGAGTTGAATTCTGATCTAATGGTAACCGGTCCATTTGGTGCCGACGTTTGCGACCTTGTGGCAGATATTGCGATCAGCTATTCGGAAGACTGCATGATTCTTTACGCGTTGAATACCTGGGGTGAAATTTTCGTCAAGTACGATATCAGCCAATCACCTCCAATGTGGGTATTGGAAGCCGATCTTTACCCTGGTTCTGGCTCTGTATGCTCACACCCATATTCCGGCGCAACAAGGATGGACATTGATTTCGATCACACCGACCTGTCGGTTGAGAACTGTCGCCTGATGGTTATGTACCAGACATGGGACGGCGAAGTGCAAGTCCACCTTATGCGTCTCGATACCGACCTGAATGTACTGAATGATATGATCGTTGGACCATCGTATGGATCATGGGACAATCCGCACTGCTTCGCTGTCAACACCGATCCTGATAACCGCAATATTATAATGATCGACATGGAAGGAGCCGGCAGCAATTACAACGATTTCTTCTATTACCCAATGCCTGCTGATGGTTGGTAACAGAAAACTTATTTAGATATCTGTTTTTCAAGAACTGACAGATCCGCTTCCTCCTCCACTACAGTCCTTCCCCAGAATTTGAACGTCTCCGACAGCACCGGAATCACATCAGGTTTGTCCGTCACTACGATCATCGACGCGATTTCCATCGTCATCCCCGGGATCGTCCTGATCCTGTCGCTCCAGAATACCGCCTGTCCGCTTTCAGCCGCGTCCCAGAGAAATAACCCGGCATTATTGGAAACAACCCCGATTGTCCTTCCGGTCTCAGGATCACTGGTCGCGACCCAGAATCCGCCGTACGCTTGTGTGCCTGTATCGCTCTGTGAAATTCTCAATCTTCTCCCAAATTCATCCAGGATAGTTACCGACCTCTTTTGGATATCCCCCGACGGGCACGGATGCATCATGCCTTCGGTATGGATTACACTTGAGATACCGGCCTTGATTCTCCTTCAACCAAGCATTGAAATAATAACCCTCTTTTAAAAGAAATGAAACGGATTAATAAGGAATGAGCATGAGATGAATGCCATGCCCGGGTTTGCTGAAAAACCCGGTGAAATAATGCGTTTGATATAGCCATTGACAAACTTCAAATTATGTAGTATATCAAGATTGAGTGATAAAACGAAAGGCACGTGACAAACAATGAATCGCATCCTCGCTTTACACCTCCTACTGATCGTATCCCTGTTTCTTACAATCAATCTAAGCTGCTCCCAGGGCGGGAATATTCTCATCGTCGGGAGTATCTCAGGTCCCATTAAGGTTCCTGAGGGAACGACCGTTGAATTCAGGGTCGATGCAGAAGGTGACTCAGGAATCACCTGTTTCTGGGTAGTGAATCCGGTCGGATTTGGGATTCTCAGCAATCCAAATTCCAAATCGACAACATTTACCGCTCCGGAAGTCGACGCTGATTTTGAGATTGTTATCAGGGTGGTTGTGAATTCCGACCGTGATGGGCCGGTAATTCGATCTACTAACGTAACCATCGTTGATATCGGTGAACCCAACGATGGGGACAATGGGGATGATGATGACCCTCCACCAATTAATCATCCACCGACCGCTGCTGCCCACGTGAGTACTGTCGAGGTTGAGGTGGGAGTGGAAATTCAGTTTTTCGATGACTCAACCGATCCTGACGGCAATGACGACATCGTGCTCTGGGAATGGGATTTCTCATATGATCCTGACATCGGTTTCCAGGTCGAGAGTGAAGAACAGGAACCGGTGCATGTATATGATGAGGAGGGAGCATATTCTATACAGCTCAGGGTTATCGATTCAGGCGGGATATCGGATATGCTGGACGGTCCGATAGAGATCACAGTTCATGACATTATAGTTTTTAATCCCGAAATTGTTACCCGGCTGGGATATGAATTCGATCCTACGGATATAGAAGCCCTGGGAAATTACGTCTACCTATTATCACCTGATTTCGGCTTTACTGTTATTGATTTTACAGACTTTACTCAGCCATTGATGGTAACTACGCTGGGTCTTGAACATAAGCCCAAACGGCTGTCAATTGTTGGAAGCACTGCCTACGTTATAAGCGAAGAAGATGCAACCTTGCAGATTATCAATATTGGCAATCCGGAAACTCCATCTTTGGTCAATACTATCCATATAGGTGGGACTGGGCAGGATGTTGCAGCGCAAGATGGGTTTGCATATGCAGCTATTATGAATTCCGGTGTATTTGTAATCGATGTTGATCCACCGGAAGATGCTAATCTTATTCAGAAAGTAGATTTGCCGGGTGAATGTACCGCGATAGATGTTGAGGACGGTTATGCCGTTGTTGTCAACAATAACAGCCAGGATCTGGACATTTTAAACATTTCGCCACCTGAATCTTCATATCTGGTTAATACGATTGATTCAATCCAATCCAGCTACTTAGTGGAACTCAACCAGGGTTATGCTTTTGTATGCAGCCGTTTCTATCTTAGGGTTTTTGATATTACCCCCCCTGGTTCTGCGCACCTTGTCCAGGAAGCGCTGGCAGCCCACGGGCTAATTGTTGATTTTGACGTAGTCGGTGAATCTGTAATTGTTGGGTCAAGAGGCTTCCAATTCTTTAACTTTGATTATGAATCCCAGGAATTGAACAATATTTCTTTTCAAACTTATGGCAATCCCTCGGAATCCTGCTTTTCAGTACTTGAAAATATAATATTTGTCGCAAATGATGAAGCCTTGAGAATAGGAAGAATCGATCAAATTGCAGGTTGGGATTTTCCCATTAATATGCACGAGTTTACAGAGACAAGGGACCTTGCTGTTAATAATAACTACCTTTTCGCAGCCGCCGGTGACTTATTAAAATATGACATGACATTACCGGGATTACCGGAACAGATTTTAAATTATACGGGACTGGATTACCATAGGATTATTGTAGAAGGAAATTATGCATACGTACTTGGCAGGATACCCTATTACTATCTTCTTATATATGATGTCAGCCCAATTAACAAATTAACTGGTATTGGTTCGATTGAAATACGAGATAGTGCTCTAAATGGGGACTTTGATATTGAAAATGGGTATGTATATATTGCAAATAAGAAGCCATGGAATTCTTCAGGGTGGCTCGAGATTATTGACGTCGATCCGCCTGAATCAATGGAGAAAGTTATCGATATCGACTTCCCTGGTATCCCAATTGATATTGAAGTACAGGAGGGATATGCATATATTGCGGCATATGACACGTTTAATGGTACTGTATACTCAATCGACGTCGACCCACCTGAGGACACTCATATTATCAATTATTATCCAACTGCTTTTCCAGCTCGTGGTATTTCAGTCCAGGATGACCTTGTTTATGTGACAAGCAACAAGGGTAGTGCTAGCTGCTTCGAAATATTCCGGATTACCAGTCCAGGTGAGCTTGAGAAAATTAACCAGGTATCTACCGACGGTCAAGCTGAAAGAATTTTAGTCAGGGATTCGTACGCATATATCGCCAATCAACTGGGCTTGCAGGTTTTTGATGTCAGGTATCCGCTTAACGTCAGCTCCGTGGTGTCTATGCAAATTCCGGGTACCTGTATAGACCTTGCATTGGATGAGCCATATATTTACCTGGCAGATAGTACAAATGGGGTTCATATAATTAAACTTTGGTAGACTACAGAATTTAGAAAGGAGAAGGCAATGACCCTTCCCTGTAGAATTTCAATCACCTTATTAATCCTAATAATTGTTGGATGTTCCGGGGGTGGAGGTGGAATCAGTCTGGTAGTTGGCGATCTCTCCGGTCCGGCTGAAATTCCGGAGGGTACTACCGTTGAATTCGGTATTGAAGCTTCCGGTGACACGGAAATCACCTTCATCTGGGCTGTTGAACCTGCGGGTTTCGGGGATTTTAATGGGCCAGATAATCCAACCGTCCTGTATTCCGCTCCCGAGGTCCACGCTGACACTGAAATAACCATCAGCGTGCTGGTAAATTCCAGCAAGGGCAGTCCTGTCATAAGGTCAATTAGCAGCATTATTATTAACACGGATGGGTCTACCGGCCCTGACGATGACCCACCGCCTGTGAATCACTCACCGACCGCCGGCGTTTACGTGAGTACTGTCGAGGTTGAACCAGGAGTGGAAATTCAGTTCTTCGACGATTCAACAGACCCGGATGGCAACGACGATATTATCCAATGGGAATGGGATTTCTCGTACAACCCAAACGATGGTTTCCAGTTTGAGGATGGTGCAGAGGATCCGGTTCGCGTTTATGAAGCAGCAGGGAATTTCCTTGTTCAGTTGCGAGTTATTGATTCCGGTGGGTTATCAGACATGCTTGACGATCCGATTGAGATTTCGGTTGTGTCTATCCCGCACCCTCCGGAAGCAGTGGCATTTATAGATGCCGATGTAATTAGCTTTGGAAATTATGTGAAATTCCATAATATTTCAAGCGATCCGGACGGTCCCGGAGACCTGGTAAAATGGGAATGGGATTTTTCTTTTAATTCAGATGATGGTTTTATTGTAGAGAATTTCGAGAAGGAGCCTTATATAGAATTTGTCAAACCTGGAGTGTTCGATATCCAGCTTCGCGTAACCGATTCAACCGGGCTGAATGACATGCTGGACGAACCGTTACAGATAACCGTAATCCAGGATCATCCCGCAGCCGCCTATGGGGGCACTTACGGTGGCTCTGAAGATGACACCGCCTTGGGTATCGAACTTGATCCTGATGGTAATCTACATTCAGCGGGTACATTCGAAGGGGAAGTTGATTTCGATTCCGGGTGGTTGGAATATTTTCTAACCGCGGACAATAAATCAACATACCTCTGTAAGTTTAAACCGGCAGGTTTTGCAGTAATTGCGGCAACCTACTGGGATTCGAATGATTTTAGAAGTCTTACCAGTGATGGTGATGGAAGTCTCTATATTACTGGCAGGTATTATTATTCAGGACCGGCTAATTATAAAGGACCGTATATACGTTGCTTTGATACTGTTGACCTGTCATATTGGGAGAATTATAAAGAGAATGCGAGCGGTGGATCAGGTGGTGCTTTTCCCTGGTGGGGCTGGAAGTATTCTTATGCATATTATCCCGTTGCATGTGGTTACAATGGAGAAATTTATTATATCCAATACACTGGATATGTTGAATATTATGACGACTGGTGGTGGGATTCGGAGTTGCAATGGTGGACATCCTACAGGACTTATGTTGAAGATTGGGAAAAAATGTCTCTCATACATAGTATGAATAACAGCCAGATATGGAATATACAATTAGCCTATGTTTCGTGGATTTCTAATAGTAGCCCTGGCATTAGTTCTATGGTTGTCGGGGTTAATAAAAATGGAATAGTACTTGCATTAAACGAAGGGGGGGGAATTCCCTCCAATGTTATTAGACACATTGACTGGGATGGAGCACCGATTTGGGAAATACCGTATCCACCAGGGTCATACCGTTTCAATATGATCAAATCAGATGCTGATGGAAATATTTACCTCATTGTATCTTATAACAATGGTGTGAGTAAGATATCACCTGACGGTGAGATATTATGGAGCATTTGGTCGGGTGCAGATATCAATGACTTTCACCTTTACGAAGATGGATCTTTCATTACAACCGGCACTTTCACCGGTTCTGTCGATTTCGATCCAGGTCCTGACTCGACCTTTAAGACAAGTAAAGGCATTGAATCAGGTTATGTCAGCGCTTTTGGTCCGGACGGAAATTTCCTCTGGGTTGAGACATGGGGAGGGTCGGAATTAGATAGTATAACTTCTAATTCTGTTTGTGCAGATGATTCAGGTACCATTTATGTCTGCGGGTCATTTTCCGGAAGCATCGACCTCGGCCCACCATGGGAAAGCGATATGCATAATTCGAATGGCGGCACTGATGCTTATGTACTGAAACTTTCACAATAGGACCTTACTCACGACTACCCTACTTCTATACCCAATAATGCGCTAGAATACTCCCATGTCGCGGCCCGATAACTGGCGATTTGAGAGAGGGGATATACTCATCCTCGGTATCCTCCTGCTTCTCGTCCTGTGGACCTTCAGGGGCATCATAGGGGGTTCTCATGAGCCTTTCATGAGTTCACTCAGGGATTTCGAACCGTGGCGAAGTGAACTCCCGGCCGAAGACTGGTCCCGTCCCGAGAGTTTCGCCGACGATCCCACCACGCAGACATACCCCTGGGCTATTTACGCGCATGAGAATCTCCAAAATGGCGATTTCCCGCTGTGGAACACCCGGATGTTTTCGGGCACCCCGTTCACCGCGAACCGTCTTACCGGGCTTTTCAACCCGCTGGTCCTGATACCCGTATGGCTGCTGCCTCCGATAGCCGCACTCACCGTTTTCTATTTCATTCACTATCTTGCCGCGGCATGGTTTATGTATCTCTTCCTGAAATCGCTCAGGGTTTCCCGTCCCGCTGCGACTTTCGGAGCGATCTCGTTCATTTTTATGGGCGCGTACATTCCATGGATGGGATTCATCGTCGCCGACAAATGTTACATCGTGATGTCGATGTATTACCTCCATCGCGCGTGCACATTCCGGGACATTAAAGGGATTACAGGTTTCATTATTTCATTTACTTTACTCACATTGGCAAGTTACCCGCAGATGGTCGTGTTCGGAATTTACATATTCGCGGCGTGGGTCCTGTTTGCATATAAAGGCGGCATGAAAAAATCAGTACTGCGATTATCTGCGTTGGCGGCGATGCTTGTACTTGTATTTCTCCTAGGCGGAATGCAGAATCTCCCGACAATTGAATTTTTCAACGAGTCAATACGTGCCCAGCCGGAATTCGACATCGAACTCCAATCACTGACCGAACTCGAACAGCACACATCACCCGCATACCTTCTCGCGATTTTCTTCCCGACACTCTGGGGCGATTACCTTGTCGATCCGGTCAGCCCGCTTCCGGAATATGTGCTCGGGATTTACAACCACACCTACATCGGAATTCTCGCGGCGTTCGGATTTCTTTTCTTCCCGATTGTCTGGCGCAACAGGAAGGTGAAATTCTTCACCATCGCTGCGATTTTCGGACTCCTGTGTCTCGCGTTCCACGATTTCTACATGTTCATCGCGAAAATCCTCCCCGGATTCCGCATCAGCACTGTTAAACCCGACTTTCTCACGCTGACCTTCATGATTATTGTTGCTAGTTTCGTTTTGGATCACCTGCTTACCCGGCTGAAAACCGATCCTGAATTCACCGCAAAATTCAACCGTGTTTTCGGAGTTCTTCTCGCCCTGATGTTTTTAATCGGGG
>CBDURU010000112.1:0-11780 GCA_965369865.1 uncultured bacterium | reverse complement strand
TACAGGTTTACTGATGAATATGAATAACGTGGAAAATGAAAAAACCGTAGAACAGCCCGGCAGTGCGTCGTTGGTATTGTTTTAAGGTGGAAGATGCACGGCCGTGCTGTTCTACGACATGTCGTTTTATAGATGGTCAAAAATGATTAATTTTTCCTATGATTAACGGGATTGGTTAAAAAATTAGAAAAAAAAGGACCTTTACAGGAAATCTCCAAAGGTCCTATTTATTTTTGTGTCCAAAACTATCAATCCGTACTGAATTTGATTCCCTGCGCGAGCGGCAACTCGGTTGTCCAGTTGATCGTATTTGTCTGGCGGCGCATGTAGGCTTTCCAGGAGTCCGACCCGGCTTCGCGACCTCCACCGGTCTCTTTTTCACCGCCAAACGCTCCGCCGATCTCAGCGCCTGATGTTCCGATATTCAAATTCGCGATACCGCAGTCCGAGCCTGAATGTGTCAGGAATTTTTCACCGGCGAGAAGGTTGGTTGTGAAACATGCGGATGAGAGTCCCTGCGGCACATCGTTCTGCATTTCGATCCCTTCCTCGATCGAACCAATTTTCAACGCGTACAGGATGGGAGCGAAGGTCTCCTCCTGGATGATGTCCGCCTTGTTATCGAGATCGGTCGCGATACAGGGTTTGACGTAGTGGCCATTTTCAAGCCCATCAAGGGTGATCGGCTCACCACCGTAAAGGATATTTCCGCCTGCGCCTTTGATCCGTCCAATCGCAGCCTGCATCGTTTCGACTGCTTTAGCGTTCACAAGGGGGCCCATGAGTATGCCATCGTCCAGCGGATTTCCAATAGGAACGGATTTATAAGCCGATACCAGCCGATCGAGAAACTGATCGTAGATTTTTTCATGAAGTATGATCCGTCGAGTGGATGTACATCGCTGGCCTGCCGTCCCAACCGATCCGAACAGGACTCCCATGAGAGCGAGATCCAGGTCCGCGTCGTCCATAACGATAATCGCGTTGTTTCCACCTAGTTCAAGGATAGTCCGTCCGAGACGCTTACCGACCACTTCGCCGATACGGTAACCCATCCTGCACGAACCGGTGGCTGATACGAGCGGGATACGCCTGTCGGCGATTAATTTCTCACCAATAGTGCTGCCGCGTCCGACAATGAGGTTGAAAATTCCCTCAAGACCGTTATTTTTCATTAATTCATTACAGATATTCTGGATGGCGATCGCAGTTAGCGGGGTTTCGCTGGATGGTTTCCAGATCATCGTGTCACCGCAGGCCGCTGCGATCGCGGCGTTCCATGCCCAGACTGCGACCGGGAAATTAAAAGAGGAGATAATTCCGATGGTGCCAAGCGGATGCCACTGTTCGTACATCCTGTGGCCGGGACGTTCAGAATGCATCGTCTTCCCACAGAGCTGGCGTGAGAGCCCGACAGAGAAGTCGCAGATGTCGATCATCTCGACAACTTCACCGATTCCCTCGGCCTTGATTTTTCCCATTTCGAGTGCTACGAGTTCACCGAGAATTTTCTCATTGTCGCGAAGCGCGTTTCCGAGCTGGCGGACAATTTCACCGCGTTTCGGGGCAGGCATCATGCGCCATGTTTTAAACGCATGTTGCGCTTTATTAATAACGGTTCCGTAATCATCCTCTCCGGCCATTTTAACCGTGGCAAGTTTAGAACCATCGATGGGAGTGAAAACATCGAGGTCCTTACCGGACGGATTCTCTATCCACTCTCCAGTAGAGACCCCGGAATTTACATCCCGGATTCCGCAGGCATCCAGAATTTTTTTAAATCTATCGTTCATAATGTCCTCCGCTGAAAAATCGCTCGACTTGTGAGAAGTGCGTTACCAGACGTAGTTGTAAAGAGGTGTATGATCGGGATTGTAATCTGAAACAGGGAGTAAATCAACGAACAGGCGGGGAATTATTCTATCAATCGCCAGTGGCCGATAACCCGGAAGCCTTCTCGCATATGGGAATCCACATACGTATACCTGTTCCCGTCCTGGTCCATAAAATGTTCCCGCGATTCCTCGAGGAACCACCCGTCGATACGCCGATCCAGATAGGTGATTGTGCCGGGTTCACGATAGCTTTCCGCAAACGATGTGAATCCAGGCTCCTCCCGATCGGCCGGTGGAGTTGTAATGAAAGCGTAAACGATCACAACCATGATAAAAATTCCTAAAACAACAATGGCAATTCTTAAAGGTTTCCGGAGTGGGTGGGAATCTTCTATTCGTCCGAGATCCCGGGGAAGCCGCTGGGTCGGCATGCGGATATCATCTGTGGGGAACTCAACAATTTTCTCTTCATCATCGGTGCCTGTATTTTCATCTGCCTCAGACATAATTTATTCCGACTGTCCGGGAGTTTCATCGTTATCTTTCGGGAAAAGGCTGTCAGATTTGGAAAGGTTGCTGCCCTCGAGCTTGGTGATGTAGTTATCAAGGATAAGGGGAGCTTCGGGGCTGAAGAGTTCGTTGACGAAGGTCCCGTTGCGAATTTCCTCGAGCATATCCTCAAGCAACCTTTGCGTATGCTGGTCAATAATCCTTGGACCGCGTGTAGCGGCCCCGAAAGCGGCGGTCTGGCTGATCGCTTTAAACGCTTTTGCAGGGCCTAGTTCTTCGTAGATAGAGGTGATATGAGGAAGTTCATAGAGTGTGCTCATCCTGCATATCGCCGGATCGTATCCAGCCCGGACCATCGTCGACACCACCGCGCGAAGTAATTCAATAACGCCTCCGACAAGCAGTGCCTGTTCAACGAATAAATCCGTTTCCACCTCTTCCCTGAGCGTACTCCAGCGTATCCCGGCCCCTATTCGAGCACATCCGATAGTAGCCGCAAGGAGTTCGAGGCGATCTCTGCAGTTGCCTGAGACATCCTGAATGTCAGCCAGTATCGCGGGAACACCCATGCCTTCGATGAACAGCCGCCTGACCTCAATTCCCGGACCGTGGGGAGCGATAAGTCCGCAGTCAAATGCGTCTTTCAGCTTCCATCTTTCAAAGTGAAGGCTGAACCCGTGTGCAAGTACAATTATTGAACCGGATTTCGCGTGCTCCTGGACAATACCCGCCGCTTCGCCGAGGAATTCATCGGGAACAAGTATGAAAATCGCGGATGCGTTCGCGGATGCGGTTTCAATATCAGCTACATCAAAAAGATCGGACTTGGCCCGTTTACGATTGGCGCTGGATTCCCGAAGTCCGATCGTTACCGGAAGACCGCTATCCCTGATATTTTGCGCCTGGGCAATCCCCTGGTTGCCATATCCGATAATCGCCACAGTTTCGACCGGACCATCCGGACCGGTAAGCGATGGCATTTGATAGGTTCGATATGGGGCTGATTCGATATCCATAGCGTTAACAGGTACCCGTGGACGATTCCTTTTGGGTTACCTCTTCCCTCAACTTGATGATCGCGAACACAGCGTAATTGATGATGTCGCGATATTCCGATTCACGACCCTCCGCGACCTTCGACTGCTCGCCTTTCATGGCGAGTTCTTCGAGCGTCTGGATTCTTTTAACTTTAACAAGTATCTGGTCGGTGATCGATGATATCCTCATATCACGCCAGCTTTCACCGTAATCATGGTCCTTGGCCCTGAGAATTTCCTGGGCTTCGGCAACAACTTCGTTATAAATTCTGATGGTATCTTCAACCGCCATTTATGGTTTCCTGTGATCGAGTAGGGTGGAAGTAGTATACCAGAGGGGAGCTTAAATTCCAGAGATAAAACGCCATGATTGTTCCTGAATGAAAAGGACAAAGCCGGTCTGGAGCCTGTAAAACCTTTCAAGTCTGCTATAATTCCCCCACTATGACATCGAAATTTTCTCTCAGGCTTGGGGAGCACACATGGAATCCGGGGGATCCGTTATTTCTGTATTCCGGGCCGTGTGTAATCGAAGATGAGGAGCTTTGTCTGACTGTCGCCGAGAAACTCAAGGCGATTACGGATAAGCTGGGAATCCTGTATGTCTTCAAGGCATCCTACGATAAAGCGAACCGTTCGTCGTTTAAATCATTCCGCGGACCGGGCCTTGAAGAAGGTGTACGCATCCTGGATTTAGTTAAAACCCAGATCGGCGTACCGGTTCTAACCGATGTGCATGATGTTCAGGAAGTAGCGTACGCGGCAAAGATCGTGGATGTTTTACAAATTCCCGCTTTCCTTTGCAGGCAGACATCTCTCGTACATGCGGCGTGTAAATTCGGCAGGGCAGTTAACATAAAAAAGGGACAGTTCCTTAGCCCATGGGACGCATTGAATATCGTTGGAAAGGCGGAAGATGGATTCAGTGCAGGGGGTAAGAAGCGCAATTTCACGCTTACCGAGCGTGGATCGTCTTTCGGGTACGGAAACCTGGTAGTCGATATGAAATCCTTCCCGGTGATGCGGACATACGGCTGTCCGGTAGTATTCGATGGAACTCATTCGGTACAGCTTCCCGGCGGCCTGGGATCGTCAACGGGCGGGCAGCGGGAATTTATCGAACCGCTTGTTCGTGCCGCGATCGGAGCGGGTATCGACGGCCTTTTCGTCGAGACCCATCCGAATGTCGATGAAGCCATGTCGGATAAAACCAACATGATTCCGCTTGATAAAATGGAGAGCTTTTTAACCCGAATTAAAAGCCTGCACGATTTTGTCAGGGATAAATTACCACCACAGGAAAACATGGACCCCGATTAATACCGGAAATTTTCCAGATGAATGAATCAACACAAAACATGGATTTTCACGAGAAGCGGAAATTCTATCGCAAAGAATTCCCGGTTCTCCAGCATGAAACATACCTTAACCACGCCTCGCACGGACCATGGTCGACATCATCGATAGAAAATATGAACCGGTTCGCCACGACGCTCAATGAAGGTCCGATGTGGGGATACGACAAATGGGCTGAAGAGCATGATCTGACAAGGAAGCTGATGGGGAAGCTTCTGAACGCGAGCCCGAATGAGATAGGATTCAATTTCAATACTTCCCTGTCGCTCTCGATGTTTACACACGCCATGGACTGGAAACCGGGTGACAATATCATCGTTCCCGACCGGTGTTTCCCATCGATTGTTATGCCCGCGAAACTTCTTGAGCAGTGGGGAATCGAAGCCCGGATCGTGGAGGGTGAGGACAGATTGATATCGGTGGACAGGCTGATCGACGCGATTGATGATCGTACGAAAATGATGATCGTACCTCTGGTCAATTTTCTTACAGGCCAAAGGCTCGACATCGCCAAATTATCAAAAGCATGCAGGGAAGCCGGGGTTTTCCTTGTTGTCGATGCAATCCAGGCGGTCGGGCCGGTCGAGGTAGATGTAAAGGAACTGGGATGCCATGCACTATGTTTTGGCAGTTTCAAGTGGATGTTCGGTCCGATGGGAATCGGGACAGTTTATATAGGGCAGGAGGATCTGGATAAAATTAAGCTCCCGCAGATGGGAATGTTTTCTGTCGCGAACCCATGGAACTTTTTCGATTACGACCAGGAACTCGTTAAAACCGGGAGTGTAATCGAGTGCGGGTGTCCGGCAAATCTCTCTCACTATGGGATCAATCCAAATGTGAAAATGCTTCTCGATCTCGGCGTGAAAAATACTAATAATTATCTGATTGAGCTGACCGGGAAACTTCACGATGAATTAACCGGGCGAGGTGCAGAAGTTGTAACACCGCGTGATGACAACGATCGTGCAGCAATTATTACATTCGATGCGAAATCGACCGGCTGGGATAATGCCGATCGGCTTTCCGAAGCTCTTGATGAAGCGAAAGTCAAGGCGGCGGTAAGGATGGGGCTTGTGCGGGTAAGTCCGCATTTTTATAACGAGTGGGAAGAGATAGAGAAATTCCTTGGCGTGGTTTTTAAGAAGTAAGGATTCATCACCGGGGACAGGCACTCAAATTTACCGGGCACCTTTTAGAAAATTTTCATCATCTCCGCAGCCGGTAAATTTGTGAGCCAGTCCCCTATACAAGAGCCAGTCCCCTATACAAGAGCCAGTCCCCTATACAAGAGCCAGTCCTCTATACAAGAGCCAGTCCCCTATACAGCCGGTAAATTTGTGAGCCAGTCCCCTATACAAAATCCGGGTGCCGCCTACAAAACCATCCTGGTTTCTGTAGGTGACCTATTTACTGAAACCCATGCTTTTTTAAGAATTCTTCGGTAATGCCGGAAGCCTGATGAGATACGCCGGATTCTAATGCACGGATGACGTAGCGGGCGAGTACATCGACTTCCAAGTTAACCTTGTCACCGGGTTTTATTTCTGCGAATGTTGTATTTTCGAGAGTGAAGGGGATCACCCAGCATGAAAACGAATCGCGGGTGACATCGACAACCGTTAGTCCGACACCGGCTACTGTAATAGAGCCTTTCGGGGCGATGAATTTCAGTAAATCTTCTGGCGGAATAATTACAAATTCGGCCTGGTCACCCTGACGTTTGAAATTCCGAACGGTGCCGACTCCATCGATATGCCCCAGCACGAAATGTCCTGAGATTGGCGTGGATGGCGTTAATGATGGTTCCAGGTTAATTACCGAGCCAGGTCCAAGGTCGGACAGGGTTGTTTTAATGAGGGTTTCCTTTGTCGCGTCGCATTTGAAACCGTTTGTGGTCAGCGATGTGGCGGTCAGGTCGCAGCCGTCGATGGAGATGGAATCGCCGATGCCGATACCAGGTCGAATGCCGGGACACTCAATCTCAAAACGAATGAGATCGGTTTCATGGATGGCCGAAACAACTGTCCCCGTTTCTCGAACTATTCCTGTGAACATTCGCTAATCCTTCGATGGAAATTTAACTTTACCATGAATCATCAAATCATTGTCGATTCTCAAATGCTTTGGTTCCGACAGTTGCACCGCGTTGACCACTTTCTCGATACCTGTTCCGCTTACGGGCGACGGTGCTGTATCGCCGCCAAAAATTTTTGATCCCACGACACACAGGATTTCATCGGCAAGGCCTTCATCAAGAAATGCTGCATGGACACCGCTTCCGCCTTCAACCAACACGCTTTGAATATCCCTTTCGACAAGTTCACGCATCAGGAATTCAAGATCGATATGCCCGGCTGCTATTGGACATTCAAGAAGCTCGATTTTTTCCCCGTCGATTGAATCCCGGAAGCTGGAATCGTCCCCTGCCGGCTCCGGTCCGATAGCGACGATGGTTTTTCCGGGCTGATTATATATCCCGCATTTGTGAGCGATTGTCGCCCCAAAAGTATCGATAACAATTCGAACCGGATTGCGAACATCGCCGGGCACAGCCGGGAACAATTCTTCCGGAAGTGGAACAGCCTGGTCGACCCTGCATGTCAAGCTGGGATTATCGATAATAACAGTAGTATGCCCGGCAAGTACCGCGTCGTAAATATTACGCAGGTGGTGAGTCGCGTTCCTGCTCCGTTCACCGCTGATCCACTGGCTTTTGCCGGTGCGTGTCGCGATTTTCCCATCGAGTGTCATCGCCCATTTCAACAGGATAAACGGGCGGTTACTACCCTTGGCGGTCAGGAAAAATTTATTCAGTTCGCGACACTCATTTTCAAGAACCCCACCTGTAACTTCTATACCGCCGTCGGCAAGTGCCCGATGGCCACCTCCGTTGACTCTTATATCCGGATCGTTCACACCATAGAACACTTTAGAAACCCCTGCTTTAATAATGGAATGGCAGCAAGGCGGAGTTCTTCCGGTATGGCAGCACGGCTCGATTGTGACATACAGCGTGGCGCCTTTTGCATTCTCAGCAGCCTTTTTAAGCGCGACAATTTCAGCGTGCTCTATGTCGGGATAATAATGGCTGCCCTCAGCGACGATCTCATCATCACGCACTATTACACATCCGACGAGGGGATTGGGGCTGTTACGGCCGATCCCCCTCCAGGCGAGTTCTATCGCCCGTGCCATGAAATGTTCGTGAGTGGTCATCTGGTTATAATTTACTCGGGCTACCAGTCGCGGAGTTTGCCCTGTGTATTCTGTTCGACAAGTTTAATAATATCGGCAATCCAGCCGTCGACTTCCTCATCCGTCAGTGTCCTTTCCGGGTGGCGGAACCTGAGATTCAGAGCGATATTTTTTTTATTTTCACCGATCTGATTACCGCGATAAGTATCGAAAACCTCGGCGCTTAAGAGATAATCACCAGCTGCCATATGTATCGATTCAATCACACGCCTGTATGCTACAGCTTCATTGAACACAAAAGCGAGGTCACGTTCGGCAGCGGGGAAAATAGGCAACTGGTGGAAAGTCTTGCCGGCAATCTGTTTTTCATATGCCTCACGGACTGTTTCCCATGGGATCATCATTGTGAATACCGGTCTTTCGAAAGTTTCCCCGTGGAGTGAGTCCTCATGGATCATTTCAATAACGCCGATAATTTCATCCCTTGCCCTGATAAAGTATCGCGGAGTCAATGATGGTGCCTTTTCATCGCTGATTATTTCATAACTTCCGATTCCAATGATTTCTAAAAATGTCTCTACGTATCCCTTCAATTTTAGGAAACCACTCTCCCGATTCCTCAGCTTTTTCTTACCGGTTCGCTCACCAAGGCAGCCGATTATTATTTCATGCCGTTCCCTGAAATCGGTGCCATCGTGCCAGTACACCTTTCCGAGCTCGAATACATCATGTATCGGAGCTCCCCGTTTAAGATTACGGATGAATGTATCCACCACTCCGGGAACCAGGGAGATTCGAAGGTTATTTGCATCCTCGCTGATCGGATTTGTGATTTTCGCGGGTTTACCTCCGGGTACCAGGTGGTTTGGACGCTCGACAACCGCGTCGCTCTGAAGCGGGAAACTGTTGAGTTCCCAGAGTCCAATCCCGGCAAGGCGGTTTTTAATTTCGCCCCGGAGCCTGATGTCGTCATCGACCAGGCCGGTACGCATATGTATTCTGGGTAATTCTTCGGCAAGGTTGTCGTAACCGACATGACGCGCGATTTCCTCAATCACATCTTCCGCGATAAAAATATCACGCCTGAAACTCGGGACTGTTATCTTCAAGCCGGGCGCGATGCCATCGACGAGAAACCCAAGATTTTCAAGAATCGTTTCAACCTGCCCGGTCGGAATTTCATCGCCAAGAACCTTCCCGATAAGCGCTTCGTCCAGAGGAATGACAATTACCTTTTCTTCCCTTGCGCGGGTTACCGCCATCGCGGGCGCCGGATCACCGCACCTGAGTTGATTCACAAGTTCCGCCACCCGTTTAGCAGCCCGTACAACGCCATTGGGATCGATCCCTTTTTCAAACCGGATGGCGGCTTCGGTACGCAATGCCAGGCGCCGTGAGGTTCTCCTGACGCTGACAGGATCGAACCAGGCGCTTTCAAGCAAAACTTTTTTAGTATCGCCGGTGACCTCCGACGCGTAACCGCCCATCACCCCGGCGATCGCGACCGGGTCCACGCTGTCTGCAATTACAAGGTCGGCGGGGGTAAGTTTGCGAACGATCCCGTCGATCGTGGACATTGTCTCCCCGTCTTTCGCGCGTCGGACAATGATTTTCCGGCCTTTGATCAACGCAAGATCGAACGCGTGCAATGGCTGTCCGAATTCGTACAGGGCGAGGTTTGTGATATCAACAATATTACTGATAGGCCGGAGCCCGACGGTGAAGAGTTTTTTTGCCAGCCAAAGGGGGCCTGGCGCCATGCGAATGTTGTCGATAATTAACCCCGCGTACAACATGCACCCATCCGGATCATCAATAACGATTGTAATGTCCTCCACCTGCGAGGCGGCTTCGTCGATACTTTCAGAAATTACCGGAGCTTTAAGGTCCGCACCCGTGACAACCTGCATCTCGCGCGAAACACCGAGCATGCAATGGCAGTCGCCGCGATTGCTGGTCAGTTCGATAGTTACAGCGGGATCATCCATCAGCCACTTCGCGAGGTCCGTACCGATATCAAGGTCCTCACAATCGGGAAAAATCGAGAGCGCCCGGCCGTCAGTATCCTGAAGATCATCCACCCATACGACCGTCCCGTCTTTATGTTCAACGAATTCAAGTTTTGTAAGTTCAAGTTCAGTTGCGCAGCAGAATTTCCCCTGGCTTGTATATGTCTCATATTTTCGTTCATCGATTTCAAGCTCCCCAACCCTTCCACCCGGAAGCGCGACCGGGTATTTCACTCCGATTTCCATGTCGGGGATCGTTGAGAAAATTGTCGCTTGTGTCGATGCAAGAACGCCGCCAGTGTCACCGACCTCAACAGTGTAGATGAATCCCCGATCGTCGGGGGTTTTATCGCGGTAAATAATTTTCGCGATAAAAACGTTATTGAAGTTCAGGGGTTCAGGCGTAAAACTTTCGGACTCAAGACCGATCGAGGTCAGGATACGGCCAAGTTCATCGATATCGTAATCGAAAGGGATATATTCCTTAAGCCATCCGATTGGTACTTGCATGTATAAGCTCCGAATGTTTTTAAGTCAGAACTGCTCCAGGAACCTGAAATCGTTCTCATAGAAATACCTGATATCGTCAATGCCGTACCGGATCATCGCGGGACGTTCGACCCCCATCCCGAATGCGAACCCGGTGTTTACCACAGGGTCAATATTGCAATTTTCAAGCACTCTAGGATGGACCATCCCCGCTCCAAGGATTTCGATCCAGCCGGACATCGAGCAAACCCTGCATCCATCGCCCTTGCAGAACGGGCACGAAATCGCGATCTCGCATCCCGGCTCAACGAACGGGAAGAAGTCAGGGCGGAACCGTGTACGGATATCGCGTCCGAAATATCCCCGGCAAAATTCATTAAGGACCGCTTTGAGGTGCGCGAATGTTATGCCCTCATCGATCATCAGGGCTTCAACCTGAACAAATGTGGGTGAGTGCCTGGACGTGAACGGGTCGCGGCGGAAGCAGTAACCGGGCGCCACCATCTGGATCGGCAGAGGGTATTCTTCCATATATCGAATCTGCATCGGGGATGTATGAGTTTTCAGTAGCCGATCCTCGCCGAGGTAGAACGAATCCTGGGTGTCGCGCGCGGGATGGTCGATGGTCATTCGCAGCGCGTCGAAATTGTGCCATTCATCCTCTATGTCGGGGCCTTCAACAACATGGAAACCCTGGTCCTGGAAAACGCCGAGAATCTGGTCGAGCGTTTGCGTCAGGAGATGTAATTTTCCGTACGAGGGAGTAATACCGGGAAGAGTGTAGTCGAGATCGCTGACATCCTCGCCCAGAGTGTCCTGTAATTCTTTGAAACGATTCTCAAGGGCTTCCGCGGCCCGGTTTTTCAGTTCGTTAACCTTCTTCCCGAACTCCGGACGGTCATCCTTCGGGACGCTTTTCAACTCTTTCAGCAGAGTTTGAAATGTCCCGCCTTTGCCGAGCAGTTCCTTCCTCAGCGATTCGAGGGATGATTTGTCGGCAATTTCCTGGATAGAATCAATCCGGGCTTGAATTTGTTCGAGTTTTTTCATGTGGTCTGACATGACGATCAGCTTATTTCAAGGCAATAACGATGGATCGGACGTTATCCTACCATATATTGATTCCCCGTTTGACAGGACTTCCAGGATTTTACATCCATAGAAAAAACCCCGGTTCGGACAGTCATAAGGACAATACGAACCGGGGCTTTCCATTATGTAAGTCCCTGGATATATTTCTGATGTCAGCGTGTAAACCCCATGGCGATTTAAAAGTCCATTATTCGGTAACAATTACTTTATTGAGACCGTTGCAAAAGCCTGAATTTGGACCAGGGCGCAGCAAG
>CBDURU010000111.1:0-11925 GCA_965369865.1 uncultured bacterium | reverse complement strand
CGCCGATCGCGATGGAGGAAGGACTCCGGTTCGCGATCCGTGAGGGCGGCCGCACGGTCGGCGCCGGCGTAGTCGATAGAATCCAGGAATAAAAGGACCTCGGTTTTTTTTAAAGCAGAAGCAAAACATTTGGACAGACCAGATGGGCAAGAGATCAAAAAGCAATAAGAAACGAGCTCAAAGACGTAAGCGTGCGAAGCTCAGGGCCGATGGGCAACTTCAGGAACCCCTGATCGACGTCGGGGAAGAAACCGCTGAGGAAACCGTTGAAAAAGCGGTAGCCGTTTCTCCGCCTGCCGAAGAGCACGAGGCACGCCAGAAAAAAGCTCCGAAGCAAATTAAAAAGGACGATGCCCCTAATGCATGGGATCGCCTGAAGGCTTTCTTCACTGAAGTCCAGATCGAGGCTAAGAAAATTAACTGGCCGTCGATCGACGACACCTGGAAGTCAACATGGGTAACTGTAATAGTGATTGTTTTCCTTTCCGCATTCATGGGACTTGCGTCCGCCGGAATGGCCAAGGTATCTCAGAGGCTTTTCAAACTCCAGGGTCCCACCACCGCACAGCCGGCACCGTATTCACCGGATGCGATCCCATCTACGCCGCTCGGTGCAGTGGACATGACTACCGGGCTTGATGAAGGGAATGGCGTTGGAGGAACGACGCCTGTACCGGAAGGTGATGAATAAATAATTTTTTAGTGTCGGTTAATTCTCGCCGGGAAGAACTGAATTTTATGGCATGGTACGTAGCACATACTAAGTCGGGATGCGAACAGAAGGTCAAGAGCTCTATCGAGCACCAGGCAAAGACGCGCGGGTACAAGGATAAGATATTCCGGATTATTGTGCCCCAGGAAGAACACCTGGAAGTTGTTAAGGGTTCGAGGACCGCTGTCAAACATAAAGTTTTTCCAGGTTACGTATTTATAGAAATGGTGCTTACGGATGAAACCTGGGCGCTGGTGAAGAATACTGAAAACGTGACACATTTTCTCGGGACCGCAAGGGAACCGATGCCGATCAAGGAAAGCGAGATGCAGACCATTCTCAAGAGGATTGGAATGCAGGCTGAGGGCCCTGTAATCGATCTGGCGGTGGGTGACCAGGTCGTTGTGTTGATCGGGCCGTTTGCCGACTTCAACGGTATTATTCAGGACATTGATTACGACAAACAGAAAGCGAAGGTCATGCTTTCGGTCTTTGGACGAGAGACTCCGGTTGAGTTGAGTTTCAACGAGATCGAGAAGACCTCCGACGCATAGAGCTGGTAAGAAATAAAACGGACCGCGAATGAATATCAACACTGGTTCGGGTGATGAGTGAATTATGGCCAGAAAAGCAATCGTAAAAAAAATAAAGCTTCAGATTGAAGCAGGAAAAGCTACCCCTGGTCCACCGATTGGATCGATCCTTGGGCCTCATGGGATCAACCTTCCCATGTTTTGCAGGGATTACAATGATCAGACCAAGAACCAGGCCGGGTCTATCGTTCCTGTTGAAATCACAATCTACCAGGATCGGACCTTCACATTCGAACTTGGGGTTCCACCCATGAGCGATCTTATCAAGCGGGCCGCCGGAATTGAAAAAGGCTCCGGGGAACCGAACAGGGAGAAAATCGGTAAGCTTACCCGCAAACAGGTTGCCGAGATCGCTGAAAAGAAAATTCAAGAATTAAACGCCTATGATGTAGAGAGTGCCATGAAAATAGTCGAAGGCACCGCCCGGAGTATGGGTGTGGAGATTGAAGGCTAGTGTTGAAAGATTTATAGGGATCGGATTGGAAATCCGCCCGGGCCCCGTGGGAGGGCCTCGTTAAGAGGCCTGCGCGGACCACAACCGAGGTGAAAATATGTCCAGAAGAGGAAAGAATTATAAAAAAGCAGCCGAACTCGTCGACCCATCCACACAGTACACACTTGACAGAGCGGTTGAGCTGGTACGTACGACAAGTCCGACAAAATTTGATGCATCGGTCGATATCTGCATAGTCACCGGACTCGATACCCGCCATGCCGATCAGCAGCTCAGGGGAGCCATTGGGCTTCCACATGGCACGGGCAAGGAAGTAAAACTTGCTGTATTCGCTATGGGAGAAAAAGAGACTGAAGCCCGCGATGCCGGAGCGGATATTGTCGGTGGTGAGGAGCTTGGTGAAGAGATTAAAAACGGCAAAATGGATTTCGACATGGTTCTGGCTACACCCGACATGATGAGAGTGGTCGGCAAGCTGGGACGTATCCTGGGTCCGAGAGGAATGATGCCGAACCCAAAAACCGGTACTGTCACCGCGAACATTGCTGAAGCGGTTAAAGAATATAAGGCCGGTAAGGTGACATTCAGGGCCGATACCACTGGACTCATTCACTCGAAGGTGGGAAGAGCCGGATTTAAACAAGAGGAACTGAAGGAAAATGTCCAGGCATTCATACGTTTCATTACTAAGAACCGCCCACGCGGTGCGAAAGGACAGTACATCAAGAAGATTATCCTTTCGAGCACAATGGGACCCGGGATCAGGATCGATGTGAAGGATGTCACAACACTTGCCTGATCCATTTAAAAACTGATAATTGAAAAATAAGGTGTGATATGAGTTCACCTCGACAGATAAAAAAGGAAAAAGTCACCAGGTTCCAGGACCAGGCGGGTAAAGCACTGGCGATTGTCATTGCCGATTACAAAGGTTTATCCGTAAGCGCGATGGAAGATCTCCGGATCAAGGTTCGGGAAACCGGTGGTAATGTGGTCATTATAAAGAACACGCTTGCCGATATAGCCCTGAAAAACCTTGGCATGAAGGACCTGGAACAGGACCTTTCCGGGCAGATAGCTTTTATTTTCAGCACGAATGACGCGGTTACCGGAACCAAGGCAGCCTATGAATTTGCGAAGCGCAATACAGAATTCAAGGTGGTATCGGGTTTCTTTGACGGTCGAAGGATTTCGCTTGAAGAGGTTAGAGCACTCGCCGTTTTACCGACAAAGGACGAACTTAAGAGTATGTTTGTCGCGATTCTCCTTGCACCGATGGTTGACCTTGCCGGAACCCTGACAGCCCCGCTGCAGGAATTCGTTGGCACCCTTGACGCGAAAGCGGCTAAGATGGAAGAGGAAGCGGCATAGATTTAATAGATTTAAAAGAATAAAACTGACTGTTACGCAAATAGCTTCTATATGCCCTCTGCGATCGGGCAAATGACCGCAACATTTAAACAAGATGGGGAAGACCCCGGAGGCTTTAAAGTGGCACTTAACGAAGCACAAGAAAAAATACTCGAGGAAATCGAGAAGTGGACCGTAATCGAGCTTAATGAGTTTACAAAGGAACTCCAGGAGCGATGGGATGTAAAACCGATGGCAGCAGCTCCTGCTGCCGCAGCCCCTGCCGCGGGCGGAGATGCCGCGGCTGATGAGCAGACCAGTTTCGATGTAATTCTTGATGAATGCGGCGACCAGAAAATTGCCGTCATCAAGGCAGTTCGTGAAATTACCGAACTTGGTCTTAAGGACGCAAAAGCACTTGTAGACGCTGCGCCAAAGGCTGTAAAAGAAGGCGTCAGCAAGGAAGAAGCGGACGAGATTAAGAAGAAACTGGCCGATGCCGGTGGTGTAGTTTCAGTCAAGTAGACGTACCTGTTAAAATTGCAGGACCCCTCATAGGTCTGATCTGTAATCCTCTATGAGCCTTCGGACAGACCTGTCAAGGGAAATGCCAAGTGACCCAAGTGGGTAAATCTAATATCAAGACGCTGATTTCCTTGTAAGACTCTGAATTTTCAGGGTGACAGGGGGTTTTTGTATCCTGATTTTTAAAATATTGAAAAATAATGCGAAGGAGCGTAAGAATGCCGCTACAGAAGACAGCAACAACTCCTTCTGATTTACAGGTCCACAAGAGGGAAATACGGAGTTTCTCCAAGATCCCGGAAAAACTCCGGTACGAAATTCCTTTCCTGATCGAGGTCCAGAAGAACTCTTTCAACTGGTTCCTGAAACAGGGTTTAAGGGACATGTTCGTCCGTATATTCCCCATAAAGGGCTACTCGGACAACCTGGAATTGCAGTTCGTTGATTATTTTATCGATCCCCCAACGACCGATATCAACACCTGCAAGGACCAGGATCGTACATATTCCGCCGCGCTGAGGCTCAGGCTTAAACTGGTCAACAAACTTACAAACCAGATGCTTGAGAGCGACGTCTTTCTCGGGGATCTCCCGATCATGACTGATCAGGGCACATTCGTTATCAACGGTGCTGAACGTGCGGTTGTCAGCCAGCTTGTCAGGAGCCCCGGTGTTTATTTCATGGAGAAAGTCTCTCCTGTCGGCAAAGTCACATACTATGCCAGGATTATCCCGAACCGGGGTGCCTGGGTGGAGGTCGAGTATGATGCTGCAGGCACAACGATTGTCCGGCTCGACAAGGTGAGGAAAATTCCCGTCACTAATCTTCTCATGGGTTTGGGTTTTGATGTCGATCCCGATCGAAAAATTATCTCCCATGTCCCGATTGAGATTCATCTCGAAGCCAAGCCATATCTTTTCGAAGATATGATCGCACCCGAGGACCTGTGTCCACCGTCAGGGGGACACCCGATCGTTCGCGAGGGCGAGCGAATCAATTCCGAGCAGGCTGCTAAACTCACTAATATTTACCCGGACGGGCTGACGGTGGCATTTGAGATAGAGCCACTGGAAATGGATCAGAGCCTTCTCCAAACCTATGAAACCGCCTTGCCGCAGCTTGATGCCCACATGCAGCAAAACCCTAAGCTGTCAATCAACCAGGCTGCCCTTCTGGACATCTACAAAAAATTAAGGCCTGGCGACCCGCCCACAATTGAAACCGCGAAAACACTCCTCGAATCAAGGTTCTTCGACGACAGGCGGTACGATCTGTCACCCGTAGGCCGGTTCAAGATGAACAAGAAGCTTGGCCTTGAGATTCCCCCCTCGATCAGGTTCCTGACCAAACTCGATTTGCTTGAAACCATCCGTTACCTGATTACGGTTGGCCCGAACGATGTTGATGATATCGATCACCTCGGGAATCGACGTATTCGGTCGGTCGGTGAGCTTATCCAGAACCATTTCCGTAAGGGGCTTCTACGCATGGAACGTGTAGCCAAGGAGCGCATGTCGGTTCAGGACCATGACAAGCTTACCCCGCAACTCCTGATCAATACCCGCAGTGTGATTGCAGTGCTCAAGGAATTCTTCGGATCGTCACAATTGTCCCAGTTCATGGACCAGACCAACCCGCTTGCCGAGCTGACACATAAACGCCGTCTCTCCGCACTTGGGCCGGGTGGTCTCTCGCGTGAGAGAACCGGATTTGAGGTCAGGGACGTTCATCACTCGCACTATGGGCGAATATGCCCGATCGAATCGCCGGAAGGGCCGAATATCGGTCTGATCGGTTCACTGGCCTCCTACGCGAAGATCAACCGGTATGGTTTCATTGAAACGCCGTACCGGGTTGTGAAACGGGGAAAAGTCCTGGATAAGGTTGAGTACCTGTCCGCTGATGAAGAAGACATATTCAATGTCGCCGAGGCGAATGCTAAACTTGACAGTCGGAACAAGTTTATAGAAGAGTGGGTTCACTGCAGGTCGAAGGACCGGATCTCGATGATCCATCGTGATGATATCCATTACATGGATGTCAGCCCGATGCAGATTGTCAGTGCTACCACGGCATTGATTCCCTTCCTTGAGCATGACGATGCAAACCGTGCATTAATGGGCTCCAACATGCAGCGCCAGGCAGTTCCTCTCATGACCCCCGAGGTGCCGCTTGTCGGAACCGGAATGGAGAAAAAAATTGCTTACGATTCCGGTGCTGTGGTAATTGCAAAAAGGTCGGGCAAGGTCATTCAACTTAGCTCAGAACGAATTGTCATCGAAACCTCCAGCGGCGAAAAAGATATTTACGGGCTCATGAAGTTTGTCAGGTCGAACCAGGGCACCTGTATGAACCAGCGTCCGCTTATCGGGCTGGGCGAGCGTGTTAAAGCCGGGGATGTAATTGGTGACGGGTTCTCAACAAGGGAAGGGGAACTCGCACTTGGAAAGAACATTCTCTGCGCTTTCCTCCCCTGGAGAGGTTTCAACTTTGAGGACGCTATCATCCTGTCCCAGAGGCTTGTGATGGATGATGTCTACACCTCGATTCACATCGAGAAGTACGAGTGTGAAGCCAGGGATACGAAACTGGGTCCGGAAGAGATTACCAGGGACATTCCACACCTGTCCGAGAACATGCTCAGGAACCTTGACGAATATGGCGTCGTTGTCGAGGCTACCGAGGTCAAGAGCGAGGATATTCTCGTCGGAAAGGTCACCCCAAAAGGTGAAACCGAACCGACTCCGGAGGAAAAACTCCTCCGTGCGATTTTCGGGGAAAAATCCCTCGATGTCAGGAACACTTCGTTGAGGGTTCCTCATGGCGACCGCGGTAAGGTCATTAAGACAAAAATCTTCAGCCGCGCCAATGGGGACGAGTTACCTCCGGGCGTAAATAAACTGGTAAGGGTATACATCGGGCAACGACGTAAAATCCAGGAGGGGGACAAAATGGCGGGACGCCACGGAAACAAAGGCGTCATTTCAAAAATCGTACCGGTCGAGGATATGCCGTTCATGGAAGACGGCACCCCGATCGACATAATCCTTAACCCGCTTGGAGTGCCGTCGCGAATGAACCTTGGCCAGATCATGGAAACCCATCTTGGATGGGCTGCCGAGAAACTCGGCTGGCGTGCCATCACACCGGTATTCGCCGGGGCGACTGAAGACGAAATCCAGGATGCTCTTATTGAGGCAGGGCTTCCTACCGATGGGAAAACCTTGTTATTCGATGGTAAATACGGCATACCGTTCGATCGTAAAATAACGGTTGGACAGATTTACATGCTGAAACTCAACCACCTTGTTGAGGATAAAATCCACGCAAGGTCGGTCGGTTCGTATGCCCTTGTTACCCAGCAACCTCTCGGTGGTAAAGCGCAATTTGGCGGACAGAGGTTCGGAGAGATGGAAGTCTGGGCACTGGAAGCGTACGGCGCGGCACATATCCTGCAGGAGATCCTCACTATCAAGTCTGACGATGTCGAGGGCAGGAACCGAACGTACGAAGCCATTGTCAAGGGTGATTTGATCGAGGAGCCGGGTGTTCCCGAAAGCTTCAATGTTCTTGTCAAGGAACTCCAGGGTTTGTGTCTCGAAGTCAAGTTTGAGGAACCTAAACCCAATGTTCCTCAAACCAGGGATGAAAAATTAGAGGTTGTCGCTGGTAAATCAGGCGACGAAGAATAAAAGTTTGAACGATAGTTCGGGGAGTACGGGCAGGGAAATGTAATATTGTAATAATTAAAAAAAAACTTGCAGGCAGGATGTGATATGGCCATACATAAATCATTGCAGCTGCGAGACATAAATGTGGTCGCAATCCGACTTGCCAGTCCGGAGATAATTCTGAGCTGGTCACGAGGTGAGGTTAAGAAACCGGAGACCATAAATTATCGAACGCTCAAACCGGAAATGAACGGTCTGTTCTGCGAACGTATTTTCGGACCCTCGAAAGACTGGGAGTGTTATTGCGGCAAGTACAAAAAACCTCGTTACAGGGGAATTACCTGTGAGAAATGCGGGGTCGAGGTTACCCATTCCAAAGTGCGGCGTGAAAGGATGGGTCACATCACCCTGTCTTCACCGGTTTGCCATATATGGTACGTGAAGGGCATTCCGGGCCGTATCTCAAGCCTTCTGGACGTCAGTTCGAAGGAATTGGAAAAAATTGTCTATTACATCAATTTTATCGTTACGGAAATCTTTAAGGATAAAGTCGAGGAACTTCTTCCACAGATCGAGCTGGCAGTTGAGGAAGAGATCGAAGCGATCCACACTATGAAGGACGAGGATCCCGCGGTTGATACTTATTCCCTTCCGGTTCTGCTCGAGCAGATTCTTTCGGTAATGCAACCTCATGAGGTCTCGGAACGAATTGTCCTGCCCGGTGAGACCAAGGCAATCGCCAAGAAAAAAGAGGTACTTACTGCCGACGCGATCGCCAAAATGATCGAGGTCGGGATCCTTGAATATTCCGCGTTCGACGATGAAGATCAGGAGGTCCTGGTCGAGTTTGCCGCCTTTATGGAAGCCATTCTGCACGACTACCGGTCCGCGGAACCGATTGTCGACCCAGAGACCGGCGAGGTCATGGTTGAAGCCGGCATCAAGATTAAAAAGGATGCCGCCACTAAAATTCTTGAGGCTGGAATCCAGACACTCCCATTACTCGATATCCAGCAGCAGGCGGTCAACGAAGCACGAAGGCTGGAAAACCTCCGTCGCGCCGATGAACTTGTGGCCGCGATCGAGCTCCTTCCTACTATCGAGAAAAAAAAGCTCCTTTCCGAGAGCGAACACCGCAGGCTCGGTATGCTTGGCGATGTCATCCGTGAGCGTCTCGGGATAAATCCTGACGAAATCTGGCAGGCGGAGATGGGCGCCGGGGCTGTCAAGAAACTGCTCAAGGAAGTGAATCTTGTTGAGGACGCTAAGAAACTCAGGGAAGATATCCAGATTTCCAAGGGCGCGAAACGGGCTAAATATATCAAGCGTTTATCTGTTATCAGGTCATTTCTAAGGAGTGGTAACAAGCCGGAATGGATGGTATTGATGGTCCTGCCTGTAATTCCTCCGGAACTTCGCCCGATGGTTCAGCTCGAGGGCGGCCGTTTCGCCGCCAGCGACCTGAATGACCTTTACCGTCGTGTTATCAACAGGAACAACCGTCTCAAAAGACTCATTGACATCAAGGCTCCTGAAAGCATCATTCGTAATGAAAAAAGAATGCTCCAGGAAGCCGTCGATGCTTTAATAGACAATGGCCGGAGAGGTAAGGCTGTCACCGGAACTAACAACCGTCCCATCAAGTCCCTTTCAGACCTTTTAAAGGGTAAACAGGGACGTTTCCGGCAGAACCTGCTCGGAAAGCGGGTTGATTATTCTGGCCGATCCGTAATTGTTGTAGGTCCCGAACTGAAACTCCACCAGTGCGGGCTGCCGAAAGTCATGGCGCTCGAGTTTTTCAAGCCGTTCGTTCTGAAGAAACTTGTCGACAAGGGCTACGCACCCCAGATCAAGAATGCGAAAACCCTGGTCGAGCAGATGGATTCGAGGGTATGGGATGTACTCGATGAGGTTATCAAGGGCAACCCGGTACTCCTGAATCGTGCACCCACGCTGCACAGGCTGGGCATCCAGGCTTTCGAGCCGGTCCTGATCGAGGGAAAAGCAATCCAGATCCATCCGATGGTTTGCGCGGCGTTCAACGCCGACTTTGATGGCGACCAGATGGCGGTACATATCCCGTTATCTCTTGCCGCACAGGCTGAAGCAAGAATACTGATGCTGTCGGCTAACAATATCCTGCTACCGGCGGACGGAAAGCCTATTGTCGGTCCCTCTCACGATATGGTTATCGGGCTCCACTATATGACTTTACTGTTGCCCAAAATGAAAGAAGTTTTTAACAAGTACGTAAAATCGCTCGAGAAAGGCAAACAGTTTAAGCTGGATCTTAAATTGTTTACGGATATTGATGATCTCAAATTGGCGCATGATCTGGGTGAGGTCGGATTGCAGGACCTGGTCAGGGTACGGGTCCCGAACAAGTCGGTAATTTATCTGGATCCCAGGAAAACCTACCCGATCGAAAATGGGTCTGTCGTTACCACCATGGGGCGGGTGCTCTTCAACGCCATAACTCCCGATGATTTGCCATTTACTAACAGGACCATCCTGAAGAAGGATGTCAATGCGATCATCGGTGATATCCACAAGAAATATGGTGTGGCGAAGACAGTCGATGTTCTTGACCTGATAAAAAGCCTGGGATTTAAGTACGCTACGATCGCAGGCCTGACTATCTCCATGGATGACGTAAAGATTCCCGATGAAAAATGGGGTCTCATTGAAGAGGGCGATAAGAAAGTTGAGAAATATATTGCGAAGTTCGAGAGAGAATCGGCAAAAGTCAATAAGTCTTCCAAACCCGAGAATGAAAAACTCAGGTTAATCAAGCAGCTTGAGGAAGACAGGTATATCGATACGATAAAATCCTGGACCGAAATTACCAGCAAGGTCACAGATCTGATGATGAAAAACTTCGGTGAACTCAATCCCATTTTCATGATGGCTCATTCGGGTGCACGGGGTAATGTAAGCCAGATCAAGCAATTGGCCGCGTTGCGAGGTTTGATGGCCGATCCGACAGGCCGAATTATTGAGCTGCCCATCAAGTCTAACTTCCGCGAGGGCCTGTCGGTCCTGGAGTACTTCATCAGCACTCATGGCGCTCGAAAGGGCCTTGCCGATACTGCCCTCAGAACCGCCGATTCAGGCTACCTGACACGCAGGCTTGTTGATGTTGCACAGGATGTCATGATTGTCGAACCGGATTGCGGTACCGAGGACTACATCAAAGTTTCAGGCACATTCGATGGTAAAACTCCTATACAGACACTCAGTGAACGGATTATCGGCCGGTTCGCGGCCGAGACATTAACCGATAAGGAAACCGGTGAGATCGTAGTTACCAATGGCCAGTTAATTGACCAGGGAATCGCTGAAAAAATCGAAGCCCTGAAAATCAAATCGATTAACGTACGCAGTGTTCTGGCGTGCGCTTCGATTAAAGGTGTCTGCGGAAAATGTTACGGAATGGACCTCGGGACAGGCCGAAGTGCCGAAATTGGAACTCCGATTGGAATTATTGCCGCCCAGTCGATCGGCGAGCCGGGCACCCAGCTTACCATGCGTACCTTCCATACCGGTGGAATCGCCGGAGTCGGACAGTACGACATTACCCAGGGTCTGCCCCGGGTTGAGCTCCTGTTCGAGCTGTTCGAAGCAAGGTATCACAAGGAAGGCGCGGTAATCACCCCGATCTCCGGAAAGGTGAAGATTCACCGGGAACCCCTGCTCGTTACGATTCGTCCTCGTGCCGGGTCAAAATCCAAGGAAGTTACATTCGACGAGGCTACTTTCACTGGCAAGACGCTGATCGTCGCTGACGGTGAACGCATCAAGAAGGGTAAGCCATTGACCAGGGGACTTATTAATCCACGGGAAATGCTCCAGCTTTCAGGTGTACGGGTAACCTCTCAGTTCCTGGTGGATGAAGTCCAGGCGATTTACAAAGGCCAGGGCGTCAACACTAACGATAAACATATCGAGGTAATTGTTCGCCAGATGCTCAAATTCAAGAAAATTACTGACTCCGGTGACAGTGACCTGCTCGAAGGCGACCTGATCGAGATCCATACTCTCGATAAAATTATCGCTGAACATGAGAAACAGAAATTGAAACCACCGAAGGCCGAACATGTGCTTCTTGGTATTTCAAAAGCCAGCCTGTTCAGCGAAAGTTTCCTTTCTGCATCGAGCTTCCAGGAAACCACCAAGGTCCTGACAAACGCCGCGGTCGAAGGCCGTGTCGATTATCTCAGGGGTCTCAAGGAAAACGTAATCATCGGACGCCTTGTCCCGGTTGGCACGGGTCGGAAGGATTTCCGCACATTTGTCGCGAATGCTGAAGGTGTGGAAGATGACCAGCCCGAGCCGGAAGAACCGGTCGAGATTAATCCCGCCGACTATGATGACGATGAAATGGTAGCTCCACCACGTTCAAGATAAGATTTGAGTAAACAGTGAAAAAAATGATGCCCGGGAAAATCTCCCGGGTATTTTTTTAACCGATTTAGACCAATCCTACTTGAAATTGTATAAATCACGGGGACATGCCGAATGGTGCTTTTTTAAGTGCTGGATATATGATTATTGCTGGGATTTGGAAAACCGGGGACATCCATGGTAAGTAAAGTCAAGGAGAGACGGAGTTCTCCTGCT
>CBDURU010000110.1:0-11989 GCA_965369865.1 uncultured bacterium | reverse complement strand
CAAAACTTTCGATACCGCTCCCCATGCGGACGGGCCGTCCGCGGTACAGCAGGCCAGCGTCCTGCGCTACGGGATTTAGTACTTTATCAACAGCCCCTTACGGTCGGGCTACTGTTAATCCACTGACCTTACTCTCTTACCAATCTACTGGTAGCGTATACGTCACCAGGAAGTTCTTCCACTGCCAGAAGTACGTATTGAACAGAAGTGTCCCATCATCGGTGAACTGCATCGTGTTACCGGGATGATTATAGATGAAATACTGATCCAGGACTGTTGACGCTTTCGTGTTGAAATCGTAGTCATATCTTATGCAACCCCATTCATACATCGAGCTCCCGTCTATAATCACGAGACGGCAGTAACCATCTTCACCAATACCACCGGTTCCGGAACCGCATCCGGTAACCACTCCGCTCCAGATATTCGTAGCACTGGCTAATATCACTCCACTGCTCGACACCTTGTAAATCGCCCTGTTCTTATCCCCATACTCGGTATATATAAAGAACACATCGTCATCCTTGGCCTTCAGGAAATCGATTTCCAGGGCGGACGGATATCCCGGAGCGCCATCCAGGTCAAACATGACGCTTCCTGCATAGCTATTTGTATGATCAAATTTAATGACCTTTCCCTCGTTCGTTAAAGCATAGACATCATCAAATACATCAACGCAAATCTGCGCGCCAAGTTCACCGGAATCAAGTAACGACGAGATATCGATTGAAGCCAGGGATGAGTCGACAATTTCGGAGCCGGCCCAGTCTATATAATATATTTCGTCGTAGGTTGGACCCTGCCAGCCGCTCGCGTACCCGTCCTCGGCCATGACAAAAAATATTCGATCTGTCAAGTCAACCTCATGGCAGAACGGCCGGTAAGGGTGCGCCCAGCCGGGAATCTGGAAAGTATCGAGCGGATTAAAAAGATCGGTTTCGTCATACACAGCGATCCATGGGTATGAGGTCTCCAGTCCGTCTTCGGGCAGACATGCGACGATTTTCCCCAGGTCCACCTGCATTAAATGGAACCCGGTACCCATCACCGCGCCATGTTCAACGTAACTGAGATACTCGGGTGCCAGTGAAAAATCACAAGCATTAGAGATTGTGAAGTAGTCATCCGAGTCGTCGTACAATCCGGGATCTCCGGCATCCTGAACCCGAACCCTCACAGTATCTGAAACATCATCGGGAATGGTCCAGGCATAAACACCGGAATTAGGAAGTCCTGCTTCAATCTCGATGACATCGGATCCAAAATCATCCTTGGAATAGAGAAGCGTCACCGATGTGATTCCCGCTCCACCTGTCCATTCTATATCATGGGTGCTTCCAACCATCCACACTTCGCCGCCGTTCGGTACAATAACCTCAATATCAGACCCGAGAATGGTGAAATTCTCATCGGAATCATCGGAAATAGCCGGATCGGACGCATCGTGGATACGGATTTTAACGGTCAGGGATGGATCGTTGGGAACCGGATCCCACGTGAAAGTACCGTCATGCGGGGTACTTAATGAAATCGTGTTGATATCGCTGACAAAATCATCATTGGAATAAAGAATTGTGACATCGGTTATCCCCGGGTCTCCCGACCAGGTAATTTCCTGCGAGGAGCCAACATCCCAGACTTCCCCGCCATCAGGCTGAATAACATTGATCAAGGGCGGTACGCCGTCCACGACCCTCAGTATGCCGTTGAAGTATGCCGCCAGGGGACCATCGGGATAAATGAATGTCTCACCGCCCCCTATCTGCGGGACATACGTATTCGGATCGACATTCTCCACCCGACCCAGGACGGGGAATGTACCCACACCCGTAATAGCCAGGTCTTCAGCGGAAATTGTGACTTCGAAAATTGCGGATGTTGTCTGTGAACCCGGGCTGACTGTCGCAACTGACAGAAAATCTATTGGAGATAACAGCAAAGGTGACTCCAGCATTATTGACGCGACTTCGCTTTCTACACCGCCGGGATTAACCAGTGACTGCCAGTCGAAAACCTCTATCGTAATCGTTACCGAACCGCCGCTTCCATAACCTTCAAGGAACCACAGGTCCGATTCCGATGCGTCGAACACAACATTGTACGCTTCCTGGCATTGTGCTTCAGGAGGGTAACTTTCGACTGGATATTCAGGGGCATACGCCGGGTCCGGTAACGCCCATGAAGTATCGACTGCCATGTTAAACTTGAACACCGGATAACCGTCGATCAACGGGAACTGGAGTTGGTGACGCCTGTGATGCGGTACTGTCTTGTCACTGAATATCCCCCGCGTTTCAGGGGGAATACCGGCCACCGGGTCATCTAACATAAGAGCGTCGGCATAATATTTGTATGGATTAATCGTCGCAGACGGGTCCGGCAACGTGCTGATCGCGAACGATTTGAATGACAACAGCGGAAGTGGATCAATAAATTCCGGATAGTTCCACCAGCGGGTCAGTCCGTCTGCATTTATCATTACCGGTTCAAGGTTCGCCTCGGTTGCATAGAATATATCCGGGTCAAATTCGCACATAGACGAACCATCAGACAGTATTATTAATCGCGTATCGAATCCCTTTAACTCTGACACTCCCGGGAAAGGCATCAGCATGCCTATGTCCAGGTCCAAAAAACCGGTCAGAAAATCAGAACCCGGGAGAAGCTTGATGGTTATCAAGGTTTGGGGGTTTATTGGCGGGGCCATGAAGTGGGCGATATTACAGTTAAACATCGCGCTCCTCAGCGGTGTAATGACAACCTCTTCCGTCTCCCCGTCGATTACAACTTCCCAGAGACTCAGGAGCATATGGTTTGAGCCGGTTGATTCTCTCAAAACCTCATTAGTAAGAAATCCAGTTTCATCATTGGGGGGCACAACCGGCGATGCCGGATCACCACCATTGGAATTACATCCGCATACCAGCAGAATGGCAATTAGAATAAGTTTTACCAAATAATTTTTCATGGTTTGCTCTCCAGGCAGTTCGTAGACTTCCCTATCAATCAGATGGAAATTTTACCATATATCCGGTTCTATTTTAACCCGGGAACTTCTCAAAACCAGGTATAAAGCAACATTCTGATGGGTAAATATTTTACTGAAAATTTTATCATGGGTGAGAATTCACTATGCTTTTCAAAACACACCCGTAACCTTTATCAATGAGCACATTCTAATTCGTGGATTTGCCAAACCCCGGCTAGTAGTGTTAGCATTCCCACGCTATTTCGTCATGAAAGTAAATAAACCCCTGATATCAATCATCATCGCGATTTTAGCGACCCTTCCCGGGATTTACTTCCGGCTGGCCGGTGTCCATTTGAGTTCGCCCATGGAAGCGTTATTTGCAGGGCTCGCAATTCTCGGCGCTGCGTTCCTCGTGCTTTGGGCATGTGACGTTGTCCAGCTTGACGTTTCCCAGGCGCTGGCGATCGCCATGGTCGCACTGATCGCCGTACTGCCGGAGTATGCGGTCGACATGTACTTCACATGGATGGCCGGCAAGCATCCCGAAGCCGATTACGCCCATTATGCGATCGCCAACATGACCGGAGCGAACAGGCTTCTTATCGGTGTTGGATGGGCGGTTATCGCGTTTATTGCATACAGGAAATTTAAAAAAGTTATTGTACTTGAAAAAGAACGAACTACGGAACTCCTCTTCCTTGGACTTGCGACTCTCTATGCTTTCGTGATCCCCATCAAGGGCACGCTTGCTTGGTACGATGCGATTATCTTCATCTCGCTTTTCGTATGGTACATCACCATTGCAAGTAAAAAACCCTGTGTCCAGATCGAACTCGAAGGCCCGGCGGAACTCATCGGTAGCCTCCCGGTAATCCCGAGACGGGTAACCACATGGCTAATGTTTATTTTCTCCGCGGCGGTCATTGTTCTTAATGCCGAACCGTTTTCCGAGGGGCTTGTAGAGACCGGTAAAATTTTCGGGATTGATGAATTCTTACTCGTTCAGTGGCTGGCCCCGATAGCAAGCGAAGCACCCGAATTTACAGTCGCTATAATTTTCGCCACTCGAGGACAGTGCGGACTCGCTCTCGCCACGTTACTGTCAGCGAAACTCAACCAGTGGACACTCCTCGTCGGGATGATCCCCACGGTTTTCGGAGTTTCCAGTCAGCAGTGGGTCGATCCCATCCCGATGAGCTCATTGCAGATGCACGAAATCCTCCTGACCGCCGCACAGTCTTTCTTCGGGGTCGCGGTTCTGATTGATTTCAGGCTGGGAATTAAAGAAGGTTTTCTCTTCCTCGGTTTGTTCCTTGGACAATTTTTCCTCTCACCCTTTGCCGACTCACTCGCTGAGAAGGGTTATGCAATCAATGGCGACTGGGTCCATATGTTCTTCACCGCGGTATATATAATCCTTGGACTGGTATTTCTCTTAAAAGACCCAAAACGTATAATAAAGCTCCTGGATGGCTTGAAAGTGAACTCAAAATCCACCCCATGCCCCACTTCCGACCAATCTAACAACGACCATTAATAGGGGACATCTCTTTTCATCCAACGAAAATATACAGGGGACATCTCTTTTCGCCCAACGAAATTATACAGGGGACATCTCTTTTCGCTCGTCGAAAAGCAGGTGTCCCCGATCTTAAAATATTCCTGAATTTATCCAACCAATTCTTAAGTAACAGAATTAATCCAGAAAACTATTTACTGTTCAATCGTGTTAATTATTGCCCCATATTAATTTTTATGATATTCTGAATATTCGGACAACATAATTATTCAAGTGGAGATTGGGATGATCAGAGGGAAAGTCAAATGGTTCAATCCTGACAAGGGATATGGGTTTATTCTCATTGAAGACAAAACTGAAGTGTTCGTGCACCACACCGCGATCAAAGACGAAGGATTCCGTACGCTCAATACCGAAGAGATTGTTGAATTCGAACTCATCAATACGAGCCGTGGATTCCAGGCGAAAAATGTCACCCGTCTGGGCATGGCTGATAAAGAACCTGATCCCGCACCGGTAACAGAACCCCGGGAGCAGACGCCCGACTCAAATATGTTCCTCGCATAACCTGGTTGACCATTCGGTTTCAACGCGCTAGACTTCCTGAGATCAGGCCATGGTATTTATCCGAACTATAATCGGGGCTGTTCTCGGTTCCATAATCTGTCTTGCGATTCTACGCTTCATCCCCTTCTCCCCCGACCTTACCGACTGGGGCGGACGGGTATTCCCACGCACTTATTTACTGCCCTTATTAATTGTCGCTATCGTGAGTTATGCCGCGGGATGGATCGGGGCTAAGATTTCACCCGTAACCGGACGGCTTTGTGGAATGTTGTCGTCGATCATTGCCGCCATAGCATGTATTGGCTGGGATACCGGCTCGCTTGTGCTCCTGCCATTGTTTCATCATCCCGCGTATCCTGTTTTTTCCGATCACGCATTACTCGCACTTGCCGTCCTCTTGATCGGTGGACATCTTGGCGGCCTGAGGGTGGAAAAGAGCTTGCATTCGAATGAATTGGAAAACGTTAACACTGATAAACCTCTTAAAAATGGACGTTCTTGACACCCAAACGCCAGAGTGTTACCATCTTGGGCATTCCAGTAAAGGAGTTACATGTGGCAGACGGTATTGTGAAGTGGTTTGATTCTATTAAAGGTTATGGTTTTATAACCTCACAGGACGGGGCTGACATATTTGTTCATTACACTGCGATTCCCGGCGAGGGATACAGAACCCTGACACAGGGAGAGAAGGTTCAGTTCGACCTCGTCATCAGCAACAAGGGTCCGCAGGCAAGAAACGTCCTGAGTTTTTCCGACTGAAGTCCCATTTAAAATTTGACACTGAAATAACCGGCGATTTGCCGGTTTTTTTGTAAGGAAAATAAGCTGGTAGACGAATCGAACAAAATTATCAGACGCTTATTAACTTACATTTCACTGCCATTCCCACTCCATCTATGCTTCTTGTCACAGTCAAATTGACCGAGACAATGACCGCTGGCTGAGGAAAGACTATTGTTGCAGAAAGTGGCATATCCTCCTGGGAATGTGTAGCCGGTGCACTTGCGACAATCTCCCTGAGGTATTTCGTAGTGATGAGACATGCTTATCCTCATTTCTAATTAATGAACCTCCCTGCATGGAATTCCCTATTCAAATCAATTGTTTCATATATTCGTTCCAGCTCCTCCATACGCTCGACAAGCTGGGGTGCGATATCTGATCGCAAACCAATATCCAGGTCTTTGAACACGAACCATGTATAGAAGTCAGTACCGATCTCTTCCTGGATACGACGTTTGTATTGAAAGAATGAACCGGCAAGCACTGCTTCAGGTTGATGACTTCGAACGAGCTCCATATCTGTTGCGAACCGTTCTTCTTTTACACGAAGAATTCCGAACATATCCAGGATTGTTATATCGTTACGGCTGAAAAAACCAATTGTACCTATTTCGTTTGACGTAATTTCCGAGCCTGATTTAAGATAATGGTTAAGCCACACTGTTGCGGTCGCATAGGTTTTTTCTCTTTTAGCTGCAACTTCACCCGGTCCCTTCTTAGCTTGGTTGTGCATGGGCATCAACATGATAAATATCCACACAATTCCAAAAACTAACGCCACATTCCCTTTTAGATTATTGGATCTTGATGCTCTAATATCTGTCCCGGATGGCGGCAATATACGCATAATGGTCATGGCTATGATCAGATATCCGGCTGGAAGGATGATTGTGAAGTACCATGGATATCCAGTGGCATGGGGATTTCCGCTTGCCAGAAACAAAATAATATAGAGCACAGTATAGCTTAACAATGGAATTATTCGGCGATCCCCGTGACGACGGATGGCAATAAGTCCCCCCACGAAAGGTATCAGTATCAACCATAGCGGCGTGTTCAAACGGTAATAACATGTGGATTTTCCCGCCAGTGCAACTATAAAATTAAACGCAAGCCTTAAAACCCCGGACAGCCATGTTGAAGAAAAAAGGTCAGGTCCAATTTCCAGTTTCCGTTGTGCGCTTATGGGGACAATATCACCATAATAGAGCAAGCCAAACAGTAGATAAGCAATAATGACCAGAATCGATGGGATAATCGCGGCGATCACATTCAATGGTGTTTTCGTAATTTGGAATCGTTTGGCATAGACAATCCATCCCAGCACAACAACATATACTAGTAGACCATCGATTCTCGTCCATACAGACAATGCTGCCACCAGAAGACTCCAGATATACCGTTCCTTTGCTAGAAGGATGAACGAGAGAGTCATGAGAAACAGGTACATCGGCAATTCCATGCCCATAAAACTGGTTAGCAGAAATACTGGATTGGTGACCATCAGCACCGCAGCAATCATGCCGATCCTGCGACTCCCTGTCACAACCTGACCGAGGTAGACCATGCTCCAAAGCAACAAGACCTCGAATGCAGCACCAAGAAACTTCACTGCAATCACAACATCTTGAGTCAACATCCGAACCAAAACAATCAGAAAAACCCACAACGGCGTCGTGACAACGTAGATCTTCTCACCAATATTGAAGACCATTCCGTTTCCGCAGGCCAAATTTTCTGCAGTCTTCAAGGTGATATATGCGTCATCGCAAGGGTCAATATGTAATGTGGTTCTGAAATAGATAAGAGCTGCTGTGGGAATCAGAAAATCAATAAAAACAAGAAACCTTTCAATGTTTCTGGACATGTCTTAACTTGGCGGAGATGATAATACAACACAACAGAAAAAAGAACCAGCAGGGGGTCGTTGCACAGATATTCCATCCTCTGAGAAATTAATTGCTTTAGCTCTTTAATTCCCTGCAAATTGACAACTCTAATATTTCAAACTATCAATCATTCAGCTTTCCAATGGAATTCCCTGTCCAGATCGACAGTTGAATATATCTGTTCCAGCTCCTCCATACACTCGACAAGCTGGGGCGCGAGTGAAACCGGTTGCTGTGACTGTTCTATCCGCCTGGATCACTAATTCGATCGGTCCGGGTGAAATTAAATTCCCGGCCAGTCCTGGCGCCACTCGCATCTCTTGATCCAGTCCGATACCGAAGCTGCCCAGACATCGAGACGGTCCAGCGGGATCACGCGGTCCCAGCTCGGATGAGATTCGACATACAGGCTCTCAGCGATATTATAAGCCTCCAGAAAATTCTCCCCCGCAAGCGAGTATTCCCCTGCCCTGTATGCGCATACGCCAAGGTTATAAAGGCAGTTTCTTTTTACAAACTGGAATTCCGGATCGAGCGCGAGACATTCGAGATACAATTCCTGCGCTTCCTCATACAACCGGTCGCCGATCAGGCTGCCCGCTACGTTGTAAATCGGCAGCCAGCCATCATCTATTGCCCTCGCGCGTTCATATCTCCACCTTGCATTATTTTCCTCCCTGTAAGCGGCCAGGAATTCATCGAGCGCCGGAGATTCAAGCACCGCGATTCTCATTTCGGAGGTCTCGCGATGATCGGTCGCCAGGGCTTCGTCATATGCTTCCTCGTACGCTTCAAGCGCCATTACGAGTTGGCCGGAACGGGCATATATGTCCCCCTCGAGAAGTAACAGATAGGTTTCCCATCCTTCCGAACTCGGCCACTCCCGGACAACCGCTATCCCTCGTAATGCCGCATCGTATCTTTCGTCGAAATAAAGCATCCGAATCTGCTGGTAGGCATAGCGAATATTCTCCGGTGAGAAATCCAGGAGGATTGAATATTCCCCGTATGCCGAATCCCAGTCTCTCCTCCGAATAAATTCTCCTGCGAGTCTTTCATGTTCCGCGGTTTCGTGTGCGCAAACACGCACCGTGAATTTCCTCGGCGCGAACGCGAGCCTGGCAAATTCGATCTCCCCATTTTTCAATGGGACATGGTCGAGGTAATCCATCCACAACCTTGTAGCTTCCGTTGAATTGATCCCGGCGGCCCGAACCGTATCATTCGCGATATAAGCGGTTTTATACGCGTCGATTCCGTAAGTATCGATGAACCATTTTGTGTGGCTGGCGCTGACGTAGTAGTTCATCGTAATCCTGCCCTCGTAGAACCCACCCTGATTGAAATTGCTTAACAACAGGGACAGCCCGGATGCGTTCTCGGGAAATAATTTATCCGGAGCGGTATCGCGCGGGAAAAATGGTCCATCATAATATGGATCGTCGGCCTCACGGAGCGCGGCGGTCCACGTATGGTATGTCAGGTTATTTCCTGTGTTCCATTCCAATCCCTCCGCGATCCCCTCACCATACCCGACAAGCAGCGATGACCCGAAAAATGGTACTCCCATCGGGGCCGATATAACATGGACAAGCTCGTGTTTTAACGCCCGGATGTTATTCCTGCTGTACTCGACATGAATTTCCCCGGTCCATGGTTTGGCATAGACACTCGATCCCACCCCGGTTAAAAATGTCTTTGTATCGCGATCGGGATAAATGTACGCCCGGATCAATCCGTCCGGTGCTGTCTGTATCTCGTTGTAAATCGACCAGTAATAAAATTCATGGTTCTCAGCTACACGCTCGATATCCTCCTCGACCTCGCCGCCCGTTGGATATCGAATAATGAAATGCTCGGTAACGATTTCACCATCGAGCTTATGTTCAAGATAATTTCGCGTGATTTCTATCCCCAGCGGACCCATATTGCAAAGGCCAACTATTAAAATTACTCCTGTCATCATAAGCGTCTGGAGTTCAGGCATGAAAGTATCAAATTTCCTGAAATTTCCAAACAGATTTCTGAATCCGTAATACTGGAATTTTCCACAGGCGAAGAGAACGCTCAAATTCACAAGGAATACCGAAAAGATAAGTACAAATAATCGCGAGTAAAGGAATCCGAAATCAGGATTCGCTTCCTGAGAATAGAGCGGGAGATTCAGTGTCCCTATGAAAGGATCGTGCAGCCCGATCGTATGTCCTACCCCGAACCGTAGAAGCATCCTTACGAAAAATACGAGCAGTATCGCGAAATACAACCATCCGGCGCGGGAACGATTTGGCGTTACCAGTGAACAAAAAACCGCGACAGCACCGGCGAAAAATGAACTTATAACCGGAATTGTCATGAAAAAGATAAATCCCGTTAATGGATCGCAGTTCCGTATCGATAAAATTAAATCGAGGATTACCATTCCGGCCAGCGGGATCAGCATCAGCCATCCTACCGCTGCGACAGCTCCAAGGATCACTCCCCAGACAACCAGTCTTGAGTGCGGACCTTCTGAAACCGGACCCCTGTGAGAAAGGCCTTCACGGATCAGGTTGATTTCCCTGATTACCAGTATTGCCGTGAAATGGCTCACTATCAGCCCGATTACCGCGGCAAATTCATACGCGAGGATATTTAACAACGGGATAAATGCGCAAACAATGGTAACGACCAGCATTACCCCCAGCATTATTTTGTACCACAGCCACGATAACGCTCTTAAATATGAGCCTGTGAAGAATCGGGCGAATTCACTCGTCGATGGTCCGGAAATCTGGGCTGGTTGTCCTGGGATTGGCATGATTGCTTAAAAGGTGATTAAATATATTATACGCCTTTTTATTTCATGTATACTAATATCGTCCTGTTCTTTGGACAATTCTTCTCAACGGATGGTTTGAAAATGCCCGGATGTATCGAATTTGATGATTCTGGATCAGTCGCCAGACGAAAATGCAGAGTAATTACTGTCGGACACGACGGCCGTAAAAAAATCGGCATCGGCGGCGATTCCCCTGTCAGCGTTCAGTCGATGATAAAACGCAAGCCGTCCGACATCGAAAACATCCTCATTGACTGCCATCGCCTCGAAGAATCCAAATGCGACCTCATCCGCCTGACCATTCCGGACGAGGACGCTGCTGAAACCATCCCGGAAATCCTGCACGCTACCACAATACCAATAATTGCCGATATTCATTTCAGCGCGAGAGCGGCGCTGGCATCGATAAAAGCCGGGGCCGATAAAATCAGGCTGAATCCGGGTAATATCGCGAGAGTAAAGGACGTACATGAAATCGCCAGGGCATGCGGGGATACCGGAACCCCGATACGTATCGGTGTCAATTCCGGAAGCCTCCCAAAAGACCTCCTGAAAAAATATGATGGGGACCGTGTGAAAGCATCGGTCGAAGGAGCTTTGCGGCATATTGAAATGCTTCACGAAGCCGACTTCCATTATATCGTCGTCGCGGTCAAATCGAGCCACACCGATGAGATGATAGTCGCTAACCGCCTCTTGGCTCAGTCCTGCGATTTGCCGATCCATCTCGGGGTTACTGAGGCTGGCTGTAACTGGGAAGGAAACATCCGCTCTTCCATTGGAATTGGAACCCTCCTCGCCGAAGGTATCGGCGATACAATTCGCGTCAGCCTGACCGATGATGTTGTCGAGGAGGTTAAATCGGGCCTCGAAATCCTCCGCGCCCTTGGACTCAGGGAAACCGGCATCACGTTTATTTCATGTCCGACCTGCGGACGCCTCGAATCTGATATCAGGCCGGTGGCAATAGCCCTGAGGGAAAGTCTCGGCCATCTTGATAAACCATTCAGGGTGGCGTTGATGGGATGCACTGTTAACGGACCCGGTGAAGCCGCGGGAAGCGATGTCACCCTTCTCGCCGGCAAGGGCAAGGGTATCATTTACCGGGGGGAGACAGTCGTCAGGACAATCGATGAGGATCGTTTCATTGCGGAAATGGAAATTGAGATTTTGAAAGCGTACGGGGAAATGTACGGTTACAATTAACAAACTGAGTGAAACATCTCCATCCCACAAACCCTAACTGCGTGGCGTCGACAAGCTAAGATCGGAGAAAAGCTGAGATCGGGGACATCTCTTTTCGCCCAACGAAAATATATAGGGGACATCTCTTTTCGCCCGTCGAAAATATACAGGGGACATCTCTTTTCGCCCGTCGAAAAGCAGAGGTTGTCCCTTTTATAGTTGAAAATAGTGGGGTTCCAGGATCGCATTATCAC
>CBDURU010000109.1:0-12047 GCA_965369865.1 uncultured bacterium | reverse complement strand
CCGATACACCTTCCAATCTGCCGCCTGAGATTACAGACGGTGTTACAGGCGACGCAGAAGTATATCCAACGGACACGGATGAGTACACTGTTACAGCTATCGATCCTGAGAGTGACTCGTTAGCGTACTTATGGATTGTAACGGATAATTCGACAATGATTGATGTATATACAGGTCCAGGCGATGGAGCCGGCACGCTGAATATTGACTGGGGTACAGATATTGATGCGAATGTAGGAGACGAATACGATATAAATTGTGAAGTCAGTGATCCAACAAATTCACCTGTATCAGCTATAACCCTGACAGTTAGCGTGATTGAACCTCCGAATGAACCACCGGTTATCTATGAGGGCGTATTAGGTTCAACGACTGCCGGCGTCCATTCTGTACTAACCTACACAGTTGCCGCTAATGATCCCGATGGAGATACTTTAATCTACAGTTGGACCATTACCAAGGTCAGCAATTTACAGGTTGTTTTCACCGGTCCTGGTGATGGTGCCGGGAACCTGGAATTTGATTGGGGTACTTTAAGCATTTCTTTAGGTGAGATATACGATATCGATTGCTCTGTATCCGACTCGGTTAACCCTTCGATATTTGCAGACACCCTGACGGTTGAAATAACCAACCAGCCTCCAGTGCTTGAGATAGGTGTTGAGGGTGACTTCGAAGCGTTGCCTGACGATGTCAAGGATTACTCTGTGACTGTTACCGACCCTGAAGGTGATCCGGTAACCTACGCGTGGGAGGTATTAGACCCAGCGACACTCGATGTTCTGTTTTCGGGTCCCGGTGATGGAAACGGCTTATTCACGGTTGACTGGGCAAACGATATAGGTGCAGTGTCACATGATATCTACATGGTTTCATGCGATTACAATGATCCGTATAATCCGCCAGAGAAAGCAATGCCATTAATCCTAATAATCCTGTAATTGAAAAATTAAAATAAAAATAAACAGACCCCCGTTCCGATGGGGGTTTTTTCTCGACTAAAATTATTTTTTTTAAACAGCTTAGAACAATTCTAATTGAAATTATTTTTTACTTTGGGGGACAAGGCATTTCCCCCTTGATATGCAATGGTAAAGCCGGGTTTATCACTGGAGAAAAATGGCATATCCCAAGTTATTTATACAATTTCAATCAGGATTGGTCTGAGAGCTTGTAAGAGTTAATGAAGGTACCCGAGCGCTTCAAGTTCAGCAGCGGTTTCAGGACTCATCCGGCTCTCGAATTCGGATTGGAGCCTGGGGGGTACACACCAGATATAAAGGCCCCTTGCAAGGAATCTCCTGACCTGAGGGAATGACATCGCGACCCTGTGATCGGTCATAGATATCGTAAATTCGTTATCGGTAAAGGACTCAACTTCCTCACCACCCAAATGCCATGGAAATTCCGCTTCAGGATTTCCCCTATGGGCGATTGAGAAGGTCACCTCGGCATCTTCCGGTTGAAGATAGAAATCTAATCCCAGGTACCCCCCACCATGCCCGGCGGTTCCCATACTGACCTCAAAGATAATCCTGTGATCCGAAATTATTTTATTTTCAACAGTGAAATTACCACGGGTTTTAATGTCACTAAACATACCGGATTCTGACACCAGGATCAGTGTAAATACACCACCGCCAGTTTCATCGGTTGGGTAAAGGAGTACGTGATTACCTTCGTTCGTCCGGGCCGCATACGTAAACAGCTCACCGATCAGCCTTTCGGCGATGTCGGTTTCCCGGTCCAAAACATTGTTGAGTTCCAGCGGGTCATCCGATAAATTATAGAGTTCCGGATTCATTTCTTCGGTGAAATGAAGTATCTGCTTCCAGTCACCCATTACAATGCCTTTCGACTGGTGACCTCGCGCAAGCGCTTCAATAATGAATGTTCTCGAATTTTCCTGTTCGTAATCATCCGACAGGATATTCTGTCCGACAATATTGCCCGGCAGCCTAATGCCGGCATAATCCAGAATCGACGGGAATATATCTACAAGGCTGACTGGATCCTCGCGAACTCCGGTCCCAAATCCAGGGAATTTAAAAAATAACGGGACATGAGAAACTTCCTGGAAAACAGTCCGGCCATGCAGGGAACCCCCGTGCTCCCAGAATTCCTCCCCATGGTCCGCATATAATACGATGGCGGTATCATCCCAGATGCCAATTTCTTTCAGGTGGTCGACAAATCGTTTGAATTCATGATCATTGAAAGCGATTTCCCCATTGTATAAACCTTCGAGTTGAAGAATTTCCTCCTCTGTCGGTACTAATTCCCCGGTTCGAAGTGGGTGTACATCCTCCATAGGGAATCCAACCGGCCATCGGCCGCGTCCCATCCGGTAACGTGACAGGTAAGGTTCCGGCGGGGTGTAGGGGACGTGAGGGTCGAAATAATGGATATACAGAAAGAAATCGTCATCTTTCAATGTGTCTACCCATTTAATCGCGCTGTCAGTGACTAAATCAGCGGTCGGATTGCCATCATTTTCGGCGTCGTATCCCTGGAAGAACCCGCATTCTCTTGACGTGTATCTGTTCTGAATAATACTGGCTGTTCTGAAGCCGGTTTCATGGAAAACCTCGGCAAGCGTATGTTCACCACCATGAAGATACTCGGTATCACGGGTCGCGCCGGTCATACCGGGGTATCGTCCCGTAATTACGGATGCAACCGATGGCAGTGTCCAGGGACTTGCGGACTGGCAGTTTTCGAACCTGACCGATTCTTCGGCAAGTGAGTCAAGTGCCGGAGTAAGCCCGAGATAGCTTCCATAACAACCCATACGGTCGGTCCGTAGAGTGTCGATACAAACCAGAATAATTCTCTCGGGACCATTCTCGTGTGGGACCTCGAGCCTGGGTGTACCAAGCAAACCAAGGTTGCCCTCGGTCGCGAACCGGGCTTCGATTCTCAATTCGGATTTACCATCTGTATATCCTTCGAGATCGATATCAAACTCGAGCCACTCCTTATGCATTACGGTTTCAATTGTCCGGGTTTCGAGAGATACCATTTCTCCACCGGGTTTAACAGCGAGAATTTCGAATTCACATGGCTGATAATTTTCAAGCTCGTTAAGTATTGCCAGCGCACAGGTGAACCTGCTTCCTTCCGGCAGCACAGGCAGGTCTATTGTCATTACATTTGACTCAGGAAATTTAACAACCCGACGCCAGATTTGATCAATTTTCCGATCATACACAGTTGAATCATCAGGTAAACTCAGGCGTTCGAGGTAATCGAACAATGAAATGCTCCCACCCGGAATCACATCGGTAACCGGAATGCACACGGTCATCCCGAAGCCAAGGCAAAGAAAAAGAACCGCACCAGACCAAATTTTCTTTGATAGGTTTAAAATGAACATGTTATAAACCGACTTACTCTTCTGTAACCTCTTCCTCAACAACCTCTTCTATTATAATATTTTTATCGCCCTTTGCACCTTCAGGAATCTCCTCACCCTCCACATTTTCAATAATTTCTTCCGGTTCGGTTCCTTCAGGTTCTGCACCGTCTTCATCCTCAGAACCAGCCTCTGTTTCCGGTTCCGGTTCAGGGGTAAATTCCTCAGTTCCAGTACGCACGCACATATTGTAAATTTCTACGATATCATCAACCTTGAGGGGTTTGATGCCGCCGATAATCCCATCATCTCTGCCGTATGTTTTTATTACCTGCTCCGCGATCTCCCTGAACAGGACCGGATCGTTCGGGATTCCGAGATCATCCATGAAAAGCCATGCCCCGATATCCTCGAGCCACTCCGTGATCCTGTCGATGACCCTGTCGGCTGCCTCCAGAGGATGATAAGTTTCCAGGTCCATCGCGAACACACGCTCACCGAACTGGATGATCTTGCCAGGCTTCTCGCTTTTGACAAATTTAAGCCATCTCGGGAGAAGAAGCGCGAGACCCCGTCCGTGTGAAATATCGAAATGTCCTGACAGCGGGTGCTGGAGAATGTGAAGTGGGAAATCACCGCCTCTCGGTCGATTGATAAATCCTGTCAATGCGATCGCTGCGAGGTAGCTGAGCGTACCGCGCGCGTCTATATCCTCCGGGTTCTCGACCAGGGTATCGAATGCCAGCATAACCTCAATGCACAGGCTTTCGGTGACCCGGTCCGAAAAATCGGCGTCTGAACCGTTAAAGTAGCTTTCAAGAACATGTATCGCCATATCGACCACCCCATCGCGGGTATAGTCGAGTGGTGTGGCAACTGTCAGTTCAGGGTCGATAATGCTGACTTTCGGATACATGTAACTGGAAAATACACCAACCTTATCCTTTGTTTCCATGTTTGTGACAACCGCCCCGCCATTGCCTTCGCTTCCGGTTGCCGCAAGGGTACTGACAACAACAATTGGAAGAGCCTCCTTTACAGGCTCGTAATCATCCTCCCAGGTTGCGACATGTTTCCAGATATTATCGGGATCGAAAGACCCGAAGGCAATAATTTTGCTCGCGTCCATAACCGAACCGCCGCCGATCCCAATGACCATATCGCAGTTATTGTCGGCTGCCTTCCTGGATCCTTCCTGGAGTGTATCCAGCCTCGGGTTCGGTTCAATCCCTTCGAACACGACGGGATCCAAGCCGGCTTCCTGGAGGTTTTCAATCGCACGGTCAAGGAGTCCGGTGTCACGGGCTGAATTTTGCCCGAATACAACCAGCGGTTTGTTTCCATGATCTTTTGCAAGTTCGCCAAGACGTTCGAATTCTCCAGCTCCGAAAACCATTTTTATTGGATTAAAGAGTTCGAATTTATTCACATTAAACCTCCGGGCAGTTGAAAATGGGCTTTCTTAAATGGTCCTGGATACGTAAGACCTTTTATAAAATTAACGCCCCTGAATTGGGACGATTGAAGATTATAACATTTTTACCCTTTGCCATGCAGAGATCAAACCTGAGAGTGTGCCCGGTGGACTTTCTATCCGGCTGCCCCCCTGACATCACCATTCAGATCGGTTTCGGATTCGAAAACCAGGAATGGATTGAAGTTGGTTACGCGATCGTAAACATCGATCCCTTCCGACTTTTTCAGCCCGATAACGATCGCGTAAGTCAGGGGTGTCGCAGCAATTTCAAAAAGGCATTTGAAGATGTAGTTGGAAATAATAATGGTAATCAGGATTTCTGTGCTCCAGACACCATAAAATGCAACCAGGCAGAAGATAACCGTGTCGATTCCTTCACCGATAAGTGTGCTTGAAATGGTCCGAATCCATAAAAACCTGCCCCTGGTGTATATTTTCAACTTAGCCAGCACATATGAGTTTGAAAATTCCCCTGCCAGGTACGCTATCAGGCTGGCAGTAACAATCCTCCCGACAGGAGCAACGATGGTCTCATATGATTGCTGCATCTCCCGGGTCCAGTCTTCAGGACCAGGGAGTTTCCCTACAGCCCATAGCGTGAGGGACATCAGGGCGGCGGCAGAAAATCCTGTCCAGATTACCTTCCTTGACGCCCTGTAACCGTAAACTTCGGTCAGGATGTCGCCGAAGATATAACTTATCGGGAATAACAGCGTTCCACCATCGAATGTGAATGGCCCCAGCAGCACCAGTTTCACACTGGCAATATTCGATATCAGCAGTATACCGACAAAAATCCCGGTAATAACCGGCAGCCACTTCGTGCGCATGGTACGCATTATACCGAATTCCCAACCCGCTGTGATATACTTCGGGCACCGTACCTATCTTTATTAAAAGTGAGAATTTCCAGGCAAAATGATATTAGAATCAATTGTAACCGGACCGATGCAGGAAAATTGCTTTATTATCGCGGATGAAAATACCAAGTCGGGATTTGTGATCGACCCTGGCTGGGACGCAAAGAAAATAATAAAAGCCCTTGGTAAACACGGCATTGAGGACGTCACGATCCTCCTTACGCACGGACATTTCGACCACATATCCGCAGTCTCGGAATTGAAAGAATTGACCGGGGCGAAAGTGTATATGTCGCCCGATGATGATTTCCTGCTTAGCTCTGTGGGGGGATCGACAGCGATGATGTGCGGCATGGGACTCGCGAAACGGTTCGAGGTCGATGAGGAAATTCATGCAGGGGACACGTTTACCTCCGGCGAAATAACGCTGACCGCAATGGCTACACCCGGACATACTCCCGGAGGAATTTCATTCTACGACGGGAAGGAACGGGTTTTCGTGGGCGATTCGTTGTTCGAGGGTTCGGTCGGACGGGTTGATTTTCCACGTTCGGACGGCAAGGCTTTGATAAAATCAATTTCCGAAGTTTTGTACAGCCTGCCCGACGAGACAATTGTGCACTGCGGGCATGGCCCCGATACCGAGATCGGCCATGAGAAACGGACAAATCCATTTACGCTAAACCCGGGTTATCTTATGTGAATGTGTTAAAATAAGTAAATAAGACAATGGGAAAGCCACCGGAAAAAAACCCCGATCACGAACCACCGAACCCCGAATACACCGAAGCAATTCCGTCGAGGTCGGGATATTACGACCCATCCTCATGGAAAAAATGGGTCAGACCGACAAGTGAACCTCAGGCGGCGAAAATCAGCCAGGCCCTTCACGATCCTAAGAAAAAAATCGCGGAGTCGGTCATATTTAACAGATACAACCGTGCACGGGAAAGGGTTATTAAAAGTGCAATATTCAGCAGATTTAAAGGTGACTGGGCAGATTCGCCACTGGGATTGTTAATTACCGCCATTGCCTGGTTCATGGTAGCACTGCCCGCGATAGCGTTCATCCTATTCATGACTGGCGCGATCCTGGGAGTACTGGCGTACTTACACAGCAGGTAGCCTTTACGTCGACAAGCACGTTCGACCCAGAGATTTTCAAGGCGCGCGAGTGTAACTGTCTCACTCAGCGTGTCGACGCCACGCGTTTAGTTAAGTAGAATTAGTCTCAATCTGTAGACCTATTTTTTACGCATGCGGGCTTCCGCGATCCCGCGGGCCATGTGGTAATAATCCAGAATCCGCATCTGGCTGAGATGCCTGGTGCGAATCGGCGCGACCGCGTCTATTTCCCCGATCGAATCCTGGTCGGACTCGAACTCAATTCCATATTTATCGGGATTCTCACCGTATTCACTTCCATAGAGCGGATGGAAAATATGGAATCCGAGTGTCGATGCCGAGAGGCTGCTCGCATAATCGAGTGTTAATTGAATATCGTCCTCAGTTTCATCAGGTAATCCGATCATAAACGAGCAATGCACCTCAACCCCGAGATCTTCAGCTTTACCTACTATTTCCCTGGTTTTTTCGAGATCGTGCGTACGGTTTATCGATTTCAGAATACGTTCGGAGCCGGATTCCAGTCCCATGAAGAGCCCGGTCAAACCGGATTCAACATATGATCGAAGATCATCCACGCTAAGAAGCTCGGGACGCATGCTCGCTCCCCATTTCATTGGGAGACCGGATTCCCTCAGAAGCTCTGCGATTTTCAGCGATCGCTCAGGGATCATATTGAATGTATCATCGGAGAAACTTACGCGTTCAATTTTCCAAGTATCGTTAAGGTAACGCATCTCGGCAACGACTCGTTCGGGAGAATGTGCCCTGAAACGGTTGCCCCAGTAGGCTGCCGACGCACAGTAGGGACACCTGAATTTGCACCCTCGCGATGTCATTAGACGCGGCATATATTTTTCGGGAAATCCGGGCAGTAACGAGAAATCGGGTATTGGCAGCGAATCCAGATTTTCGATATATTTATAATTCCGCCTGTCCGGAAGCGGTGTTTTATTTTCGGTGAGGAGATTTTCCAGCCGTGCTTTTATTACATTGTCCCATCCCCCGGAGATGAATAAGTTTACCAGTTCAGGAAAAGACGCCTCGAATTCACCAATCGCAACCGCATCGACATACTGGTTACTTAGCAATCTACCCGATCGGACCGATGCCTGGACACCTCCAAAAATTACCGGGACATCACTCCAGAGCGACTTAATTCCAGCCGCGATTTCAAGTCCCGTCCGCTCAGTAAAAGAAAATGGAAGGCTGATTCCGATTAAGTCCGGTTTTAATTCATTAACACTTTCGATGGTTTCGGAAACCGTTAAAGCCAGAGAGTATGAATCGACAATCTCGACATCGGCCAGATTTTTAACCATAGTCGCAAGCCCAACCAGTCCAAGCGGAAGGCCGTTCGGGTCGGGAGTATCCCGGTTTAAGCCTGGCGGTGATATAAGAACAATTCCGGTCAATGTTTTGATCCTTGATGTGTGCTCGATTATCTCATAGAATGTGATGGATCAACCGAATGGAAAGAGGAATCCTGTAATGAAAATTTCACAAAAAATCAAGAGAAATACGAATCTTTGGGTCTATTTACTTCTGATTGCCGCTATTATGATATTTATTATCGGATGTCCCGGGAATTCGGGTGATGATCAGGACGGGGATGATACTACAGAGGAAACAGGAATTACCGACGATCATCCCGGTGATACCAGTGATCTAAATAATTCAAGCCAACCCGGGGTCGATGACAGCATGGAAGGTGTAGGGGATGCAGGAAGCAATGGCGAATCGGAAGAAGCGGAGGAAGACGATGATAATGGTGATAATACGTCTGGAGGCGGCCCTGTGACAGGATTTCAACCTACTGAAGATCAACCCCTTGCTCCCCCTGCGGAAGACGCTCTGGGAGTCGATGACGCCCAGGATGGTGAATTGACGTTCAAGGTCAGCCTGGCGGGGACGGGCGACCCGATTCGGCTTCAGGACGATATCACGGTTCCTGTCGATGAGAAGCTGGATGTACAGTGTTCGATTGTAAATATGACCGGGGAAACGGTTGAATTTTCATTTATTACCGGCCAGAAACTCGATATCCTGGTATCGGACGCCACAGGGGCAACGGTCTACCGATGGTCAGCGAACCGGCGATTCGCTCAGATTCTCAGCACAATACTTCTCGAACCAGGTGAAATCTGGTCGCATGAGCTGACAATCCCGATCGGAGACGACGGTCTTGCGCCAGGAGTATATTCATTTCATGTAAAGGTTACAGGTCTCCCGGAATTGTACGCGATCGCTAATAAGGTCGAAATAACCCGCTAAATAACAACATTCAGGCAGTCCCCCCTTTTAATAAACATTCAATTAAATTTCTTTGTATAAATAACGAGTTGCTATTCGATCTGGATAGTATAAAAGGCACGAAAAATGTATTAATGAAAAAAACCTTGATCATGGCTAATGTTAATACCTTAAATACTAACGAACTGATCGACCTGATCGCGGAGAACATTTCCCGAAAGGCCGACTGGCGAGAAGGTTTCTGTGAACTGCTCAATCATATCGGCAGCAGGCTTGCAACCCGGACATGTTACATCAGGCTGTACCATTACATCTCAAACCGATACCTCGACCTGGTTTCATCGCATAGTTATGAAAAAAACCCGGTAGTGGACGATGTATTCGAGCAGTTGGCAGCCGACCGCCAGCCCGTGGCGTTTCCAGCCGAATATTCGGACTACCAGACAGAGGGTTTGCAGTATTCGGTTGTGGGAATCCCGTTCATAAAGAACGGAGAGTATCTTGGAGGCATGGTGCTGGCAGGCAGCGATGGTTCAGGCATACAAGCGGTTCATTTCCACGAACTCCTTACATTCGCGCCATATTTAATACCCCTTTTCGAAAGCGCCGTACTTCGGGAAATACTTCTATCCAATTACCTCGAAGCAATAGAGACCCTCGCTGTTGCCCTCGAAGCGAAAGACCATTACACGAGAGGCCACTCGAACATGGTGACAGCGTATGCCGTGGCAATCACCCGCAAGATGGGTCTCGAACCCAAGCTGATGCAGGCAATCGAGGTGGGTTCGATGATGCACGATATCGGGAAGATAGGCATTCCCGACAGAATTCTCAATAAACCGAGCAAGCTGACAAAAGAGGAATTTAAAATCGTCATGCGCCATCCGGTCATCGGGGAGGAAATTCTGAAACCGATGCAGCATCCGTTGTTTGATATTCCCAAGCAGATTGTCAGGTGGCATCACGAAAGGCTGGATGGAAAAGGCTACCCGGATGGGCTGTCCGGCGATGAAATTCCGTTGCCGGCAAAAATCACGTTTGTCGCGGACGCTTACGACGCCATGACCGGCGACAGGCCATATCGTGGTGGAATGTCAACGGAGGTTGCGCTGGCGGAGCTTCGCAGGAATGCCGGAACCCAGTTTGAGCCTGAAATTGTGGAGATCCTGTGCGATCTCCTGGCTCCGATGGCCGGTGATGGGTCCATTGATATCGGTAAAGGGCCGGATGAGGCCGATCAGGGTGAGGATGATTGAAGTAATTCAGGGACAGGGGAGTTTTTTTATTTATTTTAATAATGCGCAAACTTACGGCAAGGTGATGGATACGACATATTAATAAGATACCTTAGATGATAAATCCCCGCACTGCGTGGGGTTTCTCGATCGTATCTCACCCACGACGCGCCCTCGATAAAAAGGGCGCGTTTTTGATTTTCGGCATCGAAATGCAACGCCCCTCGATCATAGGCTCCACGAGTACAAGTCTTTAAGCGGCACCTGCGCCATCTTAGGGATATATACAGATGTAATAATTATCTGCGTCACCAAGGCCGGATCCCGAATATGACAATGTATGTTTACCGACCACGTGATAAGTTGGATACCCAACCCAATTAGAGTCCCACACTTCTATTCCACCAGTTACATATTGCTTAAAAATAACTATATGCTGTACCCCACCATACTGTATTGGAGTATATATCACAGTACCCTCTGTGGTGGTACCGGCATTCACCTGCGTTCCCTGTTCGCACTTGCTCCATGATATGTATTGATTGCAAAGCGCTGCAGCTGTGCTGACACATTCACCCCAGTATGCAGTATTTTGTGCATGCTGGGTATAAGATCCATACGCTCTTTCCCAATTTTCATAAGGCATTGGCACATTGAGTTGTTGACCGTATGTCCAAAGTAGTTTCTGGCCACTGTATGCCGATTCAGGGAATCCCTTGAGGATAGCCAAATTGTCAGCGGTAATGTAAAGGATATCATCGCAATCATGCGCGCTGGTGTCACCATAGTCATAGCAGATAGACCCATTTACAAACTCCTGAATCGTGCTGCCTGTACCAATCTCATTCCCTATCGGGCAGCCATATGTGCTATTCATTCCGCCCTGCGACATCCAGTAGTTATAAATATAACCCCTGACATGATAAGCCTGACTTGCCCCTGCCTTCTGGGCAATTACCCCACACTCAAACGGCTGCCATTCCGCTAGATATGATATTTCGTTATCTTCATCCCAGTACGATCCTGATTTTCTACAGTCTGTTTCAAGACCAATATAACTTGCCGCATAATTGCCGAAATCACCGGGTACCTGCCCCCATTCCTCGTAAAAGTCGCCCCATACGCACCAGGTATCGCCGGTGTCCATTATGTAATTGATTCCACCATTTGCCCACTGCGCCCAGTAGAAATTCTGACCCGCATCGGGGCATCCTTCCCACGGCGTCGAAGTCTCGGGTCCGTTGGTTTGTAAATCAACCTCGGCAAGATTGCCAAGATTACCTGTTGGTCCACCTTCAACTTCAATCCAGTGATAACACATCTCCTGGGAGTAATTTCCTGTCAACAGGCAATCATCATCGCCATCAAAATAGCATGTGTTGGACGTAGTTTTTTGTCCTTTGCCATCAGTAATACGTACTTTGAATGTATGGTTGAGACCACTGGGATCCCAGATATAACTAGTCTCTCCGGCAAAGACTTGTGACCATATCCCATCTTTACATACTTCCACACCAAGGCTGCTATTTTGTGTGCAGTCGTCGTCCATGGTCCAGTAAAATACCGGCGGATTACAGTCGTAGAGATTGACTGTCGGGTAATTATCATCACCATGAAAATTGCACGTAGTAGATGTAGTTTTCTGGCCAATACCATCTGTGATTCTTACTCTAAATGTATGATCGGGACAATCGGGATCCCAGGTGTATGAGGTTGATCCGGAAGAAACTGTTGTCCATGAT
>CBDURU010000108.1:0-12184 GCA_965369865.1 uncultured bacterium | reverse complement strand
AGTCACCATTAGAAGATGTAGACAAGAAGCTTGGTGCCGGTATTAGATATAAATCACCAACAAGCTCGTTCGGCTTTGAAAATATCAGATTAGTAGCTCTTTATCTGGCCTTACTTCGCATGTTGGCGGCACCCTGGTCAGATTTCTTTCGTGAGTTAATGTCACCTTTATCTATATTTTCCTGACTCTTGCCTGATAGCTTACAGCGGCTTTAATTTCACCGCGGTACCGTAAACAGTCGCCTGGTATTTGAGCGCATTGTCGTACTCGAATGAACTCGGTGTAAGCCTGACTCCGATAATCGCATCGGCGCCGATTTCCTCGGCATTTCTGATCAGGTCCGCAAAAGCGTCACGTTCTATTTCAAGAACCTCTCGATTCATCGTCCTGAGACGTGCAGGATCGGTGAAAGAACTTAAAATTGTCGCGAACCCCTTCATCGAGAATCCACGCACAATTTCCAGGACCTCTTCAATTTCCCTTCCCGGAAAATCATTGGTTGTAGTTGAGAGCATCTTTAAATTTCCTCCAATGAAATCTCTATTTAATTTTAAGAAAGTAAGATTAACCCCTGATTGAATTAATCTCAATACAAATCCGATAAATTACGGGATTTGAGATTTATACCGTCTGATGGTTTAATTCCTGTGTTTCACAATAGACAGGAGATTTTTAAACCATGATGAGAAGAAAATACAATTTTTTACAATTCGGCTGCACGCTGGTTTTTCTTATTCTGATTTCAGGAACCACAACATCCGATGCACAGACTTATGACGATGTCTTAAACCGTGTCCCGGGTGAATGGCGAAGCGATGTGGCGAATGTGCTTGAACTCGCAGGGGAGGAATGGAACGAGGGCGAGTTAATCGAAGCGTTAGAGACTTACCCCGTGGGATCGTCGAAATACCGTGCAATGTGCTTTCTCATTGCGAATATGGACAAGCACCTGTTTGTCGATTACGTGAACACTGCCGACCCGCTAAATCCATTCAGTCCTGAGGATGGCAGCGGTGAATGGTTGAGAGAATACATTTATGACTACTCGGGTATGTCCGCCGAGTTGCTGATCGAGAATATCGAATGGGCATTCCTCGCGAGAGAATCATTTCCATGGTGCGCGTCCCTTCCGGAGGATATTTTCTTCGAGTACGTGCTGCCATACAGATCGACCCAGGAACCGCTGCATTCATGGCGACCATTGATTTTTGAGACGTATGTCCCGCTTATTGAAGGTCTGGAAGATGCCCTCGAGGTCAGCGAAGCTGTAAACACTTATAACACCGGGATTTTCAATTTCGACAGCCTTTACTACCGTCACCCGGAAGACCTCGATATCCCTACACTGCTTGCTTCCGGTGCTGGCCGATGCGAGGATATGTCGAACATTTCAAATTACAGTCTCAGGTCGATGGGAGTCCCTACAACGAGCGATTTTACACCCAGATGGCCCAAGGGTGATAACAACCATGCGTGGAACGTGGTTTATTACGGTGGAACCTGGTATTCGTTCATGGGATGCGAAGCGCGAACCGATCCGATTTACGACACGATTAAAAACCGCGATTTCGCCAAAGTGTACCGCAAAAGCTTCGCTGCAGATCCCATCATGGGACCGGCGCCGGACGGCACAGCGTCACCACGTCTCATGAGGGTCGCCGCACTGGATGTAACTAGTGAATACACATCGGTCAGCGATATCGATATCTGGGTCGACAACCCGTCTATCGCGACATTTCTCTGTGTATTCAATTTCAACTCGTGGCAGGCGGTAGCCGGTGCGTGGGTGGAAAATGACATGGTTCATTTCCCAGACGTCGGTAATCATGACATCCTCTACTGCGCGACTCGATACATTGAGGATGAATTCGGCTGGGGAGATCATAATCCTGTAGCTCAACCGTTCATCCTGACCAGAGAAGGAGAAATTGTATATACAAATGCCTGTCCATATGAAGATACTGCTGGAGATATTTCTCTTACAGGCTGGACTGGCACATCAAACCTGGAAGCAGGACTGGAAGTTACCCTGTTCAGGTATGTCGACGTCGAACCTGAAGGTGAGGAAATACCCGAAAATCCTATGATGTGGAAAATAGTCGGTAACGTACAAACTGTCGATGTAGATGGCTCGGTCACAGCATCATTTACCGATGCGGCGGTTGAAGGCGGTCTGTATCTTCTTTCGGATTCTGGAAATTCGGAAAGTTTCCGGGAAGGCATACGACCGTTCGTATGGTCGGAGGGCGAGATAGTTTATTATTAGGAAGTTCCAGAAGCTGTGCTATTCCTGGAAATCCTCTAAGTCCTTGTAAAGTTTATTCATCTTCAAGCTGTGCAACTGGTCATCGAGGATCTTCATATGTTTCTCTTCATCCCGCGAAAGATCCTCAAAAAGCTGTCTCGTCGGCTCGTCCCTTGCCAGTGTTAATTTCTTCTGGTAGAAAATATAGGCACGTTTTTCGTTCTGCAGGGCTATTATCAGGACATCGATTTCGGTTTTGATTTTTGACACATCCTCAAGATCTTTTGTTTCACTGACATTGAAAATTCCGATATCCGGGATAGATTCTCCAGCCAGCAATGGATGGTTCAAAAGAGCATTTACCCTGCTCGTCAACCTTTTTTCATGGGCTTCTTCAAACTGGGAGAGCCAATTAAACATCTTTTCTCCTTCTGGAGATTTTGTTTTCTCAGCAGCTTGGGCATAGAAGTTCTGAGCATTTTGTTCCATAGAGACGGCTTTACTTAATGCTCTCACCAATTGAAGAAGGATTTCTTTCGTGTATTCTTCTGCCATGTTAACCCCCGGCTTTAATAAATTCACACCTGATGAGTATATCATTACCGGAATTTCAAATCGAGGTAAACCAGAAAATGATCGCTTGCCTGGTCCGCGGGTGAATCGCGGTAGATCGTGTACGAACCTATAACCAGATGATTATCCGCACCGGGCGACAGGAGAATATAATCCAGGATCATGCCGGACGCATGGGTAAACCTGTACCTTAAATCCCTTGCCGGATCAGAAAACGGGACCCAGGCAAGGCCTCTCATCTCATGGCTCCATGGTTCAGCATTCAGATCACCTAAAAGCACCGTACATCCATTCCCCATTCCAGAGACAAAATTTTCCTCATCAATTATCCTGCATATCTCCCCTACCTGGAGATTTCTCACTTGTCGATCCTCATTCATACGGCCCGATTTCAAATGGGTAGTCAGGAAAACCCATTTTCGGCCATTTGGAGCAATCCATGCTACAGCCACGAGATCGCGTGAAAATCGGATGCTTCTCCCTGTCTCCGGATTGGGAATTTCGCGATCGGCATACGATGTTACTTCCAGCAGCGGGAATTTCGACATGAAGGCGACATCGATTCCCCTTGGATCGTTACCTTCGATGAGTACAATGCTTGAATAGTATTCAGCAAGATATCGTTCATTGAAATCGGTCAGGACATCGATATTTTCAACCTCCTGTAATGCCAGGATATCGCATCCGGCTGCGAGGATTACCTCTGACAGGGCGGCTAGTCGTTCCCGGGAAGGCGGCTCATCATCGGCTTTATGTGGATCGTCCACGCCGTCAAACAGGTTCTTGACATTGTATGTCCCGATGCGGATATGATCGGGAATTCCATGGCCATCTTGTTTACCCGGGGTTACAGTGCAACCCGGTAGAGAAAATGCCAGGATAATTAAAATTAAAACTTTGAGGTAAATTTTCATAAATAAACTCCCGGAAGGGCAACTTGCTGTTATAATACAACGCTCCGGAATACGGAAACCTGACATTGAATTTCGATTTTTTTTGTTTTTCCAGGAATTTTTTTTTTGAAATGGTAAAATCTTCAAACCCTAGCAAGCCTGATCCTTCGAAACGTAAATCGGTCAGCCCTCTGAAACAAAATTCTACCCGTAAAAAAGGTGTACGGAAAATATTTTCGCATCCGGATCCGCCCGATGCTGCTGAAAGATGGAATTCCCGCAATGAAGACAAGCAACCCGGGCACATAAGGCTCAAGCTTCCACTGGGCCCTGTCATACAGGTTCATTCGACACGTATGCGCAGCCTTGTTGATAATTTCATCAAAAATACCAGTAGGGTTCACACAACATTTCGGGGTCTGCTCCAGGGGCTTGACGGTGGTTTCCAGGGCGATATGGACGGGGTGGTACTTGCACATGTCGAAGATGATACTTGCATGGCTGCCCTCGCTGTGGTCCCGGACAACCGCTGGTTCATCCATGATAATGACGCTGAAACCCTGGTGAAGCTGCTCGATGGTGCTCCAAGGGAATTAACCCATCCATCGAAAGTTGAAGGAGAAACCGCGGTAATCCAGGATGTCTTAAAACACAAATATTTCAAAGCACGGGAAGTTGAACACGTCAAGGAATGCTTACACCTCGAGCTGGAGGACTTCAAATCACCTCACGGACCGGGTGGACGACATCGCCTTGCCCAGGAAGCCGATCTGCGACGTCTTGAGGAATACGTGGAAGAATATGAAGCTGAACTTGGCAACCGTCCACCGTTCGATATTGAGAAGATGGTCATGGAGAACCGAATCCTGCTTGGGGTCGTCGAGGGTACGATCGCATCGGTGGCGGTCCGCGGTTCCCAGACATTGGATCATGTGCTTATCGATGGTGTTTATACCTTCAAGCCTTACCGAAGGCGGGGACTCGCCAAGAGACTTGTTGCCGCGCTCGCCAGGCAGGCTTCGGGACGGAAGCAGGTAGCAAGCATGATTGTCGGGACCAGGAACGAACCGATGCTTGCTCTTCTTAATGAACTTGGATTCCTTGTAACCGCGGATTATCTTGTTGTGACATTAAAGCCCCAATCAATATGAAATTTGATTATTTTTCACTCGGGAAACAAAGTATCCGCTGGTATTGTGTACCTGTACAAAGCCGGTAGCAGCGAACGCAGGCGTTGCTCGTACCCATCGCACTCCCAGTCCGGTTCATTCAACGCCCATCCAGTTCCCCAGGGATCGCATGTAAGATAGATGTAATACTCCTCTATATCACCCAGGGACGGATCACTTGACGGCACAACCGCGATGCTTTCAAGCGACGTTTTTATTAACTTTGGAAGATGGCCGGGATCATCGCAGCCATCGGATTCTACTGGCATCGGTCCAGGGCAATCGAGGTAAAATGTCCGTCCCGAGATAAGGGCATACTCATCTGAAAATTCCAGTGCAAAAAGTATCTGGTTATCTCGATCTATTCCAACGAGACGATGAGAATCAATCGCGTCCAGCCCGGAGATAGTTTCTATGACACACCCAAGCTGAGGTTCCCAGTCAGCAGTGTCGATAGCAGCGAGAAGTTCATTTTCTTCTTCATTCGCAGGATTATCCGGATCGAATTCCCAGATTCCGAGTATTGTCGATTTTTGACCGAGAATTCGGGTCATGAAGTCATACGGCGATTCAAGCCCAAGGAAAAGGCGATCTTCACTGCAGGCGATGCCCTCAATTCCCAGATTACCCTTGAAATACAAGCCGAATACAGTGTCCCATTCGGGCAACTCAAATCTGGTTATATTTGAGATATATCCAGGCAGGAAATTTATCTCACCTGCCCGACAGTAAGACGACTCCCCGGGAATTATTTCGCCCGGTGAGATCCGCCCCGTGTAAATTGAGATTTCATCGAGCGTTCCTTCCTGTGAAATGAAGACCATATCACCCCAGGGATAAATGGAAATTGCCTCAAAATCGTATCCATTATCCGGATCGACCGGGAGCCTGGATATTTCCGGCGGAGTTGGAGTCAGGTTTGAGCGATGGAAATGCACTTCAGGCGATCCGGGAATATCGACGATACTGACCAGGTGGATACCGCCATCGGGATAATCATCGGCCATAATAAACCAGTGACGATTGCTGCCATTTCCATCGATATCGGAACCGAGCCAGTCAAGGCCTGAAGTCTGGTTCGTTCTCAGGGGAAGATAATTATCGATATCGGGTGTGAGCCAGACCGGAAAACCTGGATCGGGGGTAAGGCCGACTGGAGGGGTGAAATTTTCATATGCCAAGGCAGGATGTAATCCGATTTGTAAAAAAAATATAAAAATCAATACAGCCGGGGTTGTGGTCTGTTTCATGATACGTATATATTAAGCAGTCGGGAAACGTATGTCGAATGCCTGATCGCTGTTTCCGGACTTCTGGACTTTCAGGGAAAGGGGAAGTAGACTTTAAAAATCCCGGTAATAAGGAAAAAACAATGAAAATTTCAAACTTCACCCAGATTGCAGTCATAATTTTCCTGGTTTCGACCCTGATGGTGCTCATATCTTGCGATCAACCGGAACCGGTACCGGTGCCCGTGGATCCGACCCCGGCAGCACCGGCTATACCTCAGAATATGGAAATCCATGTCGAGCTTCAGGAAACTCTGGTGTCTCCAGCAGGCGGACTTACTCCTGAAGCACTGCTGTTTAGAGTAGTGGTGGAAAATACTGAATCCATTTCCGCAGACTCCATGGGAATCAATTTCATTTATGAAACCTTTATCCCGACAGGTGAAAAGACTTACCTGCTTGTAGATCCATACAACCCTGACAGTGGTTACGTTTCAGAGGGTGGTTTCCCAGTGCTTTTTGACGTCGTTGAGGCAGCCATGGGCCGTCTCGAAGACTGGGCAGCAGTAAATGAGAATACCAGGCAGTTTTACGTGACACCGCCATCGGACGCATTCAGCATGGTATACCATGTGGAGGTTATGATAGCTTCGGAGGATCAGGAAGTGGTTTTCTTTGAATCCCCGACAGTAAATGTCGGTGATATCCTTGCGCAGGGCGGTGTGATTACCGAGCTGAAGGATTGAGACATCAGTCCAGAACTATATTGATCGCATCTTCAACCTGGTACGTGCCGCCATCCCGGTTATCCCAGGCCCTCAAAGTAATTCTATGCATGCCGGGACCCATGATTTTTCCATCAAGAATGAACTCCACCCACAATTTATTGTAGGTCTTGTTGAAAAAATAATAATTTTCACCGATTTTTCCAAAATCGACATGCCAGTATGGCCCGGTCCAGGGGTATTCGTCGACATCCATACCCTGCCGCCAGATAACCCCGGTCACTACTATTCTGCTGTCCCAGAAAAATACTTCCCCTTGCTGGGGGTAGGTAATTTCAACGCTCAGTGATCCGTGAGGATAATTTGATGGATGTCCTGAGGAATCATCGGTGCCGTACGAAAACGGCCCAACCACAACGCCTGCAGAGCCGATACTGCATCCCGACATGACCAGTGGCAGCATGATAAGAAATATTAACAGAACAGTGATTTTAAGGAATTTCCACATATTGTCCTGTAAATTATTCACCGACAGCGATCGATGAATCGCAGTCGAGATCGAACTCGTCGGGTCCTTTGTTCTCAAATCTCCTCAGTCCCGCGAGTGCAATCATTGCGGCATTGTCCGTACAGTGTTTTGGGTCGGGAAACATAATATTAATTCCAAATGATTTCGACCTGTCTTCAGCTTCCCGCCTTAAATATTCACTGGACGCCACCCCGCCCGAAATAATCAGCGTTTCGAGATTTTCATTCTCACATGCCAGAAATGCTTTTCCGAGAAGGCAATCAACCACTGCCCTGAAAACCTCCGCGCCGATTATCTCACGGTTGATATTTTTCGATTTCTCCGATCTTAAAAAGTAAAGGCACGCGGTTTTCAACCCCGAGTAACTAAATTCAACTGTATCCTTTTTATTTAAGAGAGGCCTGGGAAACTTGACAGGTAATTCATCCTTAACATGGTCAAGAGTCCACTTATCGATTGTCGGTCCTGCTGGAAATGGAACGTCGAGGAGCCTTCCGACCTTGTCGAGAAGTTCCCCGGCGGCATCGTCGCGTGTTTCGCCAAGTAGAACATAATCGGTTACTGAATTCGCTTTATAAATTTCCGAATGACCACCGCTTACGACAAGCGCGATATGCGGGTATGGGATTTGGGGATGAGTAAGTTCGGCACTGGCAAGATGTCCTTCCAGGTGATTCACGCCCACAAATGGCACGTTCCATCCTAAAGACAACGCTTTCGCGCATCCGAGGCCCACAAGAAGCCCGCCGATCAGTCCAGGACCGCGTGTTGCCGCGATGAGATTGATGGTTTCAGGGTCAGGGGCAATTCCCGCTTCATCGAACGCGAGTTCGAGCATCGGGATGATTACTTCGAGGTGCTGCCGGGCGGCGATCTCCGGCACTACTCCACCGAATTTTGAATGAAGCTCCTGGTCGGATGAGATTTTCTCGGACAGGAGTTCATGCCGGTGCGAATCGTAGATTGCAACCGATGTATCATCACAGGATGTATCTATTCCCAGAATCAGCATTTATCCATCATATGGAGGGCCGCCGGTCCACATGACCATAGCGTCCTCGCCTATTTCATGGTAGTAATTTTCCCGAACTCCCACCTTACGGTACCCGCAGCTTTCATAGAGCTTTATTGCGGCACTATTGGACTCCCTTACTTCGAGCGTATACCTTGCGACGCCCATTCCTTCACCAAGTTTCATGGTTGTCAGGAGGAGCCATTTACCAAGTCCCGTTCCAAGAAATTCCCTTGTTATACAGATCGTTGTAAGGTGTGCAATATTCCCGAACAGCCATATGCCCGAGTAACCGATAATTTCATCATCCTTCTTTAACGCAAAGTAATGTGCAAGCTGGTTACTTGACAAATCATATTCGAAAGCCTCGCGAGTCCACGGGATCGGGAACATATCCTTTTCGATCCGGACCACCTCATCGAGATGATCAAGGCTCATGGGCTGAAGCTCAACACCCTGTACTGGTGATGATTCTGTTGGATCGGGCCAGAAATCACGTTTATCTTTCATAATTATTTTGATTTATTTTTCAATAACCTTTCAGGCTGGCTGAGACGTATATATTCCGGTACAAGCTCCCTGGGATCATCCATATCCCCCGACCCAAAACGCGGTCTGGATAGTTTATAAAAACCATCCGCCATTGGATATCTTTTATCTTCTTCGAGAAGCACCATCTCCCGATATTCTTTCAATATTTCTGCAAGTGATTCCCCAGCTTCACCTGAAACAAGCAGCAGGCTATCAGGGAGGATTTGTTGAAGACGATCGGAATTCAGCGGTACATCATGAATCGGACCGTCCGGTACCCAGTCATTATCTTCGATTGAGTAGGTCCTTAAATAAACTTCACCCTTCGTCGATCGTACCGCGACAACGAGCACGGTTTGAGAATTTTTCGGAATTTTTATGCCGGCCGAGACAGCATCCAGGCTTGAGATTCCCAAAAGAGGAAGACCTCTCGACCAGGCGAGTGTTTTTGCCGCAATTACTCCGATCTTAAGCCCGGTGAATGAACCCGGTCCAATACCAACCACTATTCCATCGAGGTTACCAAGGGTTTCAGGATCCAAAATATTCGCAAGCTCGGAAAAAATAACTTTCTGAGTCGCTTGATGCTCGAAACTCCGGACAATAAACTCATCCTCGTCCATCAGGGCGATAAGAGCCTTACGAGTAGATGTGTCGATCGCGAGATACATTTATAATCCGGGGATTTGTCCATCCCAACTTATGATTCGATCCGTCTCTTTTTCTCCATAGTCAAAATTCAGCCTAATGGTGCAAACCGAATCGAGCCTGGCCCATCTCTCAGCCCATTCCACAACCACTACTGCATTATCACCCACCGATTCAAGAAGTCCAAGCGATTCATATCCCCCCTCGAGACGGTAAAGGTCCCAATGCCTGAGGATAAGCCGTCCGGAATATTCTCTCATCAGATTGAAACTCGGGCTTCTCACGGTTCCAGGAATATCAAGCCCTCTTGCGATTCCACGTGCGAGCACGCTTTTTCCCGTCCCAAGCGGTCCTGTCAGGCTGATTAATTCCCCACCCTTTAATGTACTTCCGATTGAGTTACCAAGCTCAAGGGTGACGTCCTCTGACTGGCTTATTATTTTGTTACTGCAAACCAACCTGTTATTTCCCCTTCCTGAAATGGTCCCATCCAAGCATTGCGGGATTCAGTACGCTGCCGTCAACCCTGGCAAGGTGCATCCCGAACGGTTCATCTATTATTTCACCGATCTTTGACAATCCGGACTCATTATCCGATTCCCTGATTGCCTGGTCGGCAGTGTCGATAGCGCTTTCGTCGCCCACCACTAGCAATTCAAAATCTTCTCCGGCTGTCGCGAATTCAAGATGGTCGCGACCCAGAATTTCAGCAACTTTCAATACCTCATCTGGAACCGGAATCCTCTCCTCGAAAATCCTGCATCCTACCGAGCCTGCCCTGCATAACCGGGAAAGATCGATTCCAAGACCATCGGAAATGTCAATCACAGCATGTATCCCGGCTAAATTCGAAAACACGTTTCCCGCTCTGACTCTTGGAACCGGTTTTTTATGTTTGATGATGATAAGTTCCCTCAAATCATCGGGCACTACAGAATCCTCATTCTCCAGAATTGCAAGTCCCGCTCCGCTCCAGCCTAATAAACCTGTCACAGCTATGACATCTCCAAGCTGCGCACCCGTTCGGGTAGTGATCATACTTGTTGATTCACCTATTACAGTCATTGAAATTGACACCTTTGACGTCGAGCTTGTAAGGTCGCCACCGATTACGAACGCTCCATGATCGGACATTGCCTCTTTCAACCCTCGTGCTATTTCCATTATGTCATCGACGGTCATATCCGATGTAGCTGCAAGCGATACAACTCCCCATCTCGGAATCCCACCCATCGCGGCGATGTCGCTTATACTTGCGACCGCTGTTCTCCATCCGATATCGAAAAAGCTGTGGAAATTCCTCCGGAAATGGACATCCTCAACCAGCATGTCGGTGGTGATGATCGTTTTCATTTCCATGTCGACACCGGGTTCGATAACAGCGGCGTCGTCGCCAATACCGATGATCAGGTCCGACGGCATCTCCCCAGGCTCGAACAGGGATTTGAATAGAGCGATCAGTTCAGCTTCGGATGCCGGTTTATTTTCTCGGGTTACCATAACAGCTATGAATAGTATTCGCAGGGGGGTAAAAGTTCAATAGCCATATGAGATCAGGCATCGCATAACGGGCATTTTTGACCGCCGCTCGCTTTTTTCAGATCCTCGATTGTCATTGTGGAAACCGTCCCCTCCCAGATATCCCATGTCTCCCAGACCTGTTCGGGTGTGTCGCCTAAAAGGATTCTCAGGACCAGTGTCGATGCACGCGCGCCGGATACCGATGTTGACGCTGCCATGATCCCGGCATCGGCCGCGACCGGCAGTGCGGATTTCGGGGGCGGTTCGGGAAATGCGCATCTGAGACACGCGCCACCAGGCAGGACCGGAAAAACAGCGGATTTCGTGGCGACCGCACCGGCATATACCCATGGTTTCCCGACTTTTCGGCAGTAGTCATTTATCAAATAACGTGCTTCGATGTTGTCTGTGCCGTCGGTGACCACATCGGCACTTTTTAAAATTCGATCAATATTATCTTCAGTCAGTTTTTCATTAACCGGAAATACCTGGCATGTCGGGATAATCTCGTTGAGATGACGCCGGGCGGCTTCGACTTTCGGTACCTGTTTAACCGCTTCATGCCATGTATAGAGGGTCTGGCGTGAGAGATTTGAGAACTCGACAACATCGAAATCTATGATCGTTATTCGTCCAATACCTGTACGGCAGAGAAATTCCGCTGTACGGCTTCCAACCGCCCCCATCCCGACTATCGCGACATGTGACCTGAGCAGAACTGCCTGACCGTCCCGTCCGATCTGGGGGAGGATAAAGTGCCGGGAGAATACGTCTTCGGGTTTATTATCTATTATAGGCATGGGTGTTATCCGGTATTTATGTGCCCTTGCTTACGCGCGGGCCTCTGTTTTGCACTCCCTCACGGTCGTGCCTCTGATGTGTATACTATATTTTGTGCAGGTACTCGCATGGCTCTGTAATGTGCAATCTACCCTAACACCATCCCCCCACGGGGGGGATTATAGGGGGGGGCTGTAACAACTTTCTCAATATCTTTCTCGGCACCCCAGTTCTCAATCGACTTCGATATCCGCATCGCGCAGAATTTTCCTCCACACCATCCCCCCACGGGGGGGATTATAGGGGGGGGCTGTAACAACTTTCTCAAT
>CBDURU010000107.1:0-12361 GCA_965369865.1 uncultured bacterium | reverse complement strand
TTATTGGCTTAGAAAATGTTGGATAGGTGAGGAGAGTGAAGAAAAAGACCCCCCCCTATAATCCCCCCTCCGGGGGGATGGCAAATACACAATCCCCCCTGCGGGGGGATGGCAAATACACAGTCCCCCCATGGGGGGGACTACAGGGGGGGTTAGTTATTGGCTTAGAAAATGTTGGATAGGCGAGGAGAGTGAAGAAAAAGACCCCCCCTATAATCCCCCCTCCGGGGGGATGGTTTATCGCCCTATGTTTTAAAAATTGAACCAATTAATATGGTGAAATAAGAAAGGGACACCAAACCTGGTGTCCCCGTAACTTAATTCTGTTTGATATTTTTTCTTTCCTATAACCCTCACTTCAACAGATTAATCGCCTGGCCCTCGATCTGGTTCAGGTCTTTCGGCGTCTGGCTGTCCGCTTTTGGGCGAGCATCACGCGCCTTCCGTATCAGTCGCTCGGCATCGGCGACATCCTTAACCTTCGTTGTCGATGATTCACGTACAGCCCCTACGATAGAGTCCCGCACATCCTGCTCGAGGCGTGTCCTGATCGTTTTTGAACCCGACACGAATTCCTGTGCCCTTTTTATAAAATCTCCAGTATCGAGTTTGCGATCTGTACTGACGGAATTCCGGACGGTTTTGACATAGCGATCTATCCCGTTCGTGATGTCGGGGGTTTGTATCCGTTCCGTGCGGCCATGGATTTCGAATGTCATCTCACGTCCGTCGAGAAGGTTCCGTCCCTCGAACATGGCCTGGGTCGTCCTGGATTCCAACTGGGTTATTCGATTATCTATCTCGATTACAAATTCCTGCGCGCGACCCTCACCCTTCACAGACGCTTCATGATGGCGAAGGACAAGTGTCTCGATTTCGTTAGCGTCATTAATTATTTGCTCAACCGTACGCTCAGCGATCTGGAGGCTTGTGATCTGGTTCTGACGGGCACGAATAAGCCCCGCGTCGGTGGTTATCTCCACTTTTTCGGCGGGTTGGGTATTATTAAGCTCGGCCTTTTCGGAGGACAGCTTAACGTCAGCTTTCTCAGGCGCCGAATTTTCCGTTCGCTTATCGTCCAGTGGTGAGGGTTGTGCCGGATTAGATCCGATTGGCGGTATCGTCATGGGATTCACCTCCGTGTATTACCCACTTACATAATTATATCATATATCATATATGCAGGTCGAAATCCTGTTCGACCTTCTATTAATAATTTCGGCTGTTTTAGGCGAATCTTGACTGGAGGTGGGTTTCATGATGATGTCCAAATGTCCAAAAAAATATAAAATCATTGGAACACCATACCCCTTCCCTGTGAAAGCGACATATGGGTTTTCTCTAATTTTATTTTAAAATAGCCATAAATCCGATATAATCCATGTGAATTTCGTGTAAGATCATTTCATTAATAACTCAATTAAAATTCGGGGATAGTTATGATTCACTTCCTTTCAAGGGTTATTTATGTAGTTGCAATATTAATCGCCGTTACAGTAAATCCTCTTTTCGCTCAGGACGACCTGATAAACGGTGAAAATGGGGTTGGGGACGAAACTCCCGGTCCGATCGAAGAATATGTCGCGGATTTCGAGATGACCGAGGGATTGTTCACCTACTATACTGAGCCGGACACGCGCAGGGTATTAATCTCACTCAACGGGGACCAGCTCGATCAAGGATTTCTTGGTTCGGCAACCCTGAGCGGCGGTACGGGCAGCGGGGGCATGGCGGCTCCCATGATGTGGGGTAGTACGGTTTTCGAATTCCGTCGCGACGCGCAATCCATCGAATTTGTCGAACCGAATTACCAGATCACCACCGTTATGGGTGAGCCTATGGCAAGTGCTGTCGAGGCGGGCACATCGGATTATTATTTCGGCAGGACACCGATCGAGGTTGAGGACGAAGATGATGGACGCGTGGTTATCGATCTTACTACTTTACTTCTGGCACTGGGCGGAATCGATGTGGCAAGCCTGAGTTGGGGTTATTCATACTTTATTGATTACGAAGGCTCATACATTAGTGAAATCAAGGGGTTTCCGCTTAATGATGAGATCGACATCAGGCTGATAGTTTATGGAGCACCGAACGCGTTAGGGTATTCTCCCGAAGCCGGACAGGAGGTCTGGCTGCACATCTCGCTGGCTGTGCTTCCCGATGATGGTTACATGCCCAGGCTGGCGGATGAACGTATCGGGTATTTCCAGGACCTCACCCTGAAGTACTCAGTTGAAACAGACCGGGAGGAAACCCGGTATATCCGTTATATAAACCGCTGGCGACTTGAGAAGGAGGATCCTGGCTCGGAAATTTCACGGCCTCTAAAACCAATCACATTCTGGCTTGAGAACACAATTCCCTACGAATACCGTGATGCGATCACTGAGGGCATTCTCGCATGGAATCCGGCTTTTAAGGCAATCGGTTTCCGCAATGCTGTCCGGGCGGAGTTAATGCCTGACGACGCCGACTGGGACCCCGCGGACATCAGGTACAACTGCATAAGGTGGTTCGTCGGACCCGGCTCGGTCTACGCAATAGGCCCGTCGCAATCCGACCCCCGCACCGGGGAAATTTTCGCCGCGGATATTGGTGTCAACGCGGACATGACCTCTTCCGCATTTCGAAGCCAGCGACTGACTATTGTCCCGCTGCAGTCCATGATGGAAATGATCATGCCTCCGGGATGGCCGAATCTTAACAACAGGCAGGTTCCATGGGATCAGGACACTCTTGATATTCTGGACGAGCAGGCTCAAAAATATTCAGGGGATAACGGGTGTTCGATGTACTCCGAGATGCGGACTTTCGAACTCGGACGCTCGATCACCCTATTGAATACAAGCGGTATTTTCCAGGGTAGCGGCGTATCGGAGGAAGAGTTGATTCACGACTATCTGGTCGACCTGGTTGCGCATGAAGTTGGCCACACACTTGGCTTAAGGCACAATTTCGCCGGGAGCACCATGACATCATACTGGAAGCTCAATGTCGAATGGTGGACAAGGGAGCATGGATTGACCGGTTCGATCATGGATTACACAACCGCCAATGTTTCACCCAGGGGTACTCACCAGGGCGAAATTTATAGCAGTACAGTCGGCGATTACGATAAGTGGGCGATTGAGTACGGGTATATTCCATTGGATGCCGAATCACCGGAAGATGAACTCGACGCTCTTCAGGAAATCGCGAGCCGTTCGGGAGATTACAGGTATGCAACCGATCACCAGGTCGGCGGATGGACAAGGAACTGCGACCCGGACATCTATCTCTGGGACCTTTCCGACGATCCGATCCGGTACTGTGGAGACATGCTTACTGTGAGTGACCAGTTGGTTGAGAACGTTCTTGAATACTGGGATGAGCCGGGCACCATGCCATCACAGATCAGGCTTGCTTTCCTTTACGCAGCGTATGATTACGTCAGGGTCGCGTCCACTGTCCCGAGGCAGATAGGGGGTGTCAGGATTTACCGTAATCGTGTGGGTGATACCGGCGGCCTTCCCGCGATGGTTCCGGTGAGCGCCGAAGATCAGCGAAGGGCATTAATTTTCCTGCGCGACAGGATCTGGTCATCCGAACCATTCCAGTTCGACCCGGAACTCCTCAACATGCTGGGCCGCGACCAGCGGTCGGCTTTCAACAGCACGGTTTACTCAGGCTTGTGGGATTTCGATGTCCATGACTGGGTGCTGACAGCCCAGACCAGCCCGTTCTACTGGATTTACGATCCGCTTGTTCTACAAAGGATAATTAATAATGAGATCCGTATGCCGGATGGCGTTGATACTTTCACGATTGTCGAGCTTTTCGACTTCGTCAGGAACGCTATCTGGTCGGAGGTCGGCGAAGGAACCGGCATTGACAGCTTCCGAAGAAACCTCCAGCGTGCGCATCTCGATATGATCTCAGGAATTTACCTGTATCCGGCATATGGTTCTCCCGAGGACGCGATCAGCCTGGCACGCCACGATCTTCTTGTTTTGAAAGATGAGATATCAACGCTTCGCTCAGGTGACGCTGTTCTGAATCTCGACATCATGACAGGCGCACATCTCGAGGAATGCCTTACGAGAATCAACCTTGCACTGTCGGCCCAGTTGGAGAGGTGAAGTGATGTCGGGTTGCCGTTCCTGATTTATTAGTCTGTAGAAACAGGAAAATAAATAATAAACATAAGGAGGACTATCATGGGCGGAGTCGGAAAAGGCTGTCTCGTGATAGGTCTTATAGGCCTACTGGCGCTCGCGTGGGTGGTCTACTCGGCAAGCAAGATGGAGCGTCCCGTGGAATCTGAGTTTTCGGACGCCACCGTTTCCAACTACCTCGATTACCGCCCCGAATTTAATGAAAATGTGCAGGTGGCCAGGAAGGGGAGTCCTGCCGAGGATTTCACTTACCCGACAATCTACGGCCGGGTGATCCGGTTGTCGGATTACATCGGTCGGAAGTATGTCATTCTTGATTTCTGGGCGACAGGGTGCCCTCCCTGCCGCAGGGAACTTCCCGAACTGCAGGATTATTATGAGGAACATGGAGATCAGATCGAAATAATCGCAATCACAAGTGAGGGCGCAAGCGCAAAACAGGCTATCAGGCAAATGGTAACCAGCATGGGCCTCAGGTTCCCGGTCATGCATGACCCGTCCAATGCGATTTCCAGAATATATCCTACAAGAGGAATTCCGTTCCTGGTCTTCATTGATATCGACGGTACCCTTCGCGCGACCTATACAGGCTATAGCGATCGCCTAGGCGAACTTGTGGCCGAGGTATTCGGGATATGAAAAAACCGCTTCCTCACTGGCTGCGGTTTTCAGGTGATATTGGGTCGGTAAACGGGTCGGACTTTTAAGTAATTATTCAGCAGCACCCGCTTTGACTGACTCAAAATATCTGTCCATTTCATATATGTCGCTTCCTTCTACGAAGCTTAAATCGTGGCGATCCACGAAGTAGTCAATCTCATTACTGCCTGCGTTTCCAGTTGATACCCGGAATACCCAAATAAGGAGTGAGGCACTCAGTACTGCCATTATTGATTGTGCGATTAAACTTGCCATTTTTTTGCTCCTTACAATGTTTTTTTCTATTTCATCTGGTTTATTGCAGGAACCGTTCCAATAACTTAAAAAGAGGATTAAACAGGCTTCGATCACCTGAAAATCCCCTGTTTATCGACAATTTATTCAATTTTAGGGACAAATTGGCTATTTTTAAACAAGCTTTCCTAACCCCTGAAATGCGAAAACTCTCTATTTGAGAGCCTGCAGGGTCTTATAATCGATGGACATGACCCAATATTGAAATTGGAGTTAATCGGGACCTGGCTTTACTTACCCGGACGGAATGTTTCCCTGCTCTTCAATCATTTTCAGGAACGCCTTAACGACTTCGGGATGGAACTGGGTTCCGGAATATTTTTTAAGCTCTGCTATCGCTTTCTCATTTGGTAACGCCACCCTGTAGACCCTTGTCGATGTCATCGCGTCCCACGCGTCCGCTGTCTGGACAATGTAACCCTCGATCGATATTTCATCGCCCTTAGTCCCCCTTGGATAACCGCTGCCGTCATAGTGTTCCTGCGACCCGGCAAGGATAGCAAGTTCATCCACGAGAAAACTTAATCCCCTGACTATATCCTCCGATAGTTCGGCATGCAGCTTGATATGTTCGTACTCCTCATCTGTCAATTTTCCCGGTTTTAACAGGACCGCCTCGCGGATGCCGATTTTCCCGATATCGTGAAGTAGGGCGGCTGATTCAAGCATCACTATCCGGTCTTCGGACAAACCCATAGATCGTCCGCATCGCACACTGTATTCCGCCACCCGTTCCGAATGGCCGCGCGTGTATTTATCCTTTGCCTCAAGCGCCCTTACAAGAGCGTTGACCGTTTCACGGTACGCGTTGCGTAATTGCCGTACCATCCGGAGATGCGCGATACTTATCGCCGCCAGTGCAGCGAACGCCTGCATGAGTACAGCGTCATCATCCACGAACAGGTGTTTTGCGGCACGGCTGTCGAGATAAACGACGCCGAGTTTCTGCTGACCCTTATCGGTTTCCGCGATCAATGGCGCCACAAGCACCGACAGTATCTGGAATGCCACAACGCTCGACGCGTGTTTAAATTCAGGATCGGTCTGGACATTTGGATTAATGATTACCCTGCCTGTATCAAACGCTTTTTTCGCGATTGTGTTACAGATCTCAAGATCTTCCCCGGTTGGAGCCTTGGTGCTTCCACCCTCGATTGTCGCCGGTTCCAGTGCCTGCCTGCTTTCATTCCACATTAAGATGTATCCGCGTTCCGCTTTTGTCAGGCGCATAGCGTCGAACAGCGTCGCTTCCAGAACGTCGATCGGTTTTTCAGCCTGAACCAGGTTACTCGCGCACCTCGCCACAATATGAGCACGTTCGGAGTGTTCAGCAAGGTGCTCTATAGCATGACGGACCCGTGCGCAGAGAGGGTCGCTCTTACCCTTGCAAATATTCTCCTCAAGTTCCTTGAGAGCCTGTAACGCTTCATCCCCGGGATTAAGCCCGAGGAGCGATTCAGATTCAGGATTGTGATTCTCAGCCATGGCTCAATAATACATCGAAAAGATTATGTTAGCGACACATGAACTTCTTTAAATTTATTATCATCCAACCATTGATAAAAGTTACTCATCTGTGCCGTTAGCTTCCAACGTGCCGTTAGCTTCCAGCTATCGGGTATGTGTACCGTTTGCATCCTGCAATCGTTTTACGCCGATGAAAACACAATCGCTGGAAGCGACCGAAACATGTATCCGATTGCTTGAAGCAAACGGCACTCTTGAAGCAAACCGCACCAGCCTTTATAGTGTATTAACCGCATGACCAGGCAGCGCGACATAATCAAGAAAATCAAACGGGTACGTATTAAAACCCAGCGGCTTGTCGACTCCCTCCTTTCTGGTGAGTACGCGTCCGCGTTCCAGGGTCACGGTCTCGAATTTTCCGAGGTGCGTCCGTACACCGAGGGCGATGATGTACGCCTGATCGACTGGAACGTCTCCGCTCGGATGAATTCCCCCTATGTGAAGGAATATATCGAGGAACGGGAACTGAAAATCAACATTCTGGTCGACATCAGCCAGTCGAGAAATTTCGGGACCATCGGCAGCCTGAAACAGGACCTTCTTGTCGAATTCGGCGCGACAATCGCGTGGCTAGGTATCAGCCGTAACGACAAGGTGGGAATCACCCTGTTTTCCGACCGCGTTGAGAAATCCCTCCCACCCAAAAAAGGAAAACGGCAGCTCGCGAGGATTATCGAAGCCCTTTTGTACCAGCAGCCGACCGGAACAGGGACATCGATCGAGTCCGGGATAGCCTATTTAGGCAGGATATCGAAAAAACGCGGCGTTGTGTTTATCATCTCGGATTTCCTTACCGATGAGGACCTCACCCGACCGCTGAAAGTGCTGTCGTTCAAACACGATGTAGTGTTAGTCCGAATCTCGGACCGCTGGGAACGGGAACTCCCGAAAGTGGGGCTTGTCGAGATCGAGGATCCCGAATCCGGAGAGGTCTTACTGATCGACACAAACAATCCGCTTGTTCGGAAAGGCTACGCGGAGTTAAGGGAAAAACTGGACCTCGGACTGACCCGCGCGCGAAACCAGGCGGGCATTGATCTCATCGAGTTAAGTACGGGCCAGAACTTCCTGCATCCATTGTTATCATTCCTCCGGCGAAAGCGCACGAAACGCAGAATCAGAACAGGTTGAATCGAGAAAATTTAAGCTGGTATTGTAGTGCTTGACATTTGCATCATATGCATTTGTAACATGACATTTGCATCATATGCATTTGTAACATGACATTTGTAACATGACATTTGTAACATGTGCATTCTGCGCATGATCTTCAGTCCCTTGTGCATCCTGCACAAGATTCCGTGGCATGTGACTCCGGCACATGGAATCTCGTTCCCTGCGAGTCCCGCGCAGGTTTGGATAGCGTTGCATGCGTTGCCGTTGCTCATGCGTTTTTTTTTGGTTTTTTTGTATCTTTGCTGCAAAACCCTCTCTGAAGTAGACACAACCTATCACATAATTATGCTAAACTCCCCATCAAGGAGGACAGCGGCACCATGCCGGTTCCCGATGAAATTAAATCCCTTGTCGATCGGTTCCATCGCAACAGGGACTCTTATTCTCTCCAATCCTACAATGAAACTCAGGTCAGGCGTGAATTTATCGACCCTTTTTTTAAGGCTCTTGGATGGGATGTCGACAACGAAAAAGGATACGCAGAAGCATACAAGGATGTCATTCATGAGCCTTCCTTAAAAATTGGAGAGTCCACTAAAGCCCCGGACTACTGCTTCAGGATCGGCGGTCAGCGTAAATTCTTCCTCGAAGCTAAAAAACCATTTGTTAATATTAAATCCAGCGAACACCCGGCATTTCAACTCAGACGGTATGCATGGTCTGCCAAGCTCCCATTATCCATCCTGACAGATTTCGAGGAATTCGCGGTTTATGAGTGTGGCCGGATCAGGCCAGCGAAAAATGACGCCGCCAGTAAAGCTCGTATCCTGTATTATAAATACACTGACTATGAAGAAAAGTGGGACGAGATAGCTGGAATTTTCCATCGCGATTCCATCCTTAAAGGTTCCTTCGACCGCTTCATTGAATCAACAAAGAAAAAACGCGGCACCGCCGAGGTCGATGACGCTTTTCTTGAGGAAATGGATCAGTGGCGGGAAATTCTCGCGAAACATATTGCTTTAAGAAACCGAGGCCTGACCGAACGCGACCTGAATCATGCTGTCCAGGTTACTATCGACAGGATCATTTTCCTCCGAATATGTGAGGACAGGGGCGTTGAACCGTATGGTCAATTGAATAAAATCCTCGATGGTAAAAACCTCTATTCCAGGCTTGTCGATCTCTATAAAAAAGCCGATCAACGCTACAACTCCGGGCTTTTCCATTTCAGAAAGGAAACCGGAAGGCCCGAGCCCGATTCTCTCACTCCAAATCTTATCCTCGACGATACCATACTTAAAAATCTCCTGAAGGGACTATATTACCCGGACAGCCCTTACGAATTTTCCGTCATCCCGGCGGATATCCTCGGGCACGTCTACGAAAGGTTCCTTGGGAAAGTCATTCGCCTTACTAAGGGCGGACGGGCGAAGATCGAGGAAAAACCGGAAGTTCGCAAGGCTGGCGGCGTCTATTACACTCCCACTTACATTGTCGATTACATTGTGGGCAACACGGTCGGCAAAATGCTTGAGAAGAAAACGCCCCGGTCGGCAGCGAAGCTGCGTATTCTTGATCCGGCTTGTGGTTCCGGTTCCTTCCTTATCGGCGCGTACCAGTACCTTCTTGACTGGCGCCTGAAATATTATGAAAACCATAATCCTGAAAAACTGGCTAAGAAGACAACACCACCGATCTACCAGGCCTCTGGCGGCGACTGGAAACTCACGACATCCGAACGAAAGAAAATTCTGTTAAATAACATCTACGGTGTCGATATCGACTCCCAGGCTGTCGAGGTTACCAAGCTCACACTGCTTCTGAAAGTTCTTGAGGGTGAAAGCGCCGAAAATATAGATGCCCTCCTCCGCCTTTTCCATGATCGCGCGCTCCCTGACCTTGGAAACAACATCAAGTGCGGTAACTCCCTCATCGGCCCTGACTTCTACGATAACGCCCAGATGACTTTCCTTGATGAAGAAGAGCGTTACCGGATCAATGTTTTCGACTGGCACTCCGAATTCCCCGAAATATTCAAAAGAAAAAATCCTGGATTTGATGCAGTGATAGGCAATCCGCCTTATGGATTCCATCTAATTCACGCTAAAAACATTAAACCTTACCTTAGGCAAGAGTTCACATCCGCTAAAGGAGGTTTCGAACACTATTTCTTATTCTATGAACGATCATTACGTCTTCTTAACAACGGTGGTCATCACGGATTCATAGTCCCTGTCACTTGGCTTACAATCCCATCAGCCTATGCTTTACGTTCTTTGATTTTAAGTAATTATCGGATCAAAAAGATTGCTTGGCTGTCAGAGCTTGTTTTCAAAGATGCTCAAGTCAATACGCTCATTTCTATCATCGAGAGATCAAAGCCTGAAAAAGTTGAGATTGAGATATACAGCGACCTTGGTTTTCAGAGTCCGCCATCAGAGAAACGGGTTTATGACCAGACAGCGTTTATTGATGCTGATTTCTACATGGCCATATTCGAAGGAGGGAGAGATACAGCAGTAATAGAAAAGATTGTGGCCCGTAGCAAGCCGCTTCAGGAGTTTGCAAGACCTTGTTCCGGTTATAATCCTTACGAAGTCGGGAAGGGGGAAAAGCCGCAAGGTGGTGCGCACACTAAGGAAACGGTTAGGTCAAAGCCATACCACTCCAAGGTCAGGCTCGGTGATGAGTGGAAGCCTGAAATTGCTGGACGTGATCTTCGACGCTACAGCTTAACAATTACTGGTTATCGTTGGATTAAATATGGCCCGTGGCTTGCTGCACCAAGAGATCCACAGAATTTTGCTGGAAAGAGAATTCTAGTTCAAGAGATTGTTGGTGGTCCTGAAAGGAGGATCGTTGCCGTATTTTGTGATCGCGAACTATATTACAGCAGAGATGTAATACCAATTAAGATCGAGAAAGAGTCGCCCGATCCATATTACCTTCTTGGCTTAATCAACTCTCAGCTTTTGACCTGGTATCATCAGAAAAGGAATCCTAAGGCGAAAAAACAACTCTTTCCTAAAGTCCTAGTCTCTGACCTCCGCAAGCTTCCAATCCAAACCATCGACTTTACTAATCCCACGGACAAAGCCCTTCACGACCGGATGGTCGACCTGGTAGAACATATGCTCGACCTCCACAAGCGGCTTAACGACGCCAAAAATCCCCACGACAAAGAAACCCTCCAACGCCAGATCGCCGCAACGGACATTCAGATAGACAGGCTGGTTTATGAGTTGTATGATCTAACGGAGGAGGAGATAAGGATCGTTGAGGGGAGTAAATGAATGGCAGTTAAACTACACTCACATGCAAAAACACGCTCTATAGAACGTGGAGCGACAGTCGAAGAGATTATTGCCGCGGTAGAAACGGGGGAAACGTACTCAGCCAGGCATGGCAGGACCAGGTTCCGACGGAATTTCGTGTATAATGATTTATGGCAGGGGAAGCGCTATGCAACCAAGCAGGTCGAGATAATTGCCGTACGCGTGAATTCCGACTGGCTTGTGCTGACTGTGCTGACGCGATTCTTTTAGAGAGGAGACGGACATGAAAATTACATACGACCCCAAACATAACATCGCGTATATCTGTTTCCGCAAGAAATCGGAGCAGGTTCAGACGATTCAGGTTAGCGATGAAGTGAACATTGACATTGCGCCTGACGGAAGCGTCTACGGCATCGAGCTCCTTAACGCAAGGGACCAGCTTACCGCCGATCACCTCGGCTCCCTGGTTGTCGAAAATCAGGAATCCGGCGAGTCAGAGTCCATCAAACTGGCAGTCTAGAATCAGTCCCCCGGGTGCCGCCCATACGCGAGTGAGGCCAAAGCCGGGTGCCGCCCATACGCGAGTGAGGCCAAAGCCGAACGAGCTTATGGGTGGTCGACCTGGTAGAACATATGCTCGACCTCCACAAGCGGCTTAACGACGCCAAAAATCCCCATGACAAAGAAACCCTCCAACGCCAGATCGCCGCAACCGATCAACAAATAGATCGTCTGGTGTATGAGCTGTACGAGCTTACGGAAGAGGAGATAAAGATAGTAGAGGAAGCTTAATAATGAACTTTAACATTCCGGAAAATATGAAAAATGAAGCTAGTGCGGGTGCCGTTCACAAGCGACTCCCAACGCTGCCCACTCTGAGTTTGTCTTGCGGAGCTTGTGGACGAACGATGATCCCACAATCCATGACTTGTGGTGCTTCCAGGGAATTCCATACACCAATCCAGCATTGTTAATTATCCCCCGAGAACCCTTCCGCCGGATCTTAAATTATTGTACTTTTCCATACGGGTTCACCGGGCTACGATAACGGGCGTTGACAGACCCCTCACTAACGTGCGGGGTACTGTTAAGCAGATATGACCTCCCATCCGCAGAGACTAATTACACCAACATCTTCAGACTCACGTTCACACTTCCCGAATCGTAGGGGCGCTGCTTGCCGCGCCCTCATCACTGCCCCGTAGCGCATGCGTCCCGCACTGCCCCGTAGCGCATGCGTCCCGCACTGCCCCGTAGCGCATGCGTCCCGCCTGCCCCGTAGCGCATGCGTCCCGCACTGCCCCGTAGCGCATGCGTCCCGCACTG
>CBDURU010000106.1:0-12574 GCA_965369865.1 uncultured bacterium | reverse complement strand
GTTACAGGCTACTTCAGGGGCACAGTTGCTGATGATATCTTCCTGAGCAAGTTCGATTCATCGGGTAACTTCGAGTGGGTGCGGACCTGGGGTGGATCAGCTCCGGATCATGGCTTTGGAGTTGCCACTGATGGCTTCGAGAATGTCTACGTCACTGGCGAGTTCTGGGGGGGTACAGTTGATTTCGACCCCGACGGCGGTGATCCGCACGCATCGAACGGGGCTTTCGATGTATTCCTGAGCAAGTTCGATCCATCGGGTAACTTCGAATGGGCACGGACCTGGGGTGGATTATATGAAGATGGTGGCTGTGGAGTTGCCGCTGACGGCTCCGGGAAAGTCTACGTTACAGGTTTTTTCGAGGGCACAGCCTATTTCGACCCCGACGACGGGGATGCTCAAACCTCGAATGGTGATTTGGATGTTTTCCTGAGCAAGTTCGATTCGTCGGGTAACTTCGAATGGGCACGGACCTGGGGTGGATCAGAATGGGAAGAGGGCTGGGGAGTTGCCGCTGACGGTCCTGGGAATGTCTACGTTACAGGTTTTTTCGTGGACACAGCCGATTTCGACCCAGGCGGAGGCGATCCTCACACATCGAATGGTGCCTGGGATGCCTTTCTGAGCAAGTTCGGTCCATCGGGTAACTTCGAGTGGGCGCGGACCTGGGGTGGGTCAGGCTATGATCGAGGCCGTGGAGTTGCCGCTGACGGTTCTGAGAATGTCTACGCTACAGGCCATTTCGAGGGCACAGTGGAATTCGACCCCGACGGCAGCGATCCCCACACATCGAATGCTTCTTACGACGTCTTTCTGAGCAATTTCGATTCGTCGGGTAACTTCGTTTGGGCGCGGACTTGGGGTGGATCAGTCTGGGATGAGGGCTGGGGAGTTACCGCTGATGGCTCCGGGAATGTCTACGTTACTGGCTATTTCATGGACACAGTCGATTTCGCTCCAACCGACCCGCCCTGCAACGAAGATCCGGATGCACATACTTCAAACGGATACCAGGACGTATTCCTGGTCAAATACTTCCCGGACGGCTGCTGGTAATTAACCCCTTTTTTCTTTATTCTGTCTAATGTATATAACCCAGCGACTCTAAAATCGCCAGCGTTTCAGGATCCATCTCCGCCCGATCGATTCCTTCTCCGAATCCCTGTATACCCCATACATACATCGCTCCCGAAAATGCATCCTCGCCTGTCGGGATGGTCGCTGCCAGCGCGAAATCAGTCAGATCTACCGACATTGAATTACTCTCAGCAGGCACATTGGTTCCATACGGGAAAAGCTTATCCGGACGCACTTCTCCATCAACAAGAAAATCAATTTCAAGCGAAGCGGTGATTTCAGTGGGAACAATAATAAAATGCTTGTCCACCCTCGCGTTCGGATCGGCGTTCGTTATCGAAAATGAAACCGTATCCCCCTCGACACTCCACGCATCGTCTCCCGACAACGCAAACGCCTGGACATTATCGATTCCACCTGACACCTCTAAAGTCCCGCTGAAAACATGCGGCTCTTCCACAAAATTCCCCGATTCATCCAGCGCACTACCCATGAACCACACATTGTACGTGCTCTTTTCCGGAAGCATTTTCAGCACAATTTCATTCGCAAGCCTTCCTGCGACTTCAGGCCATAAATCGGTTCTGTCCTCCAGTTCGCCGGGGTCTCTCTCAAGATCATAAAGCCTGTAACTGTGCGTTTCGTAATCGAAAATGCACTTGTACGGCCATTCCAGCCCATATTTTCGCTGCGTCCCCCTAATGCAGTCCTCCCCGAAAATTATCCTGTCATTTTCAATCTCACCTGAGATGACTTCCTGCAGGGGAACGCCCTCAAGGTTTTCCGGAACCGGCAGACCGATCCATTCAAGAATTGTCGGCACGATGTCAGTATTGCCGACTGAATCCTCAATTTCCTCACCTTCCGGAAATCCTTCCCCCCTGATAATCAATGGCGTCCTGACCTGTTCATCGTAAAGCGTGTGACCGTGCTCGAAACCATCATGCTCATAGAATTCCTCGCCATGATCGGATGAAAAAATGATCAGCGTATCGTCCATCATTCTATTTTCTTCAAGGTAACTGAATAACTCACCCAGTTGCGAGTCGAGATACGCGATTTCGGCCATGTGGAGATTACGGACCTGCTCTATGTCATCTTCCGGTGGTTTAACCAGGGAGAATTTCCAATCGGAGTCGTTTGTGAATTCTTCGATGAATTCGCCTTCATAATCCGGGTCGCACCACCGGTCACGGAATTCAGGCCGCGGTGTATATGGAGTATGAGGGTCCTCGAAATGCAGGAAACAGAACCAGTCCCGACCATCCGAACGGTTTATAAAATCCTGCGCGCGCTGAATCGATTCCCCGGCGGGAGCATTATACTCATACCAGAAACTATCCATCCCCTGCTGGAATCCCGAGCTCTCGTGCCCAAGGTACGCGTTCGAGCACACCATACCGGTTGCATATCCATTTTCTCTGAGAATTTCCGCGACAGATGTCGCCCTGTCCGGAAGGTGCCACGATAGCATTGTCGCGCCGATCCGGGATGGCAACCCACCCGTAACCATGCTTGCGAATGATGGGAGCGTCCACGGGCTTTGAGAGCGGTTCTGCAAAAATGTCGTCGATGTTCCCGCGAATTCCTCAAGGGCAGGGGTGAGGTCTCCGGGTCCACCGTAAACCGATAACATGTCCGCGCGGAGCGTATCGACACCAATGAGTAAAATGTTTTTATATGGCTTTCGTTCCGGATAATAAAGAGATGGTGAACCCCAGAGAACATCCAGGTCGGGATGATTGGAAAGATCACCCTCCACGATCAGAACAATTTCGCCTTCCGTACCGCTCCACTGATCCAGCCGAGTTTCCGCGATTGTCCAGTGCTCCATTAATAATGGTTCGTCTTCGAGACTGGTTTCAAACAGGTTATGGGAGATGTATGAGTTCACATCTTCAGACTGCCGGACAAACACGCGGTAATCGACTATGAAATTTAAATTCCCGTGGATCGCATCGAAATCTCCCGTGATTCCGAGCCTTAAAGAAAATATCGCGTCTTTTTCTATCTTAACGGGAAATCTAAGGACACCTTCTTCAGGCACAGCCCAGCCCTCGACCGATTCCCGATCAATTATCATTCTCGATGTTTCGGGAGCCGGAGATCGAATGTCAAATTCATCACCAAAGTACGGTGTAACATTAAGAAGTGAAACAGCGGATGGACCCTCATATCCGGCGTTTTCAGTACCGGGGCACGACAAAATTATAATGGTCAGAGAAACAATTACAGTGTATCCCAGAATTTTCCAGAATCGAAACATGTTGTTTTGACAGTCCTTACCGATCGGTATATCCAATTGCCCTCAACTGGGCTTTTGTTTCCTCACCTAATTCTACCCTGTTTTCCTCCTGATGGGACCCGCGAACGCCCCAGATATAGAATCCTTCGAAATCAACATCACGGGAGTACGGCAGGTTCATTCCAAGTGGATAGTCATCAAACGTGACCGTAACCTCACTCGATTCAGCTTGAGTCCTGTCTCCAAAGGGATAGAATAAGTCCGGACGGAATTCGCCATTCACCTCGACCGATGCTGTCAGTGTTTCCGAACCTATAGAAGGAATAATCGCGATATTTTTTGATGGTCCCAGTGCCTGTGATGCGGATTTTATAGTAAATGTCAGGGTGTTTCCGTCAAGCGACCAGGTGTCCTCATCACTAAGTCCGAAAAGTTTCACATCATCGAGACCGTCGGGAACCGTGAGTGACCCTGAGTATATTTTCTCAACATCATCCTGGCTTCGAGTGATCCAGATATAAAATGCCGATTGAGTCGGGAGCATGTTGATAATTATCTCAGACTTCAACCGGTTCACAAGCTCAGCATTCGCGAGGCTGATATCAACTTGTTCCTCAGGATCATTTTCAAGGTTAAAGAGAAGCGTTTCGGATGTGACCCAATCAACAATACACTTATACGGCCATTCAACACCGAATTTTCTCAAAGTTCCACGGGTATTATCCTCGCCGAAAATTATCCTCGAATTATCGACTTTACCCGCGACCACATCCTGCAGCGGAACCCCAACCATGTCTGAAGGGATATCAAGCCCGATATACCGGAGGATGGTCGGCATGATGTCGGTATTCCCGACATTTGTCTCTATTGTGCTTCCAGCGGGAAATCCTTCCCCCATAACGATAAGAGGCATATGCACGAGTTCATCATACTGCGTGTGCCCGTGATCGAATCCCCCATGCTCGAAAAATTCCTCGCCATGGTCAGAGGAAAAGATAATAAGTGTTTCCTCCAGTAATTCAAGTTCCTCAAGTTCTTTGTAGAGATTGGCAAGCATCGCGTCGACATAGGCGACCTCCCCGAGATACAGGTTTCTCACCTGCTCGATATATTCCGGAGGTGGCACGATCTCGCCCGATTTCCATAACTCAATTTCATCAAATTTTTCCGTGTACGGCCCCTCAATAAGTGGATCGAGAAGCAGGTCCCGGAATTCACCACGGGGATTATAAGGGATGTGCGGGTCCATGAAATGAAGGAAAATGAACCAGTCCTGGTCCTGAGTCCGGTTGATGAAATCAATCGCCCGATCCACCGAGTCACCAGCGGATGCATCGAAACTGAACCAGAACTCCTCCATTCCCTGGTGAAATCCGGACTCCGGGTAACCAAGCCACGGATTCGAGCAGATTGTATAAGTCGCGTAACCATTTTTCAAGAGGATCTCGCCTATTGTATCGGGTCGTTCGGGAAGGTGGCCGGTGAATGACATCGAGTTGATTTTGGACGGAAGCTTCCCCGTGATCATGCTCGCGAACGATGGCAGCGTCCATGGTCCCTGGGATCTTGCCTGCATGAATGTTGTGGATTTTTCCGCGAATGTTACAAGGTTCGGGGTTACGATGGGTGATGCCCCATACACGGACAAGGCATCGCGACGCAGGGTGTCGACACCAATTAATAAAATATTCTTATGCCTGGCTTCAAGGGGATGATAAATAAGCGGCTCTCCCCAGAAAAAATCTATACCCGGATCACCGGCAAGCGGTCCATCGAGGATAAACCTTAATTCCCCTCTGCCAGGTGCATGTTCAGTGAGGTCGACATCCTGGAGTATCCATTCATCGAAACACCTGGGAGTCTGGACAGGTGTTGTCTCGAAAAGTACGATCGGTTCAGCCGGAATTTCACCTGTTTCGGATGGATATGTTTCCGGCGCATAATCAACGCGGAAAATCAGATCGCCAATCCTGACTGGTGTCGTGGTTTGACAATTAAAACGAAATGATAAGTGTGGGGCTTCCCGAAGCTCAACCGGGAATCTTAAGATTTTTTCCGGCGGACTCATCCATCCTTCGACCGAAACATTGCCGGTTTCAACACGGGTGGTTTCGGGGGGTTGTTCCCTTAATTCCGTTTCAGTCCCGATATATGGGGTTTTCAATAAAAGAGAATCCGCGGGTGGCGGTGGGGGGGGTGGCCCTTTGGGTACACATGCAAAAAGCATAAAAGATGAAAGAACCATTGTCACCAGGAATCGGATGACTGAAGTAATCATTGAAAATATTTCAGATTTCTCTTGCATAAGACTATTGAATATACCCGAGTGACCGCAGCTCATCCAGAGTTTCCTGATCGAGTTCGCCCGATAATATTGCATTTTCCAGCTCATCGGGATCGATACCCGGAACACCTATAATATAAACCGCAGGTGGACCTGTCAGCCAGTCCTCAGGGATTTGCGCGGGCCACGTGTAATCATAAATATCCGTTACCGCCCGGTTGTCCGGCGCCTGGTCCGAATTACCGTACGGGTAAAAAATATCCGGTATGTATTCCCCATCTATACTGACCCTGGCTTCAAGCATATCCGCTCCGTCTTCGGGTACGATAGCAAATCCGCGAATTTTAGTTTTGAGAGAGGTTGGATTTCCAAGGTGGAATGAAACGGTATCATTTTCAATCCAGGTTTCATCGCCTTCTTCAAGCGATGTTCCCCTGAGGAGGAACATGTCCGTGATCCCTCCGGGAACACTGAACTCGCCGTCGAAGAACACCTTTTCGGCGTTATGGTTACCGGAAATGAGAACTATATACATCGTCCTTAACGGCAGCATTCGTGTCACCATTGCCATTCTCAAATTGCCGGCTATCTCCGGATGATCGTCACTGATATCGGTCAATTCTCCCGGATCGACCTCAAGGTTGAAAAGCATTGTTACCCCGGTAAAAAAATCCAGGAAACATTTGTACGGCCATTGAATGACATATTTCATGTGAGTGTTATGAACCAATGTCCCTTCGCCGAAAATTAGCCGGTCATTTTCCGGCCCCACGGAAATAATATCCTGCAATGGAATTCCGTAAACACCTTCGGGAACAGGGATATCCAGGTATTTCAATATGGTAGAGAAAATATCCGCGCTCGCCACAGGTGTATCTATTTTAACGCCCTCCGGAAATCCATTACCACGGATTATCAAGGGCACATGCACAAGCTCCTCATATAGTGATTGCCCGTGATCGAATCCCCCGTGTTCGTAAAATTCCTCGCCATGATCGGACGTAAAGATAACAAGCGTATCATCCAGCAAACCAGCTTGATCCATCCATTCAAGAAATGAATCGATTACCCTGTCGACATTCGCCACTTCTCCGTCGTACAAATTGCGAATCCGGCGAAGATTATTTTCACGCGGTGGAATCCCCGGTAAAGCCCAATCGTGCAGCACATCGAATTCATCCCCGATCGGACCCTCGTATGCTGGATCGCAAAACTGCTCTACAAATTCCTCCGGCGGCGAGTAATCCCCGTGCGGATCGAAAATATGGAGGAAACAAAACCAGTCGCGATCCTTGGAACGGGTGATGAATTCCTTTGCTTTTAAAACGGATGTTTCGGGCGACTCATCGATCCTGTACCACATGCTCTCCATTCCCTGGTGGAATCCCGACCTGTCGTTTCCGATAAAAGGCACCCCGCAGATTGTGCCGGTCGCGTAACCCTCGGGATGGAGAATTTCCGCCAGTGTATCCGGATGATGAGGCATTCTGAGTGTGGTGACAGTCGAGAATACTTCCGATGGCAGAAGTCCGGTCAGGATGCTCGTAAAAGATGGCAGGGTCCACGATGCCTGTGTGTGGCACCGGGTAAACAGGGTCGATTGGCCTGCGAGTTTGAGAAGGCCCGGTGTAACACCATCCCGGCCTCCAAGCGGTTCAATTGCATCCGCCCTGAGCGCGTCGATCCCGATCAGAAGCACATTTTTGTGTCCACCGGCTTCGGGATAATAGATCGTCGGTTGTCCCCAGAAAATTTTAACATCCGGATTTGATGCTATTGGTCCTTCAACGGCAAATCGAAGTTCCCCGGGCTTCCCGGCAATCCGGTCAAGGTCGATACTGGCATCGAACCATGCCTCGTCAATTCTCTCGCCGGACGGTTTAATCTCGAACAGATTCTCAACATTGCCGTTCTCGTCTGAAAATTCCACTCGTACGATGAGGTCATTTTCGTATACAGGATTTTCCGACGATCCACCGATCCTCATTGAGAGCCTGGCGTTAGATAAAATTTCAACAGGGAATCTGAGCAAATTTTCCGGAGGATTCTCCCAGCCTTGAACAGATTCCTGATTGATTGTCATTCTGGATGGTTCGGGAGCGGGATCGCGTATTTCAGCTTCATCCCCGATATACGGGGTTATATACAGAAAAGATATGGGGAGTAAATCTGATTGTGGTATTGCCTTCATACAGCCTGGGACCATGCAGTAACAGACAGCAACAACTGCAAAGAGCAGCCTGAAAAGAGAACCGATCGCAAAATTAAACTTAGTTTTTTTCATTTACATTTGTAATTTTAATTTATATAACCAAGCGCTCGCAACTGGTCGAGCGTTTGAGGTTCGAGTTCCCGGTAATCAAATTCCACTTCCTCATCGGGTGGAAATCCCGGGATTCCCAGGATGTAACAGGCAGCGGGACGTTCATGAACATCGACCGGCATCCTGTTCGGCCATGGAAGATCGTAAACATTTACCGTCGCCTGGCCGGATGGTTCCGGAACATCGGACCCATACGGATAGAATCTCTCAGGATCGACCATCCCGTCCATAAGTACCGTTGCCACGAAAGAGTTCCCACCCTTATACGGAAAAATAATCAATGCTTTATTCGGATCGCCCGGTTCTGTGTCGGGACTGAAATCGAAGTGAATCGAATCGCCTTCCGTATAATAATCGTCCCCGGAAACAAGACCGATTGCCTTCGATGCCGCGATCCCGCCGGGAATGGTAAGCATTCCCGTGAACCTGGACGGGGAATCTTCAGGGTCACCGGTAATGAAAACGATGAACATTGTCGCGAGCGGAGGCATTCTCAGGGTTCCCTCCATCGACATTTCCCCTGTAAGCTCAGGATTCTCGCGGCTTAGGTCGTTCATCTCCCCGGGATCCGTTTCGAGATCGAACAACATTGTTTCCCCGGTGAAATAGTCGGTGATGCATTTATATGGCCAGTCGATGACAAATTTCGTGTGATAGCCGCGCCTTAAATTCCCCTCCCCGAATATCATCCGGTCTTCTGAAAATTCACCGCTGGCTATGTTCTGAAGCGGCATGCCGGGAAGGTCATCGGGGATGGGTTCGCCAAGGTAATCAAGGATTGTCGGAACGATATCGATATTGCTTACCGTTGTATCGATTGTTGTCCCACCCGGAAAGCCTTCACCCCAGATTACCAGCGGGAGTTTAATCATTTCCTCGTAGAGGCTCTGACCATGGCCGTACTGGCTGTGCTCGAAAAATTCTTCGCCATGGTCCGAGGCAAGGATTACCAGCGTATTTTCCAGAAGCTCATTTGTTTCAAGGTACTCAAACAACCGTCCGATCGCCCGGTCCATATCCGCGACCTCGGCGTCATAAAGCTCCTTTACCCTCGTAACTTCATAATCGGGAGGGGCTTCAGTTAAGAACACCCAATCCTCCATGTCATTGAATTCCGTCCTGTACGTTCCACGGTAACGGCGATCGCAGAGAGAATCGATCAAATCCAATGGAGGGTCGTACGGGAAATGCGGGTCCATGATATGAATAAACATGAAAATGTCACGGCCATGGTTCAACTCGATCATTTCGATCGTCCTGTCGACAGTCACATCCGGCGTCGCGTGGTTGCGATACCAGACCGATTCCATTCCCTCTGTAAACCCGGAACGTTCGGATCCGAGATACGGATTTCCACAGACCATCGATGTTGCCCATGCCCGGTCCTGAAGCCTTTCCGCGATTGTAGTTGCATAAGGAGGTATATGAACGGTCGTAATTGTTGGTGCAATTCCGGACGGGTATTTTCCGGTGAGCATACTTCCGAACGATGGTCCCGTAAACGGAGCCTGTCCGTGGTTGTTTGTGAAAATTGTCCCGGTACCCACCAGTCTCCGGATGTTGGGCGTAAGTTCATCACGGCCACCGTATATGGATAACACATCGAACCTTAGCGTATCGACGCCTATCAACAGCACATGCTTATTTCGTTTCTCATTAGGATAATAAATAACCGGCTGGCCCCAGAGAATATCGATATCGTCATTGCCGGAAAGCCTGCCTTCAGAAATGAATCGCAGTTCTCCTTTTCCAGGTGCGTATTCGCTGAGATCGATATCGAAATCCATAAATTGAAACATGGAGACTGGGTTTGTTTCAGGTGTGGTCTGAAACAGGATGTACTTGATCGTTTCCCCTGTTTCAGGATGGGAATCTTCGCTCACAGGATGGTATTCTATCCGCAATTTAAGGTCGCCGGGTTGAAATGAAATCCGTGAATCCATCCCGAGACGGAACATCAGGCGGGGTGATTCCCGTAATTCCACTGGAAATCTGAGCATCCTGAGAGGTGGATCGAGCCAGCCCTCAACGGAACTTTCATCGCGATGGATCCTGCTCGTCGCGGGTGGCGGGTCGCGGAGTTCTGTTTCATCTCCCATGTATGGAGTGCGCAGTAGAAGAGAATCGGCGGGAAGGGGAGTTACGGATTCATCATTGGGAGCACAGGAAACCGGAAGCACAATCATTAGAACCGCTATCGAGAGGATTCTCAGTGAATTATAGGAAAAATTAATCATTTTTAGCCATCGAAAAAACGACAAGTCGTAGAACAGCACGGCAGTGCGTCTTCCAACTTAAAACAACCCATTCGACGCACTGCCGTTCGACGCACTGCCGTGCTGTTCTACGGTTTTTTCATTTCTCATTTTAATCATAAACATGCAGAAGCTGCCTGGCCCGGTTCAGGTTATTACCCCTGAATTATTTCACGGATGGAAAGTATACCGCAATTTAAAGGCAAGTTGATAAGTTGAGGGAAAAGGGCTAACCGATCATCCTGGAACGATGTGGGGTGCTACTTATACATACTAACCATATCATCAACGATCTCATTGAAACCCGCTACCTGGTTCTTGCCCTTTTGTTTCGCGACATACATCGCATGATCGGCCAGGCCCATCATTGTCTCAGCCGATCGAGGGCATATATTGTCGGAATCGATTGTAGACACTCCTATCGATATCGTGATCTGAATTTCGTTTCCCTGGTAATTTACCTTGAGATTTTCAATTTCTTTCCTGATTCGCTCACAAGCGACAAGCGCTCCCTCGAGGTCTGTTTGCGGGAACAGCAGGGCAATTTCCTCACCGCCCCAGCGTCCGGCGAGGTCAACTTCCCTGACTGAATTCTTGAGGATTTTTGAAACCTCCATCAGCACCTGGTCGCCGGCCAGGTGTCCAAACCTGTCGTTTACTTTTTTGAAGTCATCGATGTCGCATAATGCCATCGATAGTTGGGTCCGATACCTGACACTTCTGCGAAATTCCTGTTCGAGCCTGTTTATTATCGCCCTGCGATTGGACAGCCTTGTAAGGGGGTCGGTGACGGATAGTTTCCGGACTTCCTCGTAGAATAATGCTCGTTCAAGCGTCACGGATAATTGTGTTCCTATCAGGGAAAGTGTATGAAGGTAATACTCCCGAATTGCGATTTCCTTGTATGTCATAATACTCAGCAGACCATAATTTCCTCGCCGACCGCTGAGGGGCAGGGCGAAAAATGTACTTGCAGGACCGGAGGGCCCTGGGAGCTTGCGTTGAACCGCCGGAAGTATGGTTACCTCAGGATTGAAAGGCCCTCCCCTGGACCTGTAGTAAAGCTTGGCGGATGACAGGCTTTCTTTAACGAATGATTCTCTGTTCAGGACATCCTTGAAAACTTCATTCTCCACAACAAACAGCTCGTTTGAGTCCCAGAGAGTTACTCCGGCCTGCGCGAATTCAAGAACGGTGGATAATGCGGTCAGGGCTTTCCAGATAAAATCCGGAATCGGGTTCTGAGAGCTCCCAAGCTTGGATTCCCCGGCGAAATCAATCTCACCGAGCCTTGCGAGTATACTTGCGCTGATCAACTGGTCCTCAAGGTCAGTTGCTACACCCGCCACCGGCCCACCTTCGGCTCGTAGACCTATCTCTGCCCTGTCCCAATCGTCTTTCGAAATTTCAGTCCTTGGTGAAATTGCGATCTCGAGGCTGCGAACCGCTTCGACCGCGTTTCTCCTTTGCAGTATATCGATCGCGCCGGAATCGTTCGCCCAGAACTCCTCGATAAGGTATTCCCTGCTTAAAATCAGGGCGACAGGCAACTTAATGGTATAGCGATTGTGACCGATTAATCTCGCGAGAAGAATCCCGGATAAACCCGGCAGACCAGATTCCGCGATCACTCCGGCCGGCCGTAAAAGGAATAGCACATCAATGGCTCGAAGGCCGTCGGTTTCACGCCTTACACGGAACCGTTCCTCAAGTGGACCCTTGAGTTCGTTCCATAAATCTTCATCATTGATCGCAGCCAGCACCAGTGGCTTCGAACCATCGATCGATTTTTTACTGTTTTTTTTCACTTGCCAGTCTAATTAATATCCGGAGTTACGATGAAATTCAGGCATTGAAAATTATTATGGAGGACAATTTTTTTTAATTTTTATCCCCGGTATTCATCCCAAGTTCCAGAAAAAATACAAGGAAAATCATACCGGCCCGGGCAATCCATTCAGGGAAAACAATAAAAGACGATACGAGCAGAATAAGCAGTAGAATTCGTCTCATCCATGGCGAAAGCGGTTTAATCCCCTTGTCCGTACTTTCGTTATTTTCTGCAGCCTGTTCAATAAAAGTGGAATTGTCTTTCGTTTCAACCGCGAGATGCACCCATGTCGCTCCGCTGCCGCCGTGCGTCGGATCGCATAATACATAGCCTTCCACATCGGGATGCCTCTCGAGATGGGAATAAACCAGCTTGCGAAAATCACCCTTGCCCTTTCCATGAATCACCCGAATCAGGCTGATATTTTTTTTAACACAATCCGTTATACATGCGTCGATCATGCCGCGGGCCTTACCCGGATCGTGGATGAATTTATGAAGGTCAAGATCGAACGCCTGTTTTGCCACGATAATCTTCCTGAGTAATACACTGGTACGTC